>NZ_NEII01000004.1:0-438137 GCF_002112685.1 Pseudomonas sp. R15(2017)
ACCAGGAGCGCCCGCACCTGTCCTTAAAATACAAAACGCCCGATGCGGTGCATCGGGCGTTAGGGTGAAACAGGTGTAAACCTATTTCAGGACTAGACATGGGGTTTTCGTGATTGCGCCTGACCCTGAAGAGCCCCCTCACCCTAGCCCTCCCGAAACGTCGGACCGCCCGTAGGGAGAGGGAACCGATCCGGGAATATTGAAGAGCTGCAGCGACTTGAACGCCCAGCTTTGAATCCATAATCGCCAAGATCTTTCAGGTCGATGTATGACGCCAGACATCTCGGTCAGTCCCCTCTCCCTACGGGCGGTCCGACGTTTCGGGAGGGTTAGGGTGAGGGGCTTTTTCCAGCCGGGCACCAAAGCATGGATCCACCAACGTCCAGACACAACAAAGCCCGCACAGGGCGGGCTCTGTTCTGACTCGATCCAGTCCTAGAAGCGAAACACTTCCATATCCGTACGAATCGGCGAAGCCATCGGTATTTTCGGCTGCTTCTCGGCTTCCGCCGCCGGTGCTGCCGGCTTCGGTGCCGGTTTGCGCGGCGCCTCGGCCACCGGTGGCTGATTGGCCAACGGCTTGAGCGCTACCGACAGCTGCTCCGCCAGGCGCTGCAACAGTACGCCCTGTGCCTGCACCTGCGCGGCGGTGGTGCCGGCATGCTGTTCCTGCAGATGCACGATGCGGTTGTCCCGCACCTGACCACGACGGTCGATCAGGCGCCACTGCGCGTCCAGAATCGCCGGTTGCTTGGCACCGGAATCCAGACGCGTAATGGTCAATAGCACCTGCACGTCCGGAGTGAAGCCCACGGTGGCCGGCGCCAGCACGACGCGCTGACTGTCCAGATGACCGGCAACCTGACGCAACAGCAACTGATCGATGTCCGACGAAAGGCTTCCGGCCCAGCGACCATCGGTCGAAGCTTGCAGGCTGCCGTCCGGTTGACGCTGCAACAGGGTTTCCCGTTGCAGGTAATCGGCTACGATCACAGGGCCCAGCAAAACTGCCATGCCCGCGCTTTGCGCAGGCTGGGCCGGACTTCCGCTGTCCAGCTGATACAGCGACACCGGCTGGTGAACGCTGCAACCCGCCAGGCCAAGAACGCCGGCGAGCAGGAAAATAAGGGGGCGCAGAGAAGTCATCATCCCGTCCAGGTGGCCGCCACAAGGCTGACCACAGTGAAAATACTCAATAAATATGAAGAACGCTCGGCCACGCCGGCGCTTGGAAAGGCCATATCATCCGTGAATATGCGTTCCGACTCCAGCGCCAAAGCGCCGATCTACGGGTTAAATCGTAGATCGGAGCGTCTGGGACGCCTAATTGAGGTTTTCGACGAGCAGCGCATCCACCCGCTGGAAGCCACGTGGCAGTTTGTTACCACGGCGACCACGTTCACCTTTGTAGTGTTCGAGGTCGTCGGCTTTCAGCGACAAGGTGCGTTTTCCGGCCTGCAGCACCAAGGTGGCGCCTTCCGGTAGAACGGCGATGTCCGTGACATATTCTTCGCGACTGGCCACACGCTCACCGGAAATACCGATGATCTTGTTGCCTTTGCCCTTCCCTAATTGTGGCAGATCGCTGATCTTGAAGATCAGCAGGCGACCCTCGGTCGTCACCGAGGCCAGCCAGTTGTGTTCGCGATCGGCCACCGGACGCGGCGCGATCACCTTGGCGTTGTTCGGCAGGCTCAACAGCGCCTTGCCGGCCTTGTTCTTGGCCTGCAGGTCTTCGCCTTTCACCACGAAACCGTAGCCGGCGTCGGAGGCGATGACGTACAGCGAATCCTCCTCAGGCATCAGCACACACTCGAACGTTGCGCCCGGCGGTGGCGTCAGACGGCCGGTCAACGGCTCGCCCTGACCCCGTGCCGATGGCAGGGTGTGAGTGGCCAGCGAGTAACTGCGGCCCGTGGAGTCGATGACCACGGCCGACTGGTTCGAACGCCCCGCCGCCGAAGTCTTGAAGCCGTCCCCGGCCTTGTACGACAGGCCGGTGGCGTCGATATCGTGGCCCTTGGCCGAACGGATCCAGCCTTTTTCCGACAGCACGACGGTGACTTTCTCGTTCGGCAGCAGATCGTGCTCGGTCAGCGCCTTGGCTTCGGCACGTTCAACGATTGGCGACCGACGGTCATCGCCGTAAGTTTCGGCATCTTTCAACAGTTCGCTGCGCACAAGTTTCTTCAACTTGGCTTCGCTGCTCAGCAGGGCTTGCAGCTTGGCCTGTTCCTTGAGCAGTTCGTCCTGCTCGTCGCGCAGCTTCATCTCTTCCAGTCGCGCCAACTGACGCAGACGGGTGTCGAGGATGTAGTCGGCCTGGATTTCGCTGAGGGCGAAACGCTCGATCAGCTTGGCTTTCGGGTGTTCCTCGGTACGGATGATGTGGATCACTTCATCCAGGTTGAGGTAGGCGATCAGCAAACCGTCCAACAGGTGCAGCCGGCGCTCGACCTTGTCGAGGCGAAATTGCAGGCGGCGACGCACGGTCAGCACGCGGAACTCCAGCCACTCCACCAGCAACGCACGGAGGTTTTTCAGCTGCGGCTTGCCGTCCAGACCGATGATGTTGACGTTGACCCGGTAGGTCGACTCCAGCTCGGTGCTGGCGAACAGGTGCTGCATCAGTGCTTCGTGATCGACACGGCTGTTGACCGGGATGATCACGATGCGGCATGGGTTTTCGTGGTCGGATTCGTCGCGAAGATCGGCGATCTGCGGCGCTTTCGACGGTTTGGCCTGCATCAGCGCAGCAATCTGTTCCAGCACCTTGGCCCCGGAGACCTGATGCGGCAGCGCGGTGACGATGATGTCACCGTCCTCGACGTGGTACACGGCGCGCATGCGCACCGAGCCCTTGCCGGTTTCGTACATTTTCAGCAGGTCGGCGCGTGGGGTGATGATTTCCGCTTCGGTCGGATAGTCCGGGCCCTGAATGTGCTCGCAGAGCTGTTCGACCGTAGCTTTCGGCTCATCGAGCAGGCGCACGCACGCGGTGGCGACTTCGCGCAGGTTGTGCGGCGGTACGTCGGTGGCCATACCCACGGCGATGCCGGTGGTGCCGTTGAGCAGGATGTTCGGCAAACGTGCCGGCAACACCAGAGGTTCCTGCAGGGTGCCGTCGAAGTTCGGGCCCCAGTCTGCGGTGCCCTGGCCCAGTTCGCTGAGCAGCACTTCGGAATAACGCGACAGCCGCGCTTCGGTGTAACGCATGGCGGCGAAGGACTTCGGATCGTCCGGCGCACCCCAGTTACCCTGGCCGTCCACCAGCGTGTAGCGATAGCTGAACGGCTGGGCCATCAGCACCATCGCTTCGTAACACGCCGAGTCGCCGTGCGGGTGGAACTTGCCGAGCACGTCGCCGACGGTACGCGCCGACTTCTTGTGCTTGGAATCGGCATCCAGCCCCAGCTCGCTCATGGCGTAGACGATACGCCGCTGTACCGGTTTCAGACCGTCGCCGATATGCGGCAGGGCACGGTCCATGATCACGTACATGGAGTAGTTGAGGTAGGCATTTTCGGTGAAGTCAGCCAGCGAGCGGCGTTCTACACCGTCCAGGCTGAGATCAAGGGAGTCGCTCATGCGGGCCTCATCGGTTCGTTGTCTGGCGCAGCAGCATGGTGCCACCGCGCTGGGTAAATTCAAGTTTGTTCAGGGCGCTCATGCCGAGCAGCACCTGATCGCCATGCAGGCCGGGCGCCACCAGTGCGCGGACGTCCCGCAACACGATGTCGCCCAACTGCAGGCGGTCGATACGGGTGCGATAGCCCTGGCTCAGGCCATTGGCCGTGCTCAGGGTCACACCGAAACCTTCTTCCAGCCGGAGGTTTTTCGCCACCTCGGCCGGGATTGCCACGTCGGTCGCGCCGGTGTCGAGCATGAACTCCACCGGCCGGCCGTTGATCAGGCCGCTGGCGACAAAATGTCCTTGGGCGTTGCCGATCAATTTCACTTCAATAAAACCGTTACCCTGCTGCGAAGCCACTTCCACATTGGGATTACGCTGGCGTTCTTCCCACTGGCCGAAAAACCGCGTGGCCAGAAACAGCGCCGCGCACCACGCCAGAATCATCAGCACCCGACCGGCGCGCTTGCCCGGCGGCTGGCTCACGGCTTGGCGCTCCAACCACCCTCAGGCGCAGCGAAACGCCAGATGATCGGGCGAACCTCGCCATCGGCGCGCGGGCCGAAATTGTTGTCGACGCCGATCCAAGCACCCTGAGCATCGACCACCAGCGCCTCTTCCAGCCCGAAGTTCTGCGAATAACGCCGATTGGCCTGCAACAGCTCGGCGGCATACGACCAGCAGAGCTCGACCTTGGCCGTCTGCGCATCACGGCGACATATCTGGTAGGCGTTGCGTTCCAGGGTAAACAGTTTGCCGTCGAACAATGACACGTCGGAAAAATCCCGATTGACCGGTCGGGCTTTGGGAAACTGCGGTGGTTGCATTTCCATCCCGCCTTCACTGAGCAGCACACAGCGACCGTCACAATCCCACACCGTCTGCTGGCGTTTGATCAGCAACAAACCGCGGCTTTGTCGCTCGGCAGCCAGCCACATCTGATCGCCCGCCGGATTGATCGCCAGGCCTTCGAAGATCGCATTGAATTGCAGTAGCAGGCCACTGGCCCGCGCTTCGCGCACCATCATCGGCGAGATTTTCAGCCATGACGACGGCCCCTGCGGCGGCACTTGCAGTACGGCGGCATGGCCTTCGCTGACAATGTAGCGATTGCCGGCGCTGTCGCAGGTGATCCCTTCGAAATCCAGATCACCGCCGCGAACAAACGACGCCGCCCAGGTCCGCGACTTGATGCCCCACGGCAAACCGCTGTCGGGTACTGGCGGCGGGTCGATGCGCACGGCAGTCGCCTGCCAGACGGGATCGCGAGTATCGAGACGATAAATCTGGTCATCGTCGCGATCCGAAACGGTCCACAGGTCATTGCCGCACAAGGCCAGCCCCGACAGGTTGCCGCCGCGCATGCCTTCGACCGGGTGTTCGGCGAGCACGCGCAGCTCTTGCGCAGGCTCTGCCGACACCGTCATCGAACCCAGCAGCAACGCACCCGCCAAGGTCCAGCCAAACCGCATCAGGCCAGAACCTCGGCAAGGTTGCCCTTGGATTCAAGCCAGGTCTTGCGGTCGCCGGCACGTTTCTTCGCCAGCAGCATGTCCATCATTTCCGAGGTCTCGGCGAAGTCGTCCCCGAGGGTCAACTGCACCAGGCGCCGGGTGTTCGGGTCCATGGTGGTTTCGCGCAGTTGCGGCGGGTTCATTTCACCCAGGCCTTTGAATCGGGTGACCTGCGGCTTGCCGCGTTTCTTCTCGGCGACCAGACGGTCGAGGATCCCGTCGCGCTCGGCTTCGTCGAGGGCGTAGTAGATCTCTTTGCCCAGGTCGATGCGGTACAACGGCGGCATCGCGACATAGACGTGACCGGCATCCACCAGCGGGCGGAAATGCTGGACGAACAAGGCACAGAGCAGGGTCGCGATGTGCAGGCCGTCGGAGTCGGCGTCGGCGAGGATGCAAATCTTGCCGTAGCGCAGTTGACTCATGTCCTCGGCGCCCGGATCGACACCGATAGCCACCGCGATGTTGTGCACTTCCTGGCTGGCGAGGACTTCGCTGCCGTCGACTTCCCAGGTGTTGAGGATCTTGCCGCGCAACGGCAGGATCGCCTGGTATTCCTTGTCCCGTGCCTGCTTGGCCGAGCCGCCGGCGGAATCACCTTCCACCAGGAACAGTTCGGAACGCATCGGATCCTGCCCGGCGCAATCGGCCAGTTTGCCCGGCAATGCCGGCCCTTGGGTGATGCGCTTGCGTTCGACTTTCTTGCTGGCCTTCAGGCGACGACCAGCGTTGCTGATCGCCAGCTCTGCCAGGGCCAGACCGGTTTCCGGGTTGGCGTTGAGCCACAGGCTGAACGCGTCCTTGACCACACCGGAAACGAAAGCCGCCGCTTCACGGGACGACAGGCGCTCTTTGGTCTGGCCGGAGAATTGCGGCTCCTGCATCTTCATCGACAGGACGAAAGCAATGCGCTCCCAGACGTCTTCCGGCGCCAACTTCACGCCGCGCGGCAGCAAGCTGCGGAATTCGCAGAATTCGCGCATCGCATCGAGCAGGCCCTGACGCAGACCGTTGACGTGGGTACCGCCCTGCTCCGTCGGGATCAGGTTGACATAGCTTTCAGTGACCGAAGTGCCGCCTTCCGGCAGCCACAGCAGGGCCCACTCGACCGCTTCCTTGGTGCCCGCCAGGTTGCCGCAGAACGGCGCGTCCGGCAGGCGCTCGAATTCGCTGACCGCATCCACCAGATAGGAGCGCAGGCCGTCTTCGTAGTGCCACTCGACCTTCTCGCCAGTGCCTTTGTCTTCGAAGCTGATCAGCAGCCCCGGGCACAGAACGGCCTTGGCCTTGAGCACATGCTTGAGACGGCTGATGGAGAATTTCGGCGAATCGAAGTATTTCGGGTCCGGCGCGAAGTACACGCTGGTCCCGGTATTGCGCTTGCCGACGGTGCCGATCACTTGCAGATCGGTGGCCTTGAAGCCGTCGGCGAAGGTCATTTCGTATTCGTTGCCGTCACGCTTGACCCGCACCCGCACCTGGGTCGACAAGGCGTTGACCACGGAAATACCCACCCCGTGCAGACCGCCGGAGAACTGGTAGTTCTTGTTGGAAAACTTGCCGCCCGCATGGAGCTTGGTGAGGATCAGCTCAACGCCAGACACACCCTCTTCCGGGTGGATGTCGACCGGCATGCCACGGCCGTCGTCGCAGACTTCCAGCGAGTGATCGGCATGGAGGATGACCTGGATCGATTTGGCGTGGCCGGCCAGGGCTTCGTCGACGCTGTTGTCGATGACTTCCTGGGCAAGGTGGTTCGGCCGACTGGTGTCGGTATACATGCCGGGGCGTTTGCGCACCGGGTCGAGGCCCGAGAGGACTTCGATGGCGTCGGCGTTATAGGAGCTAGCGCTGGGAGTGGCCATAGGGTCTCGTCGTCAGTGATTCAATGAAAATGGGGCAAGACTTCACAGTGCGGTGAAATCGATTGCCTGATAGGTATCGGCGCCAATCCCGGCAAAGCTGAGCAATGCCGGCAATTGTGTAACAAATCCCTGGAAACTGTGGTCGCCGCCGGCCTGAATGCGCAAGGCACAGGCCCGGTAATACTGCTGGGCGAGGCGATAATCCAGCGTTTCATCTCCGGTCTGCAACCATACCTGATATCGCTGCGGATCCTGCGGCGCCGGTACTTCCAGCTCGGCCAGGGCCGTCACGTGGTCGTGGGTGAGCTCCCAGGTTTCGTCGGTGTACAGGTTTTTCTGGGTGCCCAGGTATCCGTCGAACATCCGGTGTGGACTGACGGCCGGGTTGACCAGCAAGGCTTTCAGGCCATGGCGCTCGGCCAGGTGAGTCGCATAGTAGCCGCCGAGCGAGCTTCCCACCAGCAATGGCCGGCCGAGTTCGGCGATTGCCTGCTCCAGCTGACCGATGGCTTCGCGCGGGTGGTGATGCAGCGCCGGGACACGCAGTTGATCGCTCAAACCCAGCCGCTCCATCACCTCGACCAGCTGACAGGCCTTCTTCGAGGCCGGCGCGCTGTTGAAACCATGGATATAGAGAATCGAACCGGACATTTGAGCTCCCTGGGCGTCGGCTGAAGAAAGCGGAGTTTACAGGGAGTCAGGGGATGTTGGGCCAGCACCCGAGGAAATCAGCGCTGCCCCCGTCAATCAGTAACCGTTGGAGCCGTAATCCACCTGAAAATCAAAACCGGAGACACGCTCCACGCCGGTCTCCAGCCGCCCATCCGGCAACAAGCGCAACCAGCGATACCCCGGTGCCTGCTCGCCGACCTTGAAGTCTTCACTGCCCGGCTCGAACTGGATGCAGGTCGATGGCGAGGCGATCAGCCGTACACCGTTGCGCTCGCGGTCGATTTCCTGATGCACATGCCCCCACAGCACGGCGCGGGCCTGCGGGAAACGATCGAGCACCTCGAAAAAGGCTTCCGGATTGCGCAAGCCGATCGGCTCCATCCAGGCGCAACCGATCGACACCGGATGGTGATGGAAGCACACCAGATGATGGCGATCCGGCGCTTCGCTCAGGGAACGGGCGAGCAATTGCAGTTGGTCATCCTGCAAATACCCCGGCACCGAACCGGGCACTGCCGAATCGAGCAGGGTCACGCGCCAGTTGCCGACATCCACCACAGACTCCAGCAGTGCACTCTTCACCGTCGCCTGCGCCATGATCTGCGGTTCGTCGTGATTGCCGGGAATCCAGCGGGCCGGCGCATCGATCTGCGCCGTCATTTGGCGAAACAGCTGATAGGACTCCAGCGTACCGTCCTGGGACAGGTCGCCGCTGGCAACGATCAGGTCGATCCGCGGTTGCTGTTCGAGCACCAGATCGATGACTTTTTGCAGGCTCTCGCGGGTATTCATGCCCAGCAGCGTTCCATCCGCTTCGGCGAACAGGTGACTGTCAGAGAGTTGCACCAGCAACGCCGTGTCGGCGGTGGTCAAAGTCGATACGCTCGGCAAGGCGTTCTCCCCCGGGATCGCGGGACTGGATAGGTGCGGCAATTATGCGGGGGGACAGCACAAAGAGAAACCGGCGAACCGGACGCAGTTCACAACTTGCGCTGGTTATCGGACTGCCGCGTATTCGTGTCCGCACGCCAGACAATGACTCAGCCACTCACCCAGGAACAGATTGAGCTGGGACTTTTCATCCGGCTGATGCATGGCCGCATTCGGGTAAGGATAGACGCCGCGAAAGCGTCGCGCATGCTCGGCACTGATCACCTCGGCCATGCGCGCGTCGTGATACACCTGCACTTCCAGTTGCGGCACCGGCAGCCACGGCAGGCTGTGTTCCTGGCGCACCTGCAAGGTCGTGGTGTACGGACAGGTCTGCAGCACCTCCAGCGCCAGCACGCCGAGCATCTGGTCGCCCTGGGTCACGGCGATGCGCCGCGCTTCGGGGTCGCTGCGCATGTCCGGCAGCAGTCGCATCAGGCGCGCGTAGTTCGCCTCGCAGGCGGCTTGCAGCCCCGCGAGGTCGACACGGTAGCGATCGCGCAACTTGTTTACGACCATAGCCCCCTCACTTCGGCGCGATTGAGCGCCAGCCACTGCAAGGCGATGATGCTCGCCGCATTGGCAATCCGTCCGTCGCGTACGGCCTGCAGAGCATCTTCAAAGGCCCAGACCGTGACGCGAATATCTTCGGCTTCTTCTTCCAGCCCATGCAGGCCGCCTGCGCCTTCGGTGCTGCAACGCCCCAGATACAAATGCACGAATTCGTTGCTGCCGCCCGGCGACGGAAAGTATTTGGTCATCGGCCACAGAGCCTTGATGTCCAGCCCAGCTTCCTCCTGTGCCTCGCGGTGAGCAACTTCTTCCGGCTGTTCGTCCTTATCGATCAGGCCGGCGACCAGCTCCACCAGCCACGGGTTGTCCGTCTTGCCCAGAGCACCGACGCGAAACTGCTCGATCAGCACCACTTCATCGCGCTGCGGATCGTAGGGCAGCATGCACACGGCATCGTGGCGCACGAACACTTCACGATTGATTTCGCGGCTCATGCCACCGGCGAACAGTTCGTGGCGCAAGTGCAGACGGTCGAGCTTGTAGAAGCCCTTGTAGCACTGCTCGCGTCGCACGATATCGACGGCGCTCGGAATGGCTTTGGCAAAATCGGTCATGAGCATCCTCTTTACTGCAAATCCAACACGAGGCGCCTTCTTGCGACCTCGACTTCGCGCCATCCTAACGCGCCCGTGACGTTTGATGCAGCCCCTTTACTGTCAGCGGGATGGACGGTGGAGGCGAAACCCACTCTAATTAGCTTAGTGGCGAACTGACCGCTCCGTTGAGAGTCGAAGCGGTAACTTTTTGCCTTCCCCTGCTTCAGAAAGGACGCCCATGTCGCTTTTCAAAATCGCCTCCGTGGCCGCCATCGCCCTGACCCTGGGCGCTTGCGCCAGCCTGTTCCAGCCCAACTACCGCACGCCGCTGGAAACCACCCGCGACGCCTCGGAAACGCTGAAACCGGGTTGTTCCAACCAGGACTGCCCACTGGTCAACATCGATACGTTGCGCTTCCCGGCAGAACCGGCGTTGGACGGCATCATCGAAAAACGTCTGCTGCAAATGACCCGCACCACACCGAACGCCCCGGTGGCGCCGACGCTGGCAGCGTATCGCGAGCAGTTCCTGGCCAACGCCGGCCCGCGCAACAGCAGCTATTTGCAGGCGAAAGTACGCGAGCAGCATGACGGTCTGGTGATCATCGAAACGTCGAGCTACCTGGACACCGGCGGAGCCCACGGTACGCCGGGACGCGGTTTCATCAACTATTCGCGTCAGCAGCACAAAGTGCTGACTCTGGCGGACATGTTGCTGCCGGGTCAGGAAGAGGCGTTCTGGAAAGCGGCGCAAGTGGCGCACAACAGCTGGCTGATCAGCACCAAGCTCGATCAGGAACCGGAATTCGTGAAGAGCTGGCCGTTCGTCAAAACCCCGAACGTGGCGCTGACCTACGGCGGTGTGATCCTCAAGTACGACGTGACCACGATCGCGCCTTATGCGCTGGGCCACGTCGAACTGAAGATCCCTTACCCGCGCCTGAACGGCATTCTCAAGCCCGAGCTGTTTCCCGGCCGTAACTGAAAGCCCGGCCGAGCACCAGTTGCAGCAGCCCTGCCAGCACCAGCGCCGGCAGGGTCGCGCCGACATCCGGATACAGATTGGCCAGCAAGTGATAGGTGCTGATGCCACCCAGCCAGGCCAATAGTGCCGGCCAGCGCAACGCGGCCGACGCCACTTGGGCACTGCGTTTGCGCAGGATGAAGTGATCCACCAGCACCACGCCGAACAGCGGTGCAAACACCGAACCGATCAGCAGCAGGAAGTTCTGGTATTGCGCCAATGGCGCGAGCAAGGCGATCAAGGTGCAGATAACACCAATGACCAACGCCAGATGCTCGACTTTCAGACGCAACAGAATCCCGCTGGAAACCGCTGCCGAGTGAATGTCGGCGAAAGCGTTTTCCGACTCGTCCAGCAGAATCAGCAACAGCGGAATCCCAAGACCGGCGCCGGCCAGCGCCAACAGCAGCGCGTTGACTTCACCGCTCGGCGCGAATGCCAGGGTGTAGGCGACGCCCAGGCTCATCAGCCAGAAGTTGCCGATGAAGAAACCGATCGCCGTACCGCCGAATACGTTCTTGGCCCGCTTGCCGAAACGCGAGTAGTCGGCGATCAGCGGCAGCCATGACAGCGGCATCGCAATCGCAATGTCGAAGCCCACGGCGAGCGGCATCGAGCCATCCCCGGCCTGTGCCCACAAGGCGGCGAGGTCAGCCTTGGCAAACAGGTTCCAGGTCAGCCAGATGCACGCGGCCAGAATCAGCCAGATGCCCCATTTGCGCAGGATCTTGCGCACGAACGTCAACGGTCCGCTGACCGCGAGCAAGGTCGCCAATGCACCGAAACACAGCGTCCACAACATCGGACTGGCCCACAGCGAACCTTCGCTGAACGCACGAGTGCCGAGCAGACTGGCCGCATCACGCATGACGATGATTTCGAACGAACCCCAACCGATCAGTTGCAGCAGGTTGAGCAGCGCCGGCAGGCTCGCGCCTTTGCTGCCGAGGCTGAGTTTCAGCGCGGCCATCGACGACAGGCCGGTGTCGCTGCCGATCACGCCGACGGCGGCCAGCAACAGGACGCCGACCAGGGTGCCGAGGAAAATCGCCAGCAGCGATCCCGACAGACCCAGCCCCGGCGCCAGCAGCGCACCGGTCTGCAACACCATCAGGCCGATGCCGAGGGAGAACCATAGGGAAAACAGGTCGCGACCGCCGAATACTCGCTGATTGGCGGGCACGGCGAGGTCGGGAGAATAAGTACCGGGTTGAATGCTCAAGGGTGTTATCTCAGAGGGACATTTGTTGTTGTGCTGACCCGTTGATCGTTCCCACGCTCTGCGTGGGAACGATCGGTGCGGACGGTCCGACGCCTAGACGTGGGAACGATCAGTGCGGGATCAAACTTTCTTGTACAGCTGACTGCCTTCTTTCCTGAACCGCTCGGCCTGTTCCGCCAGGCCCTGGGCGACGTCCACGTCGACCGCGTCGATCCGCTGGTTGGCCGCGTATTCGCGGACTTCCTGAGTGATCTTCATCGAGCAGAATTTCGGCCCGCACATCGAACAGAAATGCGCGACCTTCGCCGAGTCCTTCGGCAGGGTTTCATCGTGGTACGAGCGAGCGGTGTCCGGGTCAAGGCCCAGGTTGAACTGGTCTTCCCAACGGAATTCGAAACGCGCCTTGCTCAAGGCGTTGTCGCGGATCTGCGCGCCCGGGTGCCCTTTGGCCAAATCCGCCGCATGAGCGGCAATCTTGTAGGTGATGATCCCGGTCTTCACGTCATCCTTGTTCGGCAGACCCAGGTGTTCCTTCGGCGTCACGTAGCAGAGCATGGCGCAACCGAACCAGCCGATCATCGCCGCACCGATACCGGAAGTGATGTGGTCGTAACCCGGTGCGATGTCGGTGGTCAGCGGGCCGAGGGTGTAGAACGGCGCCTCGTCGCAGCACTCCAACTGCTTGTCCATGTTCTCTTTGATCAGCTGCATCGGCACGTGGCCCGGGCCTTCGATCATGCATTGCACGTCGTGCTTCCAGGCGATCTTGGTCAGCTCGCCGAGGGTTTCCAGTTCGCCGAATTGCGCTTCGTCGTTGGCGTCGGCAATCGAGCCCGGACGCAGGCCGTCGCCCAGCGAGAAGCTGACGTCGTAGGCCTTCATGATTTCGCAGATTTCGTCGAAGTGGGTGTAGAGGAAGTTCTCTTTGTGGTGCGCCAGGCACCACTTGGCCATGATCGAACCGCCACGGGAAACGATGCCGGTCACGCGCTTGGCGGTCAGCGGCACGTAGCGCAGCAACACGCCGGCGTGGATGGTGAAGTAGTCGACGCCCTGCTCTGCCTGCTCGATCAGCGTGTCGCGGAACAGCTCCCAGGTCAGGTCCTCGGCGACGCCATTCACTTTTTCCAGCGCCTGATAAATCGGCACCGTACCGATCGGCACTGGCGAGTTACGGATGATCCACTCGCGGGTTTCGTGAATGTGCTTGCCGGTGGACAAGTCCATCACCGTGTCCGAGCCCCAGCGAATGCCCCAGGTCAGTTTCGCCACTTCTTCTTCGATGGACGAACCCAGCGCGCTGTTGCCGATGTTGCCGTTGATCTTCACCAGGAAGTTGCGACCGATGATCATCGGTTCCAGTTCGACGTGGTTGATGTTGGCCGGGATGATCGCGCGGCCGCGGGCGATTTCTTCGCGCACGAATTCAGGGGTGATTTCTTTCGGAATGCTCGCGCCGAAGCTGTGGCCGGCGTGTTGCTGGTTCAACAGGCCAGCGGCGCGGGCCTCTTGCAGCTTCATGTTTTCGCGGATGGCGACGTATTCCATCTCGGCGGTGATGATGCCTTTGCGCGCGTAGTGCATCTGGCTGACGTTGGCCCCGGCCTTGGCGCGGCGCGGGTTGTTGACGTGGGCGAAACGCAGCTTGGTCAGCTCCGCGTCGGCGAGGCGTTCCTGACCGAAATTCGAGCTCAGGCCTGGCAGACGCTCGGTGTCGCCACGGTCGTCGATCCACGCCGAACGCACGTCGCCCAGACCTTTGCGCACGTCGATCACCACGTTCGGATCGGTGTACGGGCCCGACGTGTCGTAGACGGTGACCGGCGCATTGATTTCGCCGCCAAAGTCGGTCGGGGTCACATCGAGGGTGATTTCGCGCATCGGCACGCGGATGTCCGGGCGGGAGCCCTGAACGTAGACTTTTTGCGAACGGGTGAACGGTTGGACCGACTGCTCGTCGACCTTGGCCGAGTCACTCAGGTTGATCGCGTTTTTAGATTTTGTAGTCATCACGGGCTCTCCAGACAGCATCCAGGCAGTGGATTGTCGGAGCAGAACCTGAAAGGCACGGACGCACCCAGAACGGGTGCTGTGCATCGTCGTCGAGCGTTCGATTGTCGAACAATTTCCCGGACGAAGCACAAGAGGACTCGCCGGGTGACGAGAAATCTTGTTCCCTACGCAGGCGCTAACCTGATCAGGTTCAACGGGATCCGAAA
This sequence comes from Pseudomonas sp. R15(2017), assembly GCF_002112685.1. Classification (NCBI taxonomy): domain Bacteria; kingdom Pseudomonadati; phylum Pseudomonadota; class Gammaproteobacteria; order Pseudomonadales; family Pseudomonadaceae; genus Pseudomonas; species Pseudomonas sp. R15(2017). The sequence continues at coordinate 14,187 of NZ_NEII01000004.1, forward strand.
TTATTCGATCTCAGCCTCATAGCAAGGCACCCCGACAAGAACCCGGCCAGTCTAGACACAACCGGCAAAGAACGCCAACACCGCGGCAAACACCATGATGAATGGCGCAATTGGCAGATTGTTGCCTGCTGCTGGCGCAACTACACTCGCTACGCCATGCTGCGCCTTGACGCTGCATGGGCCGCGCCTTACCTTTGGCGCCCGGATTATTTCCATAATATTCATGCTAGGGATCGCCTCATGCTGCGCAAACTCTCACTGGCTGTTGCCGTGTCTTGTGCGTCCACCACAACGGTCTGGGCAGCAGAAGCGCCTTTATCGACCAAGACTGATCTGGTCAGCGTCTATCAGGAAGCGGTCGACAACAACGCCGACCTGGCCGCCGCCCGCGCCCAGTACGGTGCGCAGAAAGAAGTCGTGCCCCAGGCCCGCGCCGGGTTGCTGCCGAACCTGTCCGGCGGCGCTGAAGTCGCCAACGTGCGCACGTCGATCGACCAGCCCTCGGCCATCGCCAACCGCAGCGCGCACTCCTATCAGGCGACCCTGGCGCAGCCGCTGTTCCGCGCCGACCGCTGGTTCCAGTACCAGGCCGCCAAGGACGTCAACGAGCAGGCCGCGCTGCAACTCTCGGCCACCGAGCAGAACCTGATCCTGCAAACCGCCGAAAGCTACTTCAACGTGCTGCGCAGCCAGGACAACCTGGCCTCGACCAAAGCCGAGGAAGCCGCGTTCAAGCGCCAGCTCGATCAGTCCAACGAGCGCTTCGATGTGGGCCTGTCGGACAAGACCGACGTGCTGCAATCGCAAGCCAGTTACGACACCGCACGCGCCAACCGGATCGTCGCCCAGCGTCAGGTCGATGATGCGTTCGAAGCGCTGATCACCCTGACCAACCGCCAGTACAACTCGATCCAGGGCATCGTCCACACGTTGCCGATCCTGCCGCCGGCGCCCAACGACGCCAAGGCCTGGGTCGATACCGCCGCGAAACAGAACCTCAATCTGCTGGCCAGCAACTATGCGGTCAGCTCCGCCGAACAGACCCTGAAACAGCGCAAGGCCGGCCACCTGCCGACCCTCGACGCCGTGGCCAAATACGAAAAGGGCGACAACGACGCCCTGGGTTTCTCCAACCCGAATGCGTTCGGTACGCCGTACAGTGGCAATGTCGAGCAGAGCACCGTGGGCCTGCAACTGAACATTCCGATCTACAGTGGCGGATTGACCAGCTCCCAGGTGCGCGAGTCCTACTCACGGCTGGACCAGACCGAACAGCAGCGTGAAGGCCTGCGTCGGCAAGTGGTGGAGAACACCCGCAACCTGCACCGCGCGGTGAACACCGACGTCGAGCAGGTGCAGGCGCGTCGCCAGTCGATCATCTCCAACCAGAGCGCGGTGGAAGCCACGGAAATCGGTTACCAGGTGGGGACGCGCAACATCGTCGACGTGCTCGACGCCCAGCGTCAGCTCTACACTTCGGTGCGCAACTACAACAACACCCGCTACGACTACATCCTCGACAACCTGCGCCTGAAGCAGGCAGCGGGGACGTTGAACCCGGGTGACTTGCAGGATCTGACGCGTTATCTGAAAGCCGACTACAACCCGGACAAGGATTTCCTGCCGCCGGATCTGGCCAAGGCAGCGGAAGCCCAGCTCAAGGCCCGGCCTTAAACAAAAAACGCAGCCCTGAGGCTGCGTTTTTTTATGGGCGGTCGATCAACCTTCCCAGGCCATCGAGCAAGCGCTGCAACGCGCCCTGATTGCGGCGCATCACGCTCAGCCCGGCGTCGGCCATGCGCTGTGCGTCGCGCGGCAGTTCGAACAGACGCTGCACTTCTGTCGCCAGACCTTCGGCGTCGTCAACCTCGGCCAAGGCTCCTGCGCTGCGCAGTTGCGCGGCGATGTCGAGGAAGTTGAACAGGTGCGGGCCGCTGATCACCGGTTTCGCCAGCGCTGCCGGCTCCAGCAGGTTATGCCCGCCGTTGGCTACCAGACTGCCGCCAACAAACGCGCTGTCGGCCAGGGCGTAGAGAAACAGCAACTCGCCCATGGTGTCGCCGAGCAGCACCGAAGTCTGCGCATCGACGCTCGCGCCAGTGGAACGACGCACCGTGGCAAAGCCTTCACGCTGGCACAATTCGAACACCGAATTGAAACGCTCCGGATGGCGTGGCACCAGAATCAGCAGCGCATCGGGATGGTTGGCCAGCAAACGGCGGTGGGCGTTCAGCACCACCTCGTCTTCGCCTTCATGGGTGCTGGCGGCGATCCACACCGGACGCTCCAGCGCCTGCCATTGGCCGCGCAATTCATGGGCACGTTGCAGCAGTTGCGGGTCGATGGTCAGGTCGAACTTGATCGAGCCGGTGACTTCGACTGTCTCCGGGCGCGCACCGAGATCGCGGAAGCGCTGGGCTTCGGCCTCGGTCTGCACGGCGAACAGGCTCATCTCGGCGAGCATCGGCGCGGTCAGTTTGCTGAACCGGCCATAGCCCTTGGCCGAACGCTCGGACAGCCGTCCGTTGGCCAACGCCACCGGAATCCCGCGCTTGGCGCACTGGTGGATGTGGTTCGGCCAGAGTTCGGTTTCCATGATCACCGCCAGTTTCGGCTGCACGCGATCCAGAAAACGCGCCGCCGCGCAGGGCAAATCGTAAGGCAGGTAGCAATGCTGGATGCGCGGCTCGTTGGCGAACATCGCCAGGATGCGTTCCGAACCGGTCGGCGTCATGCAAGTCACGGTGATCGGCAGCTGTGGATAACGTTGCAGCAGCGCGCGGATCATCGGCGCGGCGGCGATGCTTTCGCCCACCGACACGGCGTGAACCCAGATGCCGCCCGGTTGCAGGGCCGGCATGCCACAGGAGAAACGTTCGCCAATCCGCTTGGCATACGCCGGCGCCTTGCGCGAACGCAGCCACAGCCGAATCGCCACCAATGGCAGCCCCAGGTAAAACAGCGCGGTGTAGAGAGTTCTATTCATGGCGGCGGAGTTTATCGGCTTTTGCCGCCGATCGCCCGCAGGTGTATGGCAAATCGCTCCGCCAGCCAGCGAGCGGCCGGGCCAAGCGGTTCGTCGCGGCGCCAGACCAGTTCCACCACCAGCGCCGGCGGCGTCCATTCGCTGTCGAGTTCCACCATCAGGCCCTGATACGCCGAGTACTGCACCACGTGACGCGGCAGCCAGGCCCAGCCCAGGTCGCGCACCAGCCATTCGGCCATCACATAGAAGCTGTCAGCGCGCCACACCTGCGGACTGGCCGGTTCATTGCCGGGATAAATGCTGGTCTGGGTCGACATCAACAACTGCCGATGCTGAGCCAATTGCTGGCAGGTGACGTAAGCCTGCGATGCCAAGGGATGGTTGACGCCGCAGACCGTGACCATTTCCACACTGCCCAGCACCCGGCGCTCCAGCGCTTCAGGGATTTCATCGTGATAGAACAACAGCCCGAGATCGGCCCGGCGCTCCACCAGTTTGCGCGAGACTTCGCCCTGAGCGGCGCTGGTCAACTGGACTTCAAGACTGGGAAACTGCTCGGCCAGGGCGCCGAAACTTTCCACCAGCGCCTGATAGGGCATCGCCTCGTCCTGGGCAACCCGCAATTGCGCTTCCTGCCCGCGCATTATGGCCACGGCCCGGCCGTTCAGGCGCTCGCACTGGCGCAACACTTCCCGCGCCTCTTCCAGCAACGCCTCCCCCGCTTCGGTAAGACTCGGCTGGCGGCCGCTGCTACGCTCGAACAGACTCACGCCGAGATCGTCCTCGAGCATGGCAATCGCGCTGCTGATCGCCGACTGCGCCTTGCGCTGCTGACGTGCCACGGCGGAAAACGAGCGCTGCTCGGCAACGCCGACGAACACCCGCAACTGCTCCAGATTCCATTGCATGCTCATCAGGCCAACCCATCTTTTAAACAGATAGGTAATGACTTTACCCCATCTGGGGAGTCACTAGAATGCCGCCTCAGCAAGCAACGCTACACACGAGGACTTGAACATGAACGCCTACGTCTATCTGGCCATCGCCATCTGCGCCGAAGTGATCGCGACCGTTTCGATGAAAGCCGTCAAAGGCTTCAGCACGCCTTTGCCGCTGCTGCTGGTCATCGTCGGTTATGGCATCGCGTTCTGGATGCTGACCCTGGTGGTGCGCAGCGTGCCGGTGGGCGTGGCCTACGCGGTGTGGGCCGGCATGGGCATCGTGATGGTCAGTGTCGCGGCGCTTTTCATCTACGGGCAGAAGCTGGATATCCCGGCGATGCTCGGGATGGCGCTGATCGTGCTCGGCGTGGTGGTGATCCAGCTGTTCTCGAAAACCGCCGGCCATTGATCCTGACCTAGGCCCTTGCAGGCAATCGCGCCGGCAAGGGCTGCCCTCCCTCCATTGATCATCGACAAATTCCCTTTTCCCCGAGTCTGTATACTGCGTCCTCGTCTTGAACACTGAGGTCGTTGCATGCCATCTCCAATTTCCACCGACGTGCTGATTGTCGGCGCGGGTGTCGCCGGTCTCTGGCTGAACGCGCGCCTGCGTCGCCAGGGTTTCTCGACCGTGCTGGTGGAAAGCGCCAGCCTCGGCGGCGGGCAGAGTGTGAAGTCCCAGGGCATCATTCACGGCGGCGCCAAGTACGCGCTGCACGGTGCGTTGACCGGCGCCTCGGAAGCCATCGCCGACATGCCGCGCCGCTGGCGTGAGGCCCTGGCCGGCAACGGCGAACTGGACCTGAGCGGCGTGCGCCTGCTGTCCGAAGCCCATTACCTGTGGTCGCCGGGCACCCTCGCCGGCAACCTCACCAGTTTCTTCGCCAGCAAAGCGGTGCGTGGCCGGGTCGATCAGGTCAAGGGCGATCAACTGCCGCTGGCTTTGCAGGACAAACGCTTCAAGGGCAAGGTCTACCGCCTCGCCGAACTGGTGATCGATGTACCGAGCCTGATCCAGCGTCTGGCCGACCTGTCGGGTGACGGCCTGCTCGCCGGTCAGAACATCGAGCCGTTGCTGGAAAGCGGCGTGCTGGTTGGCCTGAAAGTCGATGGCCGTGAGATCCGTGCCCAGCGCATCGTGCTCAGCGCCGGCGCCGGCACTGCCGATCTGCTGACCGCTTTGGGCCTGACTCATCCGGCCATGCAACGCCGGCCGCTGCACATGATCATCGCCAAGGGTCCGGGCCTGAAGCCGCTGTACGCGCACTGCCTCGGTGGCGGCACCAAGCCGCGCATCACCGTGACCACCCACCCGGCTGCCGATGGTCAGTGGGTCTGGTATCTGGGTGGTGACATCGCCGAATCCGAAGGCGTGGCCCGTGAGCCGGCCGAACAGATCGCCACCGCCCAGAAAGAACTTGGCCAGTTGTTGCCATGGATCGACCTGAGCACCGTGCAATGGGCGACCCTGCGCGTCGATCGCGCCGAACCGCTGCAAACCGGCCTGACCCGCCCGGACAACGCCTTCCTCGCCGAAGACGGTCGCCTGCTGGTGGGTTGGCCAACCAAGCTCGCCCTGGCGCCGGACTTCGCTGACCGGGTGATTGCCTCCCTGGAACGCGACGGTATCCAGCCGAGCCATCCTGCTCCGCTGCCCGAGCTGCCAAAACCACCGATGGGCGTTCCCGCCTGGGAGCAATTGCTGCCATGAGCCTGCCGACCCTGCACGATCTGCATCGCCCACTGGGCAGCACCGGCCTGCTGGTTTCGCCGCTGGGCCTGGGCACCGTAAAACTCGGCCGCGACCAGGGCGTGAAATACCCCAACGGCTTCCAGATCCCCGACGATGACGCTGCGCGCATGCTGCTCAAGCAGGCGCGGGAGCTGGGCATCAACCTGATCGACACCGCCCCGGCCTATGGCCGCAGCGAAGAACGCCTCGGCCCACTGCTGCGCGGTCAGCGTCAGGACTGGGTAATCGTCAGCAAGGTCGGCGAAGAATTCGTCGACGGCCAGTCGAGCCACGACTTCAGCGCCGCTCACACCCGGATGTCGGTGGAGCGCAGTCTGCAACGTCTTGAAACCGATTTTATCGACCTGGTGCTGGTGCACTCCGATGGCAACGATCTGGTGATCCTCAACGACAGCGAAGTCTACGCAACCCTCGCGGCGCTGAAGGCCGAGGGCAAGATTCGCGGCTTCGGTTTTTCCGGCAAAACCGTCGACGGTGGCCTCAAAGCACTGGAGCAAGGCGACTGCGCGATGGTCACCTACAATCTGAACGAACAAAACGAGAAGGCGGTCATTGACTATGCTGCTGCCCACGGCAAAGCCATTCTGGTGAAGAAGGCGCTGGCCAGTGGTCATGTGTGCCTGAGTCCCGGCGTGGATCCGGTGCGCGCCAGCTTCGAGTTGCTGTTCACCCAGCCCGGCGTGGCCAGTGCCATCGTCGGGACGATCAATCCGCTGCACCTCGCCCACAACGTTGCGACCGTTGCCCAGGTCCTTCGTGGTCACTGACGCCGCCTCGCGGCCTTAAGCAGGAGCCGACATGCCGCGTACGCTCATCAGAAAGAACCCGAGCAACTTCAAGACACTGCCGCTGTTCGTCGAAGCCACGCCGGAAGGCCTGACCTACCAGAGCGTCGGCATGCCGCTGAATTTCGCCCAGACCCTGCAACGACGCAAACCGGTCAGCGTGGCCGACGCCGAGCGCTTTGCGCTGGAGCTGGCCAACCTCGGCGTCTCGGTGCGCCTGACCCTTCACTGGCAGAATCGCGATTACTGGGTGCTGGTGCGCCAGCGCCGCCAGGATCGCGGCGACGTCGTGCTCAAGCTGATTTCCGGCTACGTTCCAGCCCATGAGCTGAATATCCCGCTGCACACAGCGATTCAGGAAATCGCCGAGGAATGTCTGCTGGAAACCCCGGAAGGCTGGCTCGGCGGGCGCTTCAACGACACCTGGCTGCCGGCGCCGTACTCATCGGCGCTGCATTATCGCGAGGCCCTGCCCTTTCGCCTGACGCCGCTGTCCGGCTCGGCGCGGCCGGTGCGCTGCGCCAATCTGCAATTGCTCGAACGGCCACGGGCCTACGTGCATTTGCCGACCGCGTCACTGCAGTTGATCTACGACCTGCGGCTGGACGTACCCAAGGAGGCAAAATCCCTGAGCCTGTTCCACGTCGATGAGCGTCTGGAGGGCGATCAACTGGTGGCTCGGCTGGACCGCAAGCGCCCCGATCTCTACCTGATGCCGCTCAAGGACGGCGCGCCCTTGGCCGAGTTGTATACCCTCAAGCGCGACAAGCTCCTGCCGGCCAGCACCCGCGGACTTTATCTGGCCGAAAGCTTTGCGGCCCAGACGGGCTGGGTCGTGCGTGAAGAGCGGATTCGCTGGAAAGACTGGGTCGTGCAACAGGGCCTGCAACCGGCGAAGCCCCCTCGCGCGGGACTCAAGCAATTGAGTCTGAAGGCGCTGCGTCTGGTTGGCATCGGCAAGAAACGCGCGAGCAAATAGCCGACTAGCGCCGACGATCCATCCAGGTGCGCAAGGTCGCGAAGAAATGGAAATAACGGTTTTCACGCTTGCCCATGCCGCGCTTGGGCGAAAACGACTCTTCGGCAAAAGCGCCGGTGATTCGTACCCGAGAGGCTTGGGTCGGTAGCGTGCAGACTTTGGCGCCGGCCTGCTGTAGCGCGTACTTGAGCAAGCGCTCGGAATGCAGCTTTCTTCCCGTCGCTTTGCAGAATTGGAAAATGCGCTCGATCCGCTTGCCATAGGCGACATAGGTATCGCGCCCGCAAATGGCAAAGCGGTCGTTCAACCCGCCCCACCACTGCCAGTCCGGAATGTAGGCAGAGTGCCTCCGAGCCTCTGGATGATTGAAGACATAGGCGGGCAGCGGGTTGTGGAAGAAAATGTCCGGGCGCACGAACACGACGAAATCCGGATTGAAGGTTTCGATCATGCTGGTCACGGTGTGCAGTGAATTGAGCTGATAGATCAGGTTGCGCAGCGACGCATAGTCATCGGCCCAGGTATCGCCCTGCGCTTTGACCTGCTCGAAATCCCAACGCTCCAGCACCCCGTCAGTCGAAGTCAGGGCCCCGATCATCGATTCGAACGGCTGATAGTTGTCAGCCGCCAACTCACCTTTTTCGCCTGAGCGGAAGTTCTGTACTTCATCGATTTTGTACAAATGATAGAAGCACTGTACGTCGCTGCCCGCCGGAAACTGCGCCAGAACGTTCTGTTCAATGGAAGGGAAACAAATCTGCGAATTTCTCGGGATCCCGAAAAAAGCGACGGCAATTTTCAACACTCAACAGCACCTTTTATTTTTGGCGAAAGAGCTTTTGCCACCAGCGACGGGGTTGCAAAGGCACCACAATGACGTCCGACTGCTGCAGCCAGTCGCGCTCGTAATCCCAGGCATGCCCACCCCACAGTTTCCCCGACTCGTTGGAAAACCCCAGGGTCATGAGCTGATAGGAATAACCGGCGTGACCGCGTAACCAGTCCAATACCACCAGCGTATTGAAACCGGTAGAAGGCCCAACGTAGCGTTTGCCGCCCGGACGATCGACCGGATAGTTCCACAGGGGCGGCAGCGGGATGCGATCCCAATACATGGCCACCCGTGGCAATGGACACATCGGTGCGGCGCAGCCGACCAGCATGGTGAAACAACGCTCGCCCGCATGCTCGAACAACCGTCGCACGTCCGGGCCGTAAGGCAGACCAAAAAAATAGGCGTCCGGCGCGTTATAGCCATGCACGAAGACGTTCCAGCTTTGCTCGTTGAGCAGCGGCGCCTTGATGCAGGTGTTGAAACTGACGACGACGTCATTGGCGCTGATATTCAGCGCCTGAAAATCCGCCGCCGTGATGGCCGGGTTATTCGCGATCAGGACGACCCGGTGCGCGCGGCTCAGGCATTCGCGCAATGGCTCGGGCAACGCGCCCAGCACCGACTGGTTACCGCCGGGGAGCGCATCCAGCGCCATGTGTTCATCCTTCATTCAGACCGGCACCTTCATGCCGAAACGCAGTTTCACCCAGAACCGCGTGAATGCTGACGGCGGCTGCCATGGGCGCATCTCGCGCTGTATTTCAGTGGCGAGGGCCTGGCCGACACGGGCGAAGGAATAGCGACTTTCTGCAAAGGCCTGACCATTGCTGGCGATACGCTGCGACAGCTCCGGATCGCCCTGCAACAGTTTGATCTTTTCCACCGCCTCGTCTTCGCTGCGATAGAACACGGTGTTGTGCATGTCTTCGAAACCGAGCAACTTGTCTTCTTCGCCCTGACTCCAGGCAAGCAGCACACAACCGCAGGCCATGGCTTCGTAGTTCTTGATCATGAACTCGTTCATGCCGATGTCGGCGCTGACGAAAATCTTGATCCGATTGAGCGTTTCCAGGTACTCGGAGCCGGAGCGGGTGCGGGTCACCAGCATACCGGTACGCTGCGCCAGCGATTCGAGCAGAGCCTTGCGCTGGGCGTACTCGGTGCTCTTCAGGCTGCCGAGAAAACCGATGGGAATGTCGCGCTCGGACCCGGTGTTGCGCAGCATCTGCTCGTCATAACCCTTGGAGACGAACACCGTGTCGATGCCTTCAGCAAGCATCTTGCGTGCGACCACCGCCCCGGATACCAGCGCCCGGCAACTCGGCAGGCGCCTGTAGAGACGCGAATAAACGCCACGATATTTACTGGCGGGCATGTAGTTCTGGTAGGCGTCGTGTTCGAGAAAGACCAGCCCGGGAATGCACTTGAGCACCCGCAACTGCGGGACCAGGCGCTTGACTCTGGAGAAGATCACGACACGATCAAAGGTCTGGTAATCAACCGAGGCCAAAAAAGGCCCCAGGTTCATCTGTTGCTGTTTGCTGAGCCGATAGACGATGCATTCATCACAGTTCTGCTGCACGATGTCGTAGAGCCGGTCGAGAATGACCCGCTGTTCGTTCATCACCAGGAGCATGACTTTCATAGGTTAAATGACCACACGACGTAAGCAGGCAAGCGCAGCGGATTCAAACCTGCCAACATCAACGGAAACGGTTAGATCCCCAAGGCAAAATCCGTTCACACGCAGTACAAAACGATAAAGATCCATCTGATCAACGACTGCGGATTTTTTCGACAATCGCGGTCGTCGAACTGTTTTCCACCAGTCCCAGCACTTTCACGGTGCCGCCATAAGCCGTCACGATGTCGGCGCCGACCACCTGGTCAATCCCATAATCCCCGCCCTTGACCAGCACGTCCGGCTTGACCTCACGCAGCAGGTTTTCTGGCGTGCCTTCAGGGAAACTGATGACCCAGTCCACCGCCCCAAGCCCCGCCAGCACAGCCATGCGCCGGTCGACGCTGTTGATCGGACGGCCAGGCCCCTTGAGGCGGCTGACCGAAGCATCATCGTTGACCGCGACGATCAAACGATCGCCTTGAGCCCGCGCCTGCTCCAGGTAGGTCACATGACCGGCATGCAGGATGTCGAAGCAGCCATTGGTGAAAACGATTTTTTCGTTGTGTGCACGAGCATCGGCCACCGCGAGCAGCAACTGCTCCAGGCCCAATACACCGCGCTCGGAACCTTCTTCACGCTGAATGGCGCGACGCAGTTCCGGGGCGCTGATGGCCGCCGTACCCAACTTGCCGACCACGATGCCCGCCGCCAGGTTGGCCAGCGCTACCGCGTGCGGCAGTTCTTCGCCAGCGGCAATCGCAGCCGCCAGGGTGGAAATCACCGTGTCGCCGGCACCGGTCACGTCGAACACTTCACGGGCCCGCGCTGGCAAATGCAGCGCCGGATGATCCGGACGCAACAGGGTCATGCCGTGTTCGCCACGGGTGACCAGCAGTGCGCCGAGTTCCAGGTCATGCATCAGCGTCGCGCCCTTGGCCACCAGCTCGTGCTCATCGGCGCAACCGCCGACGATGGCTTCGAATTCGCTGAGGTTCGGGGTGATCAGGCTCGCGCCACGGTAGATCGAGAAATCCTTGCCCTTCGGGTCGGCCAGCACTGGAATGCCTTTGGCACGCGCAGCCTGGATCAGCGCCTGATGGTTTTTCAGGGCACCTTTGCCGTAGTCGGACAGCACCAGCACTTTGATGCCTTCCAGCAGGTCGTCGACCTGCGCGCCTAGGGCCAGTGCGTCGGTGGCGAACGGTTCTTCGAAGTCGATACGCAGCAATTGCTGGTGCCGGCTCATGACCCGCAGCTTGACGATGGTCGGCTGGTGCGCGATGCGCTGGAACAAGGCTCGCACGCCCGCACCCTTGAGGCTGTTGCTCAGGCTGTCGGCGGCTTCGTCGTCACCGGTCACACCGACCAGCGACGCCGGCGCGCCCAGCGCGGCAATGTTCAAGGCAACGTTGGCGGCACCGCCCGGGCGGTCTTCGATTTGCTCGACTTTAACGACAGGAACCGGCGCCTCAGGGGAAATCCGTGAGGTACCACCATGCCAGTAACGGTCGAGCATGACATCGCCGACCACCAAGACAGGGGCTTGATCGAATCGCGGCATGGACAACTTCATGGAGCAACCCACATACAAAATGAACAGGGGCGCGATATTAACACAGGGTTGGCGAAGGCTTGTGCGGCGGCTGCAACAGGATTGAAGCACTGGCCTTTTTGTGCATTTTTCAAGCAAGGAGGTCCTCAACCGACGACAGACCGCTGCAGCGAGAAAAAACGCCGGACGCATATTGCGCGCCCGGCGTTATCGAGGCCGGATCAGGCGATGTCTTCGGCCGGGGCGTCCAGACCCATGGCGTTGAGACGCGCGTAGTAGCCGTTCTGTGCCAGCAGGTCGTCGTGGGTGCCACGCTCGACGATCCGGCCTTGATCCATGACCAGAATCAGGTCGGCCTTCTCGATGGTCGACAGACGGTGAGCGATCACCAGCGTGGTGCGGCCTTTCATCACTTGATCCAGCGCCGCCTGAATGTGCCGCTCCGATTCCGTGTCGAGTGCCGAGGTCGCCTCGTCGAGAATCAGCAACGGCGCGTTCTTGAGCAAGGCACGGGCAATCGCCAGACGTTGGCGCTGACCGCCGGAAAGCAGCACGCCGTTTTCGCCGACCTGGGTGTCCAGGCCTTGGGGCAGCTGTGCAATGAAGTCCATGGCGTAGGCATCACGCGCGGCTTTCTCGATGTCTTCGCGCGGCGCCCCGGCCAGATCGCCATAGGCGATATTGTTGGCCACGGTGTCGCTGAACAGCGTGACGTGCTGGGTAACCTGGGCAATATGACGCCGCAGATTGAGCAGCTTGTATTGCTCCACTTCCACGCCATCGATCAGGATTTCGCCCTTGTCGTGGTGATAGAAGCGCGGAATCAGGTTGGCCAGGGTCGACTTGCCGCTGCCCGAACGTCCCACCAGCGCCACCATTTGTCCCGGCTCGACCGAGAAGCTGATGTCATCGAGCACCTGACGCTCGGTGCCCGGATAAGTGAAGCTCAGGTTGCGTACATCGAGGCGACCGCTGACCGAGTCGCGCTCGATCGTGCCGGTATCGACTTCAGGCTCGACGTCCAGTTGCTCGAAAATGCTTTCGGCACCGGCCACGCCCTTCTGGATGGTCGAACTGACTTCGGACAACTGGCGGATCGGCTTGGGCAGCAGGCCCGCCAGCGTGATGTAGGCCACCATGTCACCGGCCGAAGCGTCGCCGCGAAGGTACAGCACAAGGAACATCAGGATCGCCATGGCGCTGTAGATCACCAGTTGCAGCATGGGCGTGTAGATGGCCCCGGTGCGGGTCATGCGCAGCTGCTTGTCGGTATTGCCCTGACTGGCATTGAGGAAACGTTTCTCTTCGTAGGCTTCGCCGCCAAAGCTGCGCACCACTCGATAGCCCTGGATGGTTTCCGACGCCACGTGGGTCACGTCGCCCATGGCCAGCTGGATTTTCTTGCTCTGCTTGCGGAATTTCTTGCTCGCGGTGCGCACCATGACGGCAATCAGCGGCAGGATCGCGACCATCACCAGCGTCAGCTTCCAGTTCATGAACAGCAGGGAGGCGAACAGGAAGATTACTGTCATGCCCTCACGGATTACGACCTTGATCGCATCTGTTGCCGCCCCAGTGACCATCGTCACGTTGAAGGTGATACGCGAAATCAGGTGACCGGAGTTATGCTTGTCGAAATAACGGTTGGGCAGGACCAGCAAGTTGTTGAACAACTGCACCCGCAGGTCATGCACCAGGCCGAGGGAAACCTTGGCCAGAAAATAGTTGCCCAGATAGGATCCCAGGCCCTGCCACGCGGCGATCAGGATGATCAGCAGCGGTACGGCCTGCAACAGCTGCAGATCGCGCAGGTAAGGCACGCTGGGAAACAGCACTGCCTCGGGATTGGACAGGCCGTCCACAAAGTACTTGAGGATGTAGCCGAGCATCGGCTGGGTCGAGGCAAAAATCAGAAAACCGACGATGCTGATCAGGAACAGACTGATGTACGGCCGGACATAGCCGAGCAGGCGGAAGTAGATTTTCAAGCTCGAAGGGCTTGCGGCGGGACTGGAGTCGGTCATATCACGCGAAAGTCGATAAAAAGGACGCTGACTTTAGCACAGCTTCTTCAGGGTTCTGGCAATCGGCCAAAGGCTGTTATTGTTAGGCGTCTTTTTCTGCGTCAAATAGCCATCATCGAAATGGCCGATCAACTTCAGGATTGAATCTCTCAGCATGCAACTTCGCGGCTTCAGCAGTACGTCCAATCGAATTTTCGACTTCATCAGCCTGTGGATACTTCCCGCCGGCTACTTCCTGCTCTTGTGCGCGCTGTTTTTCCTGCCGGGTCGCAGTGTTCTTCACAAGCTGTTTTACGGCTTGTTCAGCATTCCGACGCTGATTGCACTGTGCCTGCGCCCGCGGGAACTCAAGGAAATGCTGCGTGAGCCGGTGATCATTGCGCTGCTGCTGTTTGCCGCCTGGGCACTGCTGAGCCTTTGCTGGGGTCCGCAGGAAGAACCGATAAGCGGTATGTTCAAGCCCCCGCTGCATACCTTGATGCTGTTCGCCGGATGTGTCCTGCTGGTTCGCTACCGCAGCGACATTCTTTCGCCATTGTTGTTCGGCGCCGCGCTGGTGGCCCTGGTCGCAACGATCAGTTTCCTGATTCCATTCGTGCTCCACTCTGATCCCGGCGAGCGCCTGATCGGTGGTGGCGCGTTCGACAACCCTTTGCTCAGCTCCCATCTGTTCGGATTTTTCTGCGCCTATTGGCTCAGCCTGAGCATGACCTGCAAGAATCGCCGGCTGTACTGGCTCAGCATTCCCGCGATGCTGATCATGTTCATGGCCGTGATCGGAACCGGCTCGCGCACCCCGCTGATGGCGCTGACCATGGCGGCATTGTGGCTGAGCCTGATTTGCTGGAACCGTCGCTCGCTGGTGCTGCTGGGGGCATTGGTGTTCGGCGGCGCAACCACGTCGGTGCTGTTCTCGAAGATGATCATCGAACGCGGTGACTCCTACCGTTTCGAAATCTGGCAGCAAGCCCTGGAAAAAATCGCCGAACACCCATGGATCGGCCACGGCTACAACGCCACACTGGCGATTGATCCGGGTGTCGGTTACAGCTTCCAGGAACCCCACAGCTTTGCGCTGGGCGTGCTTTATTACGTCGGGATCCTCGGCATGCTGCCGTGGCTGTTTTTTCAGGCCTGGGGCTTGCTGAGCAGTTGGCGCCAGCGCGTGCAGCCGCTGCTGATCATCGCCTCGACCTGGCTGGTGTTCGGCATCGGTGCCGGGCTGACCGAGGGTGGCGGGATCATTTCGCGCCCCAAGGAGCACTGGTTCCTGCTGTGGATTCCTTTGGCGCTGATTGCAGCCCTGAGCATCAATCAACGGGCCCGACGCCTTTTGACAATGCCGGTACAGAAGCTTTCGGCATCCGCTCTGCAACAGCTCGGCAACGGCGCCCAGGTCATCGAGGAAGACGGACTCGGTCCGAAGGTCCTGCGTCTGGCCGATGGCAGCTTTCTCAAGCTGTTTCGCCGCCGTCGCTGGTACACCTCGGGCAGTTTCAACCCGTATTCCGAGCGGTTTGCCGTCAACAGCGAACAGTTGCGCCGGATGGGCATTCCCACGCCCCAGGTGCTGAACCTGTATCGCCTCGACGACGGCAGCAGCGCCGTGCATTACACGCCGCTGCCGGGCCACACTCTGCGCCAGGTCTTGCAGGGCATCACCGCGCCGGCAGTGCGACAGGCGCTGGTGGAACGTTTTGGCAAATTCATGGCCGGCCTGCATGAGCAGGGCGTGTATTTCCGCTCGCTGCATCTGGGCAATGTGCTGGTGCTGGAGGATGGCGAGTTCGGGCTGATCGATCTGGCCGACCTGCGGATCTACCCTTCGCCCCTCAGCCTGTCACTGCGTCAGCGTAATCTGCGCCACATGCAACGCTACACCGTCGACCGGCGCTGGCTGTTCGAGGATCACCTCGAGGCACTGCTCCAGGGGTATGCCGTAACGGCGTCGAAATCCGCCGTAGAGAATCTGCACAGGCAAGTGCTGGCCGGCAACGCGCCGGCTCGGGTTCATTGATGATTCAGACCAGTGCGTTCAGTGCGAGCGACAACGACCTCAGTCTTTCTCCAGCGGCAAAAACAGTAACCGGCCCAGCCCGCGCCAGGTCTTCTTGTTCCAGGCCTTGAAAGGAATCTGCGCCAGCAGCTCCCGCGCCAGTTTGCGGTCGCGGCTGGCGGTCTTCAGAAACATCGAATTGAGCGACTTGTAGCGCACTTCGTCGTACAGCGGATGATCGCTGAACCGCGCGTAGGTGCGCAGGATGTTTTCGATCATGAAACGGTGGTTCTTGTAGGAGTTGGTGGCGTGCTTGCGATAGCGCGCCATGACCACGTTCAACCCATCGATGAAGTACCCGGCGCGGGTCACTTTCAGTTCGATGTACAGATCCTCCAGACGAATCGTCGGATCGAACCCGCCCACCTTGTCCAGTGCTTCGCGGCGAATCATCAGGGTCGGCGCCGGCGGGTAGGGCTTGCGCTCCAGAAACATGTCATCGAAATCCAGGCGCCGGAACGGTACGTCCCGGCGCTGACGCTTCTCCGGATAGAGATTGCCGTCGGCATCCATCAACTCGATGTTGCCGGCGCAGATGCCCACTTCCGGCTTGCCGTCCATGTAGGCGACCTGTGTCGCGATCCGGTCCGGGTACATGATGTCGTCGGAACCGAACGGCACGATCAGACTGCCCTTGGCCCGCGCGATCGCGCCATTGAGCGTATTGGTCAGGCCCTGATTCTGCTGCACCCGGAAATCGAAGCCGTGCTTTTCCTGCAAGGCCTGGATGCGCTCGACGCTATCGTCCTTCGAACCGTCATCGATCACCAGCAGCTCGATGTTCCGGTAGGTCTGATTGATGACACTGAGGATGCTTTCTTCGATGTACGGCCCGTGGTTGTAGGACGCGATGATGACGGTGACGAGGGGCTGGACACCGCTCATGGCACTTGTATCGCTCATGGCTGTTCCTTGCGGGCCTGCTCCAGGCCGGAGTCGATCAAATTCAGGTATTCCTGGCGGAAAACCTCGATGTCGTGCTGTTCCTGCAAGTAGCGGTAAGCCTGCTCGCCCTTGGCCTTGAGCTCGTCATCCGACAGCGCGAGGTAGCTGTCCAGCGCCGCGACCAGGCTCGGTACGTCCTTGGGTGTGATTGACAAGCCACCGGCACCTTCGATCAGCGGCAACATGGCCGGCACGTTCGAGGCAATCACCGGCAGGTGCCCGCTCATGCCTTCCAGCAAGGCCAGACCGAGGCCTTCGGCCAGCGACGGCATGGTCCAGATATCGAACGCGCGCACGTATTGCAGAGCATTTTCCTTGAAGCCCAGCAGGTGCGCGCGACCGCTCAGGCCCAACTGTTCGATCTCGGCCGCCAGCGGCGCCTGCAGGCGTCCGGCACCGATGATTGCCAGCTGGGTGTTCGGGTATTTGTCTTTGAGTTGGGCGAAAGCCTGTAACAGATAAGTGTGGCCCTTGACCGACACCAACCGCCCCAGTGCCCCGATCAGGAGCACATTCGGGTCGATGCCGAGCAATTCACGGGCACGCTCGCGGCTGTGCTGCAAACCCTCGGCCTGTTCGATGTCGATGGCGTTGGTGATGGCGTACGTGTTCTGGTCAGTGAAACCGCAATTGCAATCCAGCAGGTACTGCTTGACCGCTGGCGACACCCCGACGAACCGCCAGTGCCGATCGATCAGGCGCTGAGTCTGGCGACGACGGTAAAAGCGGTCGTACTCGCCGAAACCGTGGGAAATGCCGATGCACAGCGGCACCTTCAACCAGCGGTTGAGCGTCAGCATCATGTTCACCGGCTTGAAGCGGTTGCAGATCACCACGTCGAATTTCTCCCGAAGGCAGAACTTGTACAGCTGCCACATCGCCCGCAGGCGCATGCCCTTGAGGGACTTGTCGGAAAACTCGAAATACACCGAACGGTCGGCACGGCTGACCGCCTCGCCCGGTCCGGGTTTGCCGCGCAGGAAGGCGGCGGTCACTTCGTAACGGTCGGTCGGCAGCGCCTTGACGATCTGTTCGGCGAGGTCGGCGAAATCATGGGATTTGACGTTGTAATCGGGCTGCAGCTGCAGCACCTTTGCGCGTTGACTCATACCTCTCCCCGGTGCGATGCCGTCGCCCCTGTTTCGCTCTGCTTCAGTACCCAGAACAACTCCTGGCGTCTGATTGCTTTGCGGAAAAATTCGTTCTCGCCATAAACCGACGGACGCCGACCGGCCAGCAGTCGCTGAAACAACCGGCGCAGGCGACGCTTGAACGGGGCCGGTGGCTGCAGGTCATGCATCATGCCCAGCGCCATGGCCTTGTCCCGTTGCAATTGGATCGACAGCGGCAGGCACAGCGGCTGCATCGCGAGGGTCGCATCGAACGTCGGCGGCAAGGCGATGCCCTGCCCGCTGTCGCCCATCGGCCAACGGTCGTTGTCGTGCAAGTGGTTGGCGTAACCGAGCAGCGTCGGCTGCCATTCGAGGCCGCGCAAGGCTTCCAGCACCGCCTCTTGGGCGCAGATGTGATCGGGATGCGGATCCAGCGTCGGGTGCGGCATCACGATCACATCCGGACGCGCACGGGACAGCACGTCACGCAGGTCGGCCAGCAGGTTGTTCCAGGTCGGCGCGCCGTCGGCATCGCCGGGCAGGACAAACGGATTCAGCTGACGGAACATCCGCGTGTCGCTCAGATCGGCTTCGCGCGAGCCAATGGGTTGATTCGGTGCAGCCTGCATCGCCGCCAGTTGCAGGCAGAAATACCCGAGCTGCACGCAGTGTTCCTCCGGCACGCCGGCCCAGCGCGGTACGGCCAGACTGTCCCAGGCGCGCAGACGCCCCTTGAGCCGCGCCGCCTCGACCTTGTTCAGGCCCATCCGTTGATAATGTTCGGCTTCGATCTCGCCGGCGGTCAGGGTCACGATCCAGGCTTCTTTGGCCTGGCTGTACAAACCGTAGGCAGCCAGTTCGGCATCGTCGGCGTGAGGCGCGATGACCATCACCCGCTGCTGGCGGTAGTCCGGTTGTTCCAGCGCCCACAGCACCGGCTCGCCGGACACCCGGCAAAAGCGCCCGCGCAAACGCAACTGGCCTTGCGACAGGGCCTGCGCCTGGCCACTGAGGTTCAGATAACGCAGGCCGTTGACGCCGCGCTCGAACGTCTGCACATCGGGATTTGTGCCACCGGCCAGCTCGACCCGAGGATCGAAGAAGCGTCCCAGCCAGCTGCTTTTGACCTTCACGGCGAGGATCAGCGTGGCGTCGTCCACCAGCATCACACCTTCGTCGAGGCGCAACTGTTCGCCGTTCAGATGCACCTTTGGCTGCGGAGTGAACGGCGGAAAGCTGTATTGGTAATCGTCTTTCGGCGAATAGAACAGGTGATCGGCGAACCACGCCTCATGGGCAATCCAGCCAATGACCGCCAGCACCAGCGGCAGCCACCAGGCCACCAGCAAGCCAAGGGCGATCAACACGATCAGTGCGATCAGCAGGCCGATTCGTTTATTGCGCCGGTGACGCTTGAGCAGTTGCTGTTTGCGGCTCATGAGTTGACTCATACGGTGAAGACCGGCACAGGATTGCACCAGCGATCCTTGTATTCACGGTCGGCGCGACCGAAGGAAAAGCGCAGCGGCTTGTTCAGGGCACGGGCATGTTCCCAGGCAGATTGCGTATTGAGGAAACTCAGGACGCTGCCGGGGCTGAATTCGCGGGTTTCAGGGTCGACGCCGCCGTTGATGTACTCGACGCTGATCCACTCCGGGGCTTCGACGCGGTACACCAGTTGGATGGCGATCGGCGCGTCGTTGAGGAAGATCACCGAACCGATCAACAACTCGCGCAGCAGTTCGATGACTTCGGCCATGCGCCCCGCACCTGTGGCCGGGAAACCCCAGCGGCGCTGGAACAGGTCGCAGTAGACCGCCGCCAGCTCCGCACTGGAGAAGTCGCTGACCGGCCGCACCACGCCGCCCGCCTCTTCCAGCAGGCGCAGTTCACGGCGCTGGTTGTAGCGAAACTTCTTCGACAGTTCTTCGGGGGTACGAGCCATGGCCAGTTGTTCGGTCTGCAACTTGAGGCCGCTGAAGCGGTTTTCGTTGAGCGCCGACAGGTAGCGCCCGCGATGGCGCAGCGGGGCCTGGGCATCGGCGGCGGCCGGCAGGATCAGCTCGGCGTTGCCAAGATCGAACAGGCCTTTCTTGCCGTTGCGCTTGAGCACGTCCTTGGACAAGGCCAGGTCGCGGCCCCAGGTCGGGATTGCGGCTTTGATTTCGCCCTGCTGCTCCCACGCCAGATAGCGCACCGGGATGCCGGCCAGATTCGCCAGCCGCTCGACCACCATGGGATGAGTCGCGACGCTGCCGCCAAAACGCTGCCAGGCCTGTGCATAAGTTGAGGCGTCAACGGGCGACCAGCCACGTTCGCGCCAGCCTTGAAATCGGTTGAGCATCAGCCCCTCGGTGCCAGATCGGTAACTTGCGGCAAATGCCAGAACGTGTCGCGTACGGCTCGATCGGAGAAGCGCTCACGCAGGCGGTCGAACATCATCTCGGCGCACTGACGACGCTGCTGCTCGTCCATGCCGGCCAGATGTTTCAGGCCTTGGGCCAGATGCTCGGCGTCACCCAGCGGAAACAGGATCCCGACGCCTTCGACCACTTCCTTCGCCCCGCCGCACGCCGTGGCCAGCAACGGCACGCCGGCGGCCATGGCCTCCAGCAGCACCATGCCAAACGGCTCATTGTCGGAACTCAGGGCAAACACATCGAACGCCCGGAAGTAATTGCGCGCGTCCGGCACCTGGCCGAGAAACAGCACCCGATCCCCGACGCCCAGCTCACGGGCAAGTGTCTTGAGTTCATCCTCAAGCCGCCCCTCGCCGAGAATCACCAGTTGGCTATTGGCCGGCAGACCGGGCAGCGCTGCGGCAAAACCGTGCAGCAGCGTGGCCTGATCCTTGTCCGGGTGCAGACGACCGACATTGCCGACAATGAAGGCATCCGCCGACAGACCAAGGGTTTCGCGGGCTTCACGGGCGGACACCTGACTCATCTGCAACGCGGAGATATCGATGCGGTTGTAGAGGGTCTGGATGCGCGCTGCCGGCCATTTCGGCAGGCAACGGCGCATGTCGTCCCGCACCGCATCGGACACGCCGAGCAGGCTCAGACGCTTGCGGAAAATGTGCGCAAAGAGTTTGCGCGTGCCGCGTTGGTAATCGCCAAACGCGTGATGCACGCCAATCACCGGCAGCGAAGTACCGAGCAAGGCGATGTAGATCGGCTTGAAACGATGGGCGATGCAGAAACTGAAATTGCGGGAAGCGGCGATCTTGCGCAGATCGCCGATGGCGCCCAGCTTCAGGCCACGAATGGCCTTGGAGCTGTATTCCATGAACAACACTTCATCGGAGGCGCAGGCTGCGGCCACCTCGCTATCGGCGGCCCCGGTCAGAAAGACCGTGGTCACCCGATAACCGGTACCCGCGAACAGGCTGGCGTACTGCCGCGCGCAGTCCAGGAACGGCCCGTCATAGCCGTGGGAGAACTGCAGCACATGGCGTTCAGCCGAGCGTGTCATAAGCGTTTGCGCCTTCTTTGACCACCAGGATGTCTTCCATGATCAGGTATTGCAGATCCGAGCCGAAAAACATGTTCAGTGCGTCGGTCGGCGAGCAGATCATCGGTTCGCCACGGCGGTTGAGCGAGGTGTTCAGGGACACGCCGTTGCCGGTCAGCACTTCCAGCGCCTTCATCATGTCATAGTAGCGCGGGTTGTATTCGCGCTTGAGCACCTGGGCCCGGGACGTGCCGTCTTCGTGGACGACTTCCGGCACGCGGGTCTTCCACTCTTCCGCCACTTCGAAGGTGAAGGTCATGAACGGCGCCGGGTGATCGATCTTGATCATCTGTGGCGCAACGGTGTCGAGCATCGACGGGCAGAAAGGCCTCCAGCGCTCGCGGAACTTGATCTGGTGGTTGATGCGGTCAGCCACGCCAGCCACGCTCGGGCAACCGATGATCGAACGACCGCCCAGCGCGCGCGGACCGAACTCCATGCGGCCCTGGAACCAGGCCACCGGGTTGCCATCGACCATGATTTTGGCGATCTGCTCCGGCATGTTGTCAAGCTTGCGCCAGGTCGGCTTGTTCTCGTGACGGGCACATGCGGCGATCACGTCTTCGTTGCTGTACGACGGGCCGAGGTAGACGTGCTCCATCTTCTCGACCGGCACGCCACGGGCGTTGGACACATAGGCCGCTGCGCCGACTGCGGTGCCGGCATCGCCGGAGGCAGGCTGCACGAACAGTTCCTTGACGTCGTCGCGGGCGATGATTTTCTGGTTGAGCTTGACGTTCAACGCACAGCCACCGGCATAGGCCAGTTTGCCGGTTTCCTTGAGCACGTCGCCCAGGTAGTAGTCGATCATCTGCAGCGCGATTTTTTCGAACAGCGCCTGAATGCTGGCAGCGTAGTGGATGTAAGGCTCGTCGGCGATGTCGCCTTCGCGCTTCGGGCCCAGCCACTCAATCAGCTTCGGCGAGAAGTAGTAACCCTTGCCCTTCTCTTTATAGCGACGCAGGCCGATCACGTTGGCGTAGTCGGTGTTGATCACCAGCTCGCCGTTTTCGAACGAAGCCAGGCGCGAGAAATCGTATTTGCTGGCGTCGCCGTACGGCGCCATGCCCATGACCTTGAACTCGCCGTCGAGCATGTCGAAACCGAGGAACTCGGTGATCGCGCCGTAGAGGCCGCCGAGGGAGTCCGGATCGAAGAATTCCTTGATCTTGTGGATCTTGCCGTTCTCGCCATAACCGAAGAAGGTCGTGGCGTATTCGCCCTTGCCGTCGATGCCGAGGATCGCGGTTTTCTCTTTGAAACCCGAGCAGTGGTAGGCACTGGAAGCGTGGGCCAGGTGGTGTTCAACCGGCTCGATCTTGATTTTCTTCGGATCGAAACCCAGTTGCTCCAGGCACCAGACGATCTTGTTGCGATAGCGCTTGTAGCGACGGTTGCCCATCAGGATCGCGTCGAGCGCACGGTCCGGGGCGTACCAGTAACGCTTGGCGTACTGCCAGCGGGCCTTGCCGAAAATGCTGATCGGAGCGAACGGAATCGCGACCACGTCAACGTCGGACGGCTTGATGCCTGCCTGCTCCAGGCAGAACTTCGCCGATTCGTAGGGCATGCGGTTCTTTGCATGTTTATCGCGTACGAAGCGCTCTTCCTCAGCCGCCGCGACCAGCTTGCCGTCGATGTACAAGGCTGCTGAAGGATCATGGCTAAGGGCGCCGGACAGGCCAAGAATCGTCAATGCCACAGGGGTCTAGCCTCTTTAGTCTGCATTCAGGCGCGATGCGCCTTGAAAAATGATGTGCCCTCGCACCGGGCGAGAGACAGCTAAAGGGCGGGATTATAGCTTAAAAGCGCCGACAAACCTCTAGCGGAACTGGCCGGCCGGTGCGTTGACGCAACAGAGGCTTCAACTTAGACTCCCCTGCAAACGGACTGGGAGATCCCGGTCGGCGTTGATGCCTCGGTGAGATCACCGGGGCTTTTCGCTTTCTGGAAGCCGCAAAAGTTTTAAAAGCCTCATCCACGGCCTGGTCGCCAATAAACACTGATATTCCCGTCCACCGCCTGGCGATAGATCGTATACGGCAGAAAAGCCGTGTCGAACACACCGGACAGGGTCAGGTCGAGCAGGACGACCGGTACCAGAATACCGGTAGGATCAGGCGGCGCGTGCAGCAGGCAGAAATCATGGGCGAGTCCGCTGTAGATGCGCGGGATCGACTGACAGTAGGTCTTCTGTTTGCGCAGGCCGCGCGTGGCGCCGTCGTCGTCCTGCAACACCGTGACGGCGGTGCCGCAGCCGGCCAGTGCCAGGGAAAATGCGCCGATAGTGATAGCCGTTTTGATGGTCAAGATTTGCCCTCCGGGAACGTCGGGGCAAACTAACATCGGGATTTTGCGGGGGGCAGTTCATGGGTTCCGGGAAGGTCGTAGGACAAGTCACAAGGATTTGTCACTACAACCCTCACCCGGATTCAACTGCAGAAATGTCTTACACGCTGGCGAAAATAATCACTCAGTGCCCGC
Organism: Pseudomonas sp. R15(2017); assembly: GCF_002112685.1. Classification (NCBI taxonomy): domain Bacteria; kingdom Pseudomonadati; phylum Pseudomonadota; class Gammaproteobacteria; order Pseudomonadales; family Pseudomonadaceae; genus Pseudomonas; species Pseudomonas sp. R15(2017). The sequence goes on from NZ_NEII01000004.1 coordinate 37,776, forward strand.
TAGATCCTTGGGCAAACGCTGATCAATCACCTGATACAGCGCACTGCTCTCAGGCCAGTTGCGCATGAACCGCGCACGATCCCGGGCATAGGCCGGCGCGAAGCTGCCCAGCGAGCCGTGCTGGCACATCGAATCCAGATCGATCAACGCCCAGCGGTCTTCCTGCCAGAACAGGTTATGCCCCTTGAAATCGCCATGGCTGATGCGTTCGGCGATCAGCCGTGCAAACAGTTGATCAAGCGCCTGCAACTCGCCTTCCGGCGCCTCGCCGCTTTCAACGTACGGCGCAAAGCGTTCGATGATGTCCGGCCCGGCCAGGTGTTCGGTGATCAGATAGGCCTTGCTGCGCAGCCAGAGAAATCGGGTTTCCAGCACCGCCAGCGGTTTGGGCGTGGCAATGCCGAGGAACGCCAGGCGATTGCCTTCGCGCCAGGAATGCCAGGCGCGGCTCGGGCGCCAGAAGCGTTTGAGCCAATGGGCAAAATTCTTGATGTTGTAGCGTTTGATCACCAGCGCACGCCCGGCGAACTCGACCTTGCCGACACTGGCCGCGCCGCCGGTCTTGTACAGGTGACCCTGATCGAGCAAGGCATCGGCCTGCTCCAGCACCGGCAGCATCGCGGACTCTTCCTCGCGGCGAATCGAGCGCAGAGCAAATGCACCACGCTTGACGCTGAACAGCGTGCATTCACGACCGACCTTGATCAGGTAATCCTTCAAGCGCCAGGCGCGCACCTTGTCGATCTGCTTTTGCAGGGCTTCCAGCGGCAGCGCGTGCTCGCTGTTGCTCAGCAGGTAATACACCAGCAATTCTTCGGTGAACGGCTCGAGCGACTTGGGCAACTGGGCGAAAAACACCCCGAGGTTTTCCAGCACTTTCTGCCGTGACAACGGCTGGCCGGCAGTTTCCACACGGATACCGGCGCCGTCGATCAGATAAAGTTGGCCGCCGTGGCGCAGCAGGTTGTCCAGATGCAGGTCTTCCTGCCACAGGCCTTTGCCGTGCAATTGACCGATGGCGCCAAGCGCTTCGGCCAGCACCGCCGATTGTTCGTCGGCCAGCACCGGCAGGGATTCGACCTTGCTCCAGGCATCGCCCAGACTCTCGGCGCCTTCAAGGAACTCGAACAGCAACCAGCCGCCTTCGCCATCCTTCAGACCATCAGCCAGCAGCAACGGCGTGGTCATGCCCTGGGCGGCGAGCAGCTTCACCCCTTCCAGCTCACGCTGAAAATGTCGCGCGGCCTTGTTGCCGACCAGTAACTTGGCCAGCACCGGACGCCCGCGCCACACACCGGCACCGACGTAACGCTGCCCCGGCAACACGCGCAACAGACTCAGCAATTGCAAGTCCGCTGGACCGGCCGCATCGGCGAGGGCTACCGACAGTGGCAGTTGCGGGGTTCGCCCGACACCGGTCAGCTCGGACAGCTGCATCAGCGGGTCTCCTTGTGGCTACGTCGTGCGGTCAGCCGGGCGAGCCAGCTGTCGAGCAGCGAGCTGTCGGCGGGCTGATCGAGGTAAGCCGCCAGCAACTCACGCAATTGCGCGTCGCTCCACTCCGGTGCGCGGCGTTGCAGCGGCTCCAGGTCCTTGATCCGGTCACGCATGCCGAACAATAACGGTCGGGTTTTTTCCAGGTCGATCAGTTGCGCCTGGTACTCGTCACCGTTGGCCCGCAGAAAAATGTGCTTGGGATAGAAACAGCCATGCACCTGGCGTACGCCGTGCAGATACCGAGCCAGCAGCCCGCAGGCCTTGAGGATCGCCGTTTGTTGCGTTGCACCGAGTTGCGACCAGCGCGCCAGCAGCGACTCAAGGTCGCTCCAGCCATCCAGCGCGCGAGTCAGCAGGATCGCGCGGATTTCGCCGTCGACTTTGCGCTCACCGAAAAAAGCCGCTTGCAGCGCAGGAATGCCGAGTTTGCGATATCGGCTGATATTGCGAAATTCGCGGGCAAAACTGGGTTCGCCGAACGGCGCATGCAAGGTGCGGGTCAGGTAATTGCTCTGGCGCTTGAGGTAGTAACCCTGGCCTTCCAGTTCCAGACGAAACACGCTGCTCCAGCCGCCACGGGCGGTGTTGGGTTCATCTACAGCCTCAAGCTGCTTGGCCCACAGGGCGTCAAAAGTGCCTAGACCGTGGCGCTCAAGCAGTGCACGGTCTTCTTCGGCGAGAAAATCAGTCATTCGCGTCCCTCGAAAAATCTCACCACGTGGCGAATCCGTTGCTTGTCGGCGGCATTCAGCCGGTCACGCTGGCGGTATTGCAGGTAGAAGCGCAGGCGCTGGGTGTTCGACAGGTGATACTTGGCCACCTTGTCGAGGCAGGCCAGATCCTTGGTGATCCGGTACTTGAGCCAGAAACCGCGCCAAAAATCGCCGTTCGGGCAGTCGATCAGATACAACTGCGCCTGATCGTCGATCAGCAGGTTGCGCCACTTCAGATCGTTATGGGTAAAGCGATGGTCGTGCATGACCCGGGTGTAACCAGCCAGTTGCCGGCTGACGCCATCGACCCAGGCGCGATCCTTGAGCTTGGGATCGTTGCGTTCGGCCAGTGCCGACAGGTCTTCGGTGCGCGGCAGTTCACGGGTAATCATCGCCCCGCGATCGTAGGCCATGCCGTTGCGCTCCAGGCCCCACGCCACCACCTCGGCAGTGGGAATGCCCCACTTGGCAAAGCGCTTGAGGTTCTGCCATTCCATCTTCACCCGGGGCTTGCCCAGATAACGCCGCAAGCCTTTGCCGGCGCCGACGTAGCGCTTGACGTAATAATTGACGCCATTGAGCTGCACGCGAATGACTTCGGACAAAGGATCGCGGGTCAGGCGCTCGCCCTGCAGGGCGAATACCGCTTCGAGGCTACCGAAGTGTTGTGCAAGATCACTGTATTCAGGCTCCAGATTCCAACCCGCCATCAGAGCGCATCCCCGTAACGCTGCTTGCGCGCGTAGAGCTTGTTGGCCTTGCCTTCAAGCCAGCTCAGCAACGGCGCTTCTTCGGCCAGGATCTGGCGCAGCGGTTGCTGAAAATAGCCTTTGAGAAAACGCAGCTTGTCGCGACGGGTCAGGCCGATGTCCAGCGCGGAAAAGTACAGCGCCGCCAGATCCTTGTTGCGCCAGCGCTGGGTGATCGCCGGACGGGTCTGGGCACGGTGCAGGTCGATCACCGAAAGTTTGAAATCTTCGGGAGTGACCGGTTTGTCGGTGTGCAGCAGAAAGTGGCAGATGTAGCAGTCGCGGTGGTTGACCCCGGCGCGGTGCATCATGCCGGTCATGCGCGCGACCTCGGCGATCAGCGCCCGCTTGAGTCTTGGCTGCGGCGGTTGCTTGACCCAGTCGATGCTGAAGTCTTCCAGACTGATGGTCGGTGCCAGCTCTTCGGTGACGATGAACGAATGCTGATCCGCCGGGTTGCTGCCCTTCTCGCCGTACGCAACGGCGGTCATGGTCGGCACGCCGACTTCCTGCAAGCGCTGGATGGCTTTCCATTCCTGGCCCGCGCCGAGCACCGGCAGCTTGGCGGTCAGCAGGTTCTTGAAGATCTCGCCCCAACCGATGCCCCGGTGGATCTTGACGAAAAAGCCATTGCCGTCGACTTCCGTGCGCAACGTCCGGCGGGCTTCCAGCTCGCGGTACACCTCGCCCTGCAAGCCCTCGACCTCGGCGAACGGATCGCGTCCGGCCCACAGGCTCTTGAACGGTTCAGCCAGCATCAACTTCATTTAAGCGTGCTCCGCCAGAATCACATCGGCCGCGTGCTGCGGCATGCTGTAGAGGTCGGCCGTCTCGGCGAAGGCCAGACCGTTGCGGCTCCAGGCCGCCCGTGCAGCGTCGTCGTTCAACATGTCAGTCAGGTATTGCGCCAGTTGCGCCTGATCGAACGGCTCGTCCAGCACCCGCCCGGCGTCGGCCTCGGCGATGTAATGGGCGTAACCGCAGACCGCGCTGACCAGCACCGGCAACCCGGCGACCAGCGCTTCAAGCAGCACCGTACCGGTGTTTTCGTTGTACGCCGGGTGGATCAACAGATCGGCGCCGAGCAGGAAACGCGGGATATCGCTGCGCCCCTTGAGGAACGTCACGTTGTCGCCCAGGCCCAGCGTCGCACTCTGCATCTGGAACAATTTGGGGTCATCCTGGCCGATTACAAACAGCCGGGTGCGTTTCTTCAGATCGGCAGGCAAGGCGGCCAGCGCTTTCAGGCTGCGATCGACACCCTTGGTCTTGAACCCGGAACCGATCTGCACCAGCAGCAGTTCGTCGTCCTTCAGATTGAATTCGGCGCGGAAACCGGCGCGAATCCGGTCGGCATCCGCAGGGCGTCGACGGTCCTGGGCGATGCCCGGCGGCAGCTGGTGGAAGCGTTCCAGCGGCGTGTCGTAATACTTGATGAACAACGGCTGCTGCACTTCGGAAATCATCAGCACTTCGGTCTTCGCGTCTTTGGCGAACACTGCACGCTCGTATTCGGCGAAGTGGCGGTAGCGGCCCCAGCGGCGATACAGCGAATGGCGCAGGTTCTGCGCCTTGTCTTCGAAGCAGCCGTCGGCGGCGTAGTAGACGTCCAGCCCCGGCATTTTGTTGAAGCCGATCAGGCGATCCACCGGACGCTTGGCCAGGTCCGCCTCCATCCACGCGCTGAGTTTTTCATTGCGCCGATGATTGAAGAACGCCTTGACCGGCGCCACCAGCACTTCGAAACCGGGCGGCACGTCGCCTTCCCAGATCAGGGTGTAGACGCGAATTTGATGGCCGCGCTTCTGGCATTCGAGGGCGATGCGCATGAAGTCGCGCTGCAAACCGCCGAACGGGAAATATTTGTACAGGACAAAAGCCAATTGCATCAGCGCAGCTCCTCAGCCATCAACAACGTGCTCAGTCGGCTGGCAACACGCTCGGGATTCAGACGCGTGAAGCACAGAGGCCACTCGCGTTTCAGGTCAAACTGACGGGCATCCTGCGCGGTCGGTTGATACGTACATTTCTTTTGCAGGCACGGCGCGCACGGGAAATCGCTGCCGAGGTGAATCTGCAGCTTGCCGTAGGCGCCGGTCAGGCCCGGATTGGTCGGGCCGAACAGGGAAATCGTCGGCACGTCCAGTGCTGCAGCGAGATGGCCGAGACCGGTGTCCACCGCGACGCAGGCCTGGGCACCAGCGAGCACCTTGCCGACCCCGGCCAGGTTCAGCTTCGGCAGTACTTCGGCATGTTTGAAACCGGCGGCGATGCGCTCGGCCCGGGCCTTCTCCAGCGGGTTGCCCCACGGCAACTTGATCCCGACGCCGAGGTAACCGACCCGTTCGGTCAGCTCGCGCCAGTAGGCTTCCGGCCAGTGTTTGGTGTCCCAGGTGGTGCCGTGGAGGAACACCACATAAGCATTCTTGCGCGGCAGTTCGACCAGACGCTCGACGTTGAGGCCGTAATCGCCCAGGCCTTTGGGCAAGTCATAACCCAAAGCAATCGCGAACAACTGGCGCACACGCTCGACAGCATGCTGCCCACGGGCCACCGCCAGCTTGCGGTCATAAAAGCGCGCGGCGATCGGTTCGCGGGCCGAGCCCTTGTCGAGACCGGCCACCGGGGCTTTGACGTAGCGGGTCAGCCAGGCGCTTTTCAGCAGGCCCTGAGCGTCGATCACCAGGTCATATTTGTTCGCCCGAACGGACTGCTTGAAGCGCTTCCATTCGCCGCTGGTGATGGTTTTCCAGATATTTTTGCGCCAGCGGCGGATCGCCACCGGAATCACTTTGCCTACGGCCGGGTGCCAGGTCGGAATCTCGGCGAAACCTTCTTCCACCACCCAGTCGAACTTGATCCCGGGAATCGCCCGGGCGGCGTCGGTCAGCGCCGGCAATGCGTGAATCACGTCGCCCAGCGATGAAGTCTTGATCAGCAATACCCGCAAGTTAATGAACCTCGACCACAGAGCCCTGCAAACGCTGCAAGGCATCGTTGACCGCGTCCGGCATCAGCTGGCGCAGGCAGTTGTAATGGCCGAAACGGCAGGTGCGGTCGAAGCAAGGGCTGCAATCGAGGCCCAGACGGACGATTTCCACGTGTTCGGCCAGCGGCGGGGTGAAACCCGGCGAGGTCGAACCGTAGACCGCCACCAACGGGCGATTCAATGCTGCGGCCACGTGCATCAGGCCGGAATCGTTGGAGACCACCGAATCGGCGCAGGACATCAGGTCGATGGCCTCGGCCAGCGAAGTGCCGCCGCTCAGATTCACGGACTCTTCGCGCAAGCCCGGAATCAGCCGCGCGCGGATGTCTTCGCCGACCGCGTGATCGTTCTTCGAACCGAACAGCCAGACCTGCCAGCCTTCGCGAATCCGCGCTTCGGCGACCTTGGCGTAATGCTCGGACGGCCAGCGCTTGGCTTCACCGAATTCGGCGCCGGGGCACAACACCAGCACCGGACGGTCGAGGGTCAGGCCGAACTTGGCCAATGCGGCCTCGCGGGTCACCGGGTCGATTTGCAGGCTCGGGCGCGGATAGGGTTTCGGCAGCTCGGCGTTCGGTTCAAAGGCCAGCGCCATGAAACGCTCGATCATCAGCGGATAACGTTCTTTATCCAGCGTGCGCACGTCATTGAGCAGGCCGTAGCGGAATTCGCCGCGCCAGCCGGTGCGTTTCGGGATGCCGGCGAAGAACGGCACCAGCGCCGACTTCAAGGAGTTCGGCAACAGGATCGCCTGGTCGTACTGGCCGGCCAGGGATTTGCCGATCCGCCGACGGGTCGCCAGCTCCAGTGCGCCGTGGCCGAGCGGGAAGCTCAAGGCCTTGCGCACTTCGGGCATGCGTTCGAGGATCGGCCGGCTCCACTCCGGGGCCAGCACGTCGATTTCGCACTGCGGGTGGCGCTGCTTGAGACACTGAAACAGTGTCTGCGCCATCACCATGTCACCGACCCAACTGGGCCCAACGATCAGAATATTCATGTGGTTTCCATAAACGAACCGGGGAGGCTTTACGCCTCCCCGCCTCGAGAATCAGCTTAGCCCCAGCTCACGCCAGATCCGCATCACCTGCCGCCGTTCGTCCGCGAACTGATCGCCCGGTATCACCCCGGCGTCCTTCTGCAAGGCCTGCCGGTGGGCGGCGGAACGATAGGCCTTATAGGCCTCGCGCAACAGGCTGGCGTCTTCGGCCGGCATCAGCCCTTCGTGTTCCAGCTCTTCGAGAATGCGGATATTGTCCGTCCAGCGCAGCAACGGCGGGTGGGTCTGCGACCACGCCAGGGCCGCGTATTGCACCATAAATTCAATATCGACGATACCTCCGGCGTCCTGCTTGAGGTCGAACGGCGCCGTGGCCTCGAAGGCATTCGCCCCGGTACCGGCGGCGGTGCTCTTGCTGCCGAGGTTGTCGCGCATCTTGGCGCGCATCTCGCTCACTTCCTGTTGCAGTTTTGCCAGATCCCGCGCCTTGCCCAGCACCTGGGCCCGGACATTCTCGAAGGCCTGGCCGACATCCTTGCTACCCACCAGCACCCGCGCCCGCACCAGCGCCTGATGTTCCCAGGTCCAGGCTTCATTTTCCTGATAGCGCGCAAACGCGCCGAGCGAACTGACCAGCAGGCCGGACGCCCCGGACGGACGCAGGCGCATGTCCACTTCGTACAGCTGGCCGGAGTTGGTCTGCGCCGTCAGCAAGTGAATGATCCGCTGGCCGAGCCGGGTGAAGAATTGGGTGCCATCGATCGGTTTCGGGCCATCGGTTTCGGCCTGCTGGTCACCATCATGGATGAACACCAGATCCAGATCCGAACCATGCCCCAACTCGATCCCGCCGACTTTCCCATAACCGACAATGATGAAGCCGGGATCGCACAGCGTGCCGTCAGTGCGCAGCGGCGTGCCGTACTTGGCCACGGTCTGACGCCAGGCCAGCGCCAGCACCTGCTCCAGAATCGCCTCGGCCAGCCAGGTCAGGTAATCGCTGACTTTCATCAACGGCAGGCTGCCGGCGATTTCCGACGCGGCGACGCGCAAGCGGTGCGCCAGTTTGAAATGACGCAGGGCTTCCATCTGTTGTTCGAGGTCGTCTTCCGGGATCCGGGTCAGGCGCTCGCGCAGCTCGGCAGCCAGCTCCGGTGCCAGCGGTGGCTTGAACAGCCGGCCTTCGTTGAGCAATTCATCGAGCAGCAGCGGAAAACGGGTGATCTGCTCGGCGATCCACGGGCTGGCGGCGCATAGCGTCAGCAACCGCCGCAGCGCGCCGGGGTTTTCCGTCAGCAGCACCAGATAAGCCGAACGCCGGGCCACCGCCTCGACCAGCGGCAGGACGCGCTCCAGCACCAGATCGGGATTTTCGTGTTCCACCGCCTGAGCCAGAAGGCGCGGAATAAAGGCGTCGAGACGTTCGCGCCCCAGACGCTGCATCGCCCGCAACTGCGGGCTGGCACGCAGGCTCGCCAATGCCTTCAAGGCCTTGGTCGCGTCAGCGAAACCGCCCTCCTCCAACTGGCGACAGGCGGCCTCTTCGTCCTGAGCTTCTTCCCACAGCGGCAGCCATTCACCGCCGACCACCACTTCACTCTCGGCGCCTTCGTCCTCATCGGGATCGGCGATCACTTGCGCGAAGTGCCAGGCCACCCGGCCGCGCCAGAACATCAGCTTCTCGTGGAACGCTTCCCAGTCGGCGAAACCGAGCATGAACGCAATGCGCGCCTGATCCTGAGCGCTGTCCGGGAGCATCTGGGTCTGACGGTCGGCAATCGCCTGGATCGCGTGTTCGGTGTAACGCAGGAATTCGTAACCTTCGCGCAGCTCGCTGATGACGGCAGGCGGCAGATAGCCCTGCCCTTCAAGCGTGCTCAACACCTTTAATAGAGGGCGCTGTTGCAGACTCAGGTCGCGTCCGCCGTGAATCAGTTGAAAGGCCTGGGCGATGAACTCGACTTCGCGGATACCGCCGGAGCCCAGCTTGATGTTGTCGGCCATGCCCTTGCGCCGCACTTCCTGCTGGATCAGTTGCTTCATGGTGCGCAGCGCTTCGATCGCCGAGAAGTCCAGATAACGCCGGTAAACGAACGGCCGCAGCATTTCCTGCAACTGCTCGCCTGCCACCTGATCGCCGGCCACCACCCGAGATTTGATCATCGCGTAGCGTTCCCAGTCCCGGCCCTGATCCTGGTAATACTGCTCCAGCGCATTGAAGCTCAGCACCAGCGCACCGGATGAGCCGTACGGGCGCAGGCGCATGTCGACGCGGAACACGAAACCGTCGACGGTGATCGGGTCGAGGGCCTTGATCAGGCGCTGGCCGAGACGGATGAAGAATTCCTGGTTATCCAGCGGGCGCTTCACGCCGACGGTTTCGCCGCCCTCGGGGTAGGCGAAGATCAGATCGATGTCCGAGGACAGGTTCAGCTCGACCGCGCCAAGCTTGCCCATGCCGAGGATGACCATCTGCTGCGGTTCGCCGCTGCGCCGACCGGTCGGCGTGCCGAACTGCTCGCAATGGCGGCGGTACAACCATTGATAGGCCTGATCGATGCTGGCGTCGGCCATGTCCGAAAGGTCGCGGCAGGTCTGCACCAGATCGGCCTGACGGTTAAGGTCGCGCCAGATGATCCGCACCTGATGCCGGGTGCGCTGGCGACGCAGGACGCGGCCCAGCTCATCTTCGGTCTGCGCGGTGCTCACCGCCTCTGCAATCTGCCCGCACAACTCGCCGCGGGCGAACGGCCGGTCCAGTTCGCCGGACTGTACCAGCGACAACAACATCAAAGGGTCACGAACGCTCTGTTCAATGACGAAATCGCTGGCGGCGCTGACGCGGGCGAACTGCGCCCAGCGTTCCGGCGTCCAGGACGAGAAGCCGTGATCGTCTTCCAGTTGCGCGACGGCCGCACGGAACGACTGCTCCGATCGGCTGACCAACGGCAGGAGAATGGCGGGCAGTTCGGCAAGCGCGGGCAGGGTCATGGTCTATCCTTGTTCGGCGTGTAAATGGCCGCTTGTAGTGATGATTGAAAAACCGCTACGCGAAGGACTGTCGAACAAAAGTGAGAAATAGCTGAAATTTCTTTTTCTTTGGCAGCCAGCATCAAACTTTCACCTTTTCCGGATGGCCAAAGACCAACCTTAACGATTATTCTCACAACGCAGTCGGAGGCCACAAGCCTTTCATCTGTAGTTTTACTACTCGTCTATACATTCGAAAGGCTGAAATGCCGGATGATTTGTAGTAAAACTACACGCCGCCGGAACAACCTGTCGGCAATCCAAGAATTTTAAATCGTCTGCCCACAAGGCCAGTCGCAAACTCAGGCAACCGATTCTGGAAGCCTTTCCGCCCTGGAGCAAGCCATGCAAGACCTCGATCCCGTCGAAACCCAGGAATGGCTGGACGCCCTGGAATCGGTTCTCGACAAAGAAGGCGAAGACCGTGCTCACTATCTGATGACCCGTATGGGTGAACTGGCAACCCGCAGCGGTTCGCAGCTCCCTTACGCCATCACCACGCCTTACCGCAACACGATCCCCGTTACCCACGAAGCACGCATGCCTGGCGACCTGTTCATGGAACGCCGCATTCGCTCGCTGGTACGCTGGAACGCGATGGCCATGGTAATGCGTACGAACCTGAAAGATTCTGACCTGGGTGGTCACATCTCCAGCTTCGCTTCCAGTGCGACCCTGTACGACATCGGCTTCAACTACTTCTTCCAGGCCCCGACCGACGAACACGGCGGCGACCTGATCTACTTCCAGGGCCACACCTCGCCAGGCGTATACGCCCGTGCATTCATGGAAGGCCGCATCACCGAAGACCAGATGAACAACTTCCGCCAGGAAGTCGACGGTCAGGGCCTGTCGTCCTACCCGCACCCTTGGCTGATGCCTGACTTCTGGCAGTTCCCGACCGTTTCGATGGGTCTGGGCCCGATCCAGGCGATCTACCAGGCTCGCTTCATGAAGTACCTGGAACACCGCGGCTTCATCCAGCCGGGCAAACAGAAAGTCTGGTGCTTCCTGGGCGACGGCGAGTGCGACGAGCCGGAATCCCTGGGCGCCATCTCCCTGGCCGGCCGCGAGAAGCTGGACAACCTGATCTTTGTCATCAACTGCAACCTGCAGCGCCTCGACGGCCCGGTTCGCGGCAACGGCAAGATCATCCAGGAACTCGAAGGCGTGTTCCGCGGTGCTCAGTGGAACGTGACCAAAGTCATCTGGGGCCGTTTCTGGGACCCACTGCTGGCCAAAGACGTCGACGGCATCCTGCAACGTCGCATGGACGAAGTCATCGACGGCGAGTACCAGAACTACAAAGCCAAAGACGGCGCGTTCGTTCGCGAACACTTCTTCAACACGCCTGAACTCAAGGCGATGGTTGCAGACCTGTCCGACGACGAGATCTGGAAACTCAACCGTGGCGGCCACGACCCGTACAAGGTCTACGCGGCGTACCACGAAGCGGTCAACCACAAAGAACAACCGACCGTCATCCTGGCCAAGACCATCAAGGGTTACGGTACCGGTGCGGGCGAAGCGAAGAACACCGCGCACAACACCAAGAAAGTCGACGTCGACAGCCTGAAGCTGTTCCGCGACCGCTTCGACATCCCGGTGAAAGACGAAGAGCTGGAAAACCTGCCGTTCTTCAAGCCAGAGCCAAACAGCGCCGAAGCCCGTTACCTGGCCGAGCGTCGCGCCGCACTGGGCGGTTTCGTGCCTCAGCGTCGCGCCCAGAGCTTCAGCGTACCGACTCCGGATCTGGACACCCTCAAGGCGATCCTCGACGGTTCCGGCGACCGTGAAATTTCCACCACCATGGCGTTCGTGCGGATCCTCGCGCAACTGGTCAAGGACAAGGAAATCGGCCCGCGCATCGTTCCGATCATCCCGGACGAAGCCCGTACCTTCGGCATGGAAGGCATGTTCCGTCAGCTGGGCATCTACTCGTCCGTCGGCCAGCTCTACGAGCCAGTCGATAAAGACCAGGTGATGTTCTACAAGGAAGACCAGAAAGGTCAGATCCTTGAAGAAGGCATCAACGAAGCGGGCGCCATGAGTTCCTTCATCGCCGCCGGTACTTCGTACTCCAGCCACAACCAGCCGATGCTGCCGTTCTACATCTTCTACTCGATGTTCGGCTTCCAGCGTATCGGCGATCTGGCCTGGGCTGCCGGCGACAGCCGCACCCGTGGCTTCCTGATCGGCGGCACCGCCGGCCGTACCACCCTGAACGGCGAAGGCCTGCAGCACGAAGACGGTCACAGCCACCTGCTGGCTGCCACCATCCCGAACTGCCGCACCTACGATCCGACCTACGGCTACGAGCTGGCGGTGATCATTCAGGACGGCATGAAGAAGATGACCGAAGAGCAACAGGACATCTTCTATTACATCACCGTGATGAACGAGTCCTACCAGCAGCCAGCCATGCCGGCCGGTGCCGAAGAAGGCATCAAGAAAGGCATGTACCTGCTCGAAGAAGACACCCGCGATGCGGCGCATCACGTACAGCTGATGGGCTCCGGCACCATCCTGCGTGAAGTCCGTGAAGCGGCGAAGATCCTGCGTGAAGAGTTCAACATCGGCGCCGATGTGTGGAGCGTCACCAGCTTCAACGAACTGCGTCGCGACGGCCTGGCCGTAGAGCGCAGCAACCGTCTGAAACCAGGCCAGAAGCCTAAGCGCAGCTACGTCGAAGAGTGCCTGAGCGGCCGTAAGGGTCCGGTCATCGCCTCTACCGACTACATGAAACTGTTCGCCGAGCAGATCCGTCAGTGGGTACCGTCCAAGGAATTCAAAGTCCTGGGCACCGACGGTTTCGGCCGCAGCGACAGCCGCAAGAAACTGCGTCATTTCTTCGAAGTCGACCGTCATTTCGTGGTGTTGGCAGCCCTGGAAGCACTGGCTGACCGTGGCGATATCGAACCTAAAGTCGTGGCCGAGGCCATCACCAAGTTCGGCATCGACCCGGAAAAACGCAACCCACTGGACTGCTGAGGAGAAACTCTGTGAGCGAACTCATTCGCGTACCTGACATCGGCAGCGGTGAAGGTGAAGTAATCGAACTGTTTGTGAAGGTCGGCGACCGTATCGAAGCCGACCAGAGCATCCTGACCCTGGAGTCGGACAAGGCCAGCATGGAAGTGCCGGCCCCGAAGGCCGGCGTCATCAAGAGCCTGAAAGTGAAGCTGGGCGATCGCCTGAAGGAAGGCGACGAACTGCTGGAACTGGAAGTCGAGGGCGCCGCGCAAGCGGCCCCTGCTCCGGCTGCTGCGCCTGCCGCCAAGGCCGAAGCTGCACCGGCCGCCGCGCCTGCACCGGCTGCGCCAGCCGCTGCCCCTGCTGCCGCTTCGGTTCAGCAAGTGCACGTGCCGGACATCGGTTCGTCGGGCAAGGCCCAGATCATCGAGATCCAGGTCAAGGTCGGCGACAAGGTCGAGGCTGATCAGTCGCTGATCACCCTGGAATCCGACAAGGCGAGCATGGAAATCCCGTCGCCTGCCGCTGGCGTGGTCAAGGCCATCAGCGTCAAGTTGAACGACGAAGTCGGCACCGGCGACCTGATCCTGGATCTGGAAGTGGCGGGTGCTGCGGCCCCTGCTGCTGCCGCTCCGGCCCAGGCTGCTGCGCCAGCCGCTGCCGCTGCTCCGGCGCCGGCCGCTGCACCTGCCGCACCGGTTGCCGACAGCGTTCAGGACATCCACGTTCCGGACATCGGTTCGGCCGGCAAGGCCAAGATCATCGAAGTGCTGGTCAAGGCTGGCGACAGCGTTGAAGCCGACCAGTCGCTGATCACCCTGGAGTCCGACAAGGCGAGCATGGAAATACCGTCGCCTGCCGCTGGCGTGGTGGAAAGCATTTCCATCAAGCTGGACGACGAAGTCGGCACTGGCGACCTGATCCTCAAGCTGAAAGTCAAAGGCGCCGCTCCGGCTGCTGCCCCGGCTCCAGCTGCCGCTGCTGCACCGAGCGCTCCGGCGCCAGCTGCTGCTCCGGCTGCCGCTGCACCCGCTGCCGCCGCTCCGGTTGCTGCTCCAGCCAAGCCTGGTGCGAAAGTTCACGCCGGCCCTGCCGTGCGTCAACTGGCTCGCGAATTCGGCGTCGAGCTGAGCGCTGTCGGCGCCAGCGGTCCGCACGGTCGCATCCTGAAAGAAGACGTACAGACTTACGTCAAAGCCATGATGCAGAAGGCCAAGGAAGCACCGGCCGCTGCTGCTGGCGCAACCGGTGGCGCGGGCATCCCGCCGATTCCGGTCGTCGACTTCAGCCGTTTCGGCGAAATCGAAGAAGTGCCGATGACCCGCCTGATGCAGGTCGGCGCCGCCAACCTGCACCGCAGCTGGCTGAACGTGCCGCACGTGACGCAATTCGACTCGGCGGATATCACCGAGCTGGAAGCGTTCCGCACCGCACAGAAAGCTGTCGCAGAGAAGGCCGGCGTCAAGCTGACCATCCTGCCGCTGCTGCTCAAGTCCTGCGCACACCTGCTCAAGGAACTGCCGGACTTCAACAGCTCGCTGGCACCAAGCGGCAAGGCGATCATCCGCAAGAAATACGTGAACATCGGCTTCGCCGTCGACACCCCGGATGGCCTGCTGGTACCAGTCATCAAGAACGTCGACCAGAAGAGCCTGCTGCAACTGGCCGCCGAGGCCGCTTCCCTGGCTGAAAAAGCCCGGACCAAGAAGCTCTCGTCGGACGAGATGCAAGGCGCCTGCTTCACCATTTCCAGCCTCGGCCACATTGGCGGCACCGGCTTCACGCCGATCGTCAACGCGCCGGAAGTGGCGATCCTCGGTGTTTCCAAGGCAACCATCCAGCCAGTCTGGGACGGCAAAGCCTTCCAGCCGAAACTGATGCTGCCACTGTCGCTGTCCTATGATCACCGTGTGATCAACGGCGCCGCTGCTGCACGCTTCACCAAGCGTCTGAGCGACCTGCTGGCGGACATCCGCACCATCCTGCTGTAAAGCGCTCGGCCCTCCGGCAACGGAGGGCCGAATGCGTTCCACGTTTTCGAGCGCCACACGCTCGTACCTCAACCCCGTCAGTTTGGCGGGGCTTTTTTTTGCTTGGAATAACTGTCGCCTGCACTTTTCCCACAACTTGCGCTGATATAAGCCACGACTTCAGTCCACTTCAAATTGATATTTTTCAGCGACAGGCAACTAACCTTGGCGCATCAAAGTTGCACCGACAAACGAGACAACTTTATTACCCACCAACACTTATTCGAATGGATTCGAACATGCTGAAACCTACTGTCGGCCCGATCGTTGGCCATACAACAACTAATCAGGCGCGGATCTTTATTCGCGGCGGACTGCAACAAAACACTGCCGTATTTGCCGGAATTCGTTACCGACCATTGGACTCGAAACAATGGCAGACGGGGCAGTTTGTAAAACTTGATTCAACTCGCGACATGACTGAAGTGCTGGTGCTCGATCATTTGCAAGCCGACACGGACTACGAATACCAGACCGGCTGGTTCAGCCCGATGAGTCCTGTCCATACCATCCACAGCGTGGCGGAGTTGCCGCTGCAATGGCCACGGGAAACCTATCGCCTGCGCACCCGCAGCAGCCAGCCCTTGCAGCCGCGCGCCTACATCCTCGGCTCCTGCCGTTACCTGCGCATGACCGCCGGCATCCCGGTGCTGCCGCATCCGGGCGACCGGATCTTCGCGTCCATCAGCCAGTTGATCGAGGGGGCACAACCGGCAATCAGCGCAATCATGATGTGTGGTGATCAGATCTACGCGGACGATTTGAACCTGTTGGCCCCGGATCGCGACTATGACGAGATCATTGCAAAGTATCGTGCGGCGTTTTCCCTGCCCAATATCCGCCGACTGATGTCCGGCACTTCGACTTACATGATTCTTGATGATCATGAAATAGAGGACAACTGGCCAATGAACGCCAACGAGTCCGACATAGCGCTATATCGCAATGCAATGGCGGCTTACGATATCTATCAAGCGAGTCATAGCCCGATCTGCTCAACAACAACTAATGGAACAGTTGATCCCACATCACTTGAGCACTACTGGTATCAATTCAGCGATGGCGATATCGAATGGTTCATAACGGACAGTCGAACGCGCCGCAACTTGTCGGCCGAGAACCGTCGCATCCTCGACGAAGAACAGGAACAGGCCTTGTGCAAGTGGTTGGTCGAAAGCCCGGCGCGGGTCAAGTTCGTGGTCACCAGTGTCATGTTTTACCCCGACCGCAAAATGAACGGCGATGATGCCTGGGCGGGTTTCCCCGAACAGCGCCTGCGTCTGCTGGAAATCATCCGCCTGCATCGGATCAGGAACGTCGTGTTCATTTCAGGCGACGTGCACGGCTCGTTGACCAGTCGCCTGAGCCACAGCGAAGACCCTGACTTCGAAGTGCACACCGTCGTGTCTTCACCGCTGAGCAACAGCAAACTGCTGCCCTACGCCAGCGCCGCCATCTTCATTCTCGATCAGCCATTGACGCAGACCGAGGCAGGCGAATACCGGCACGCGCTGACCAGCCAGGTCGTCAGCCAGGACAACTTCGCGCACATGGTGGTCGAGACCGGGCGGATCCAGGTCAACTATCACGACCGGGATGGCAGGCACCTGCAATCCATCGATATACCGTTGCGATGAAATCCAGCGGCACGACCGTTCCGGATGCCGGAAGGCTCTGGAACGGCACTCTCCACGCCTAATAGCATTAGTTTCCGGCTACCGCTGGAGAAATGTTCACTGCAGCCGACATATTCTTATAGCACTTGGCCTTCATGTCTCTTGTCAGTCGGTGCCGCAATGATGCAACCTTGCCGCAGGCAACAGTAAAGAGGGCGCGAGCCCGGCGCGTTCAGCAAATTTCCAAGCGAGTTCCCTTCATGAAGAGCCAACCCGATGCCGCCAGCCGTATGGTGGCCGAGGTAGTGACGCAGTTGCCTGTGCCCTCGCGGCTCGGCATGCTGCGTTTCGAGCGCTTGAATGAAGCCAGTTGGGCCATGTTGTTTCTCGATCCCAACTGTGAACGCCAGTTCGGCCAGCCCGCCGTCGAGCTCTGCGCCCTGGTCGGCTCGCCCTACGCCAGCCTGATGGAGCCCGAAGCGCGCTATCAACTGCATGATGCGATCCAGCAACAACTCAGCCAAAGCTCGCATTACCTGGTGCGCTATACCCTGCACACCGCCGCCGGCGCACTGAGCATTCTTGAGCTCGGGGAAGCCTACAAACAGCACAACCGCCACTTGCTGCGCGGTTACCTGCTGGCGGTCGACAATGTGTTCGACGAGGCACCTTCGCTGCCGTCCGTCGACCTTGAAACCCAGAATTCACGCCTGCAAATCGCCCTTGAGCTCAATCAGCGTGCCCAGCAGGAACAACTGCAGCATCTGGAACGGGTGCGCGCCCAACAGGACCTGATCCTGTTGCTGGCCCGCCAGCGCTACAGCAGCCAGAACTCCCTGCAGGAAGCGGCCGAGCTGATCACCCGCTGCGCCTGCGATATCTATGAAATCGACTGTGCCAGCCTGTGGAACCTCGAAGGCCAGAAGTTGGTGCCGATTTCGGCGTACCACCGTGCTACCCAGGAATACATCCTGCCGGACGTGATTGATGTCAGCGGCTTCCCCGATTACATGGAAGCCTTGCACGGCAGCCGCGCCATCGACGCCCACAATGCGATGCGCGACCCGCGTACCCGGGAAATGGCCGAGGCCCTGCGCCCGCGTGACGTCAACGCCATGCTCGACGCCAGCATCCGCGTCGACGGCCAGGTGGTCGGCGTGTTGTGCCTGGAGCAGACCGGTGTCACCCGCGCCTGGCAGTCCGACGAAATCGCCTTTGCCGGTGAACTGGCCGACCAGTTCGCCCAGGTCATCAACAACCACAATCGCCGCACCGCCACCAGCGCCCTGCACCTGTTCCAGCGCGCGGTCGAGCAAAGCGCCAACGCCTTCCTGCTGGTCAATTGCGACGGCGTGGTCGAGTACGTCAACCCGAGCTTCACCGCGATCACCCAGTACACCACCGAGGAAGTCCACGGCCAGCGCCTCTCGGAGCTGCCAGCCCTGGAAAACCTCAGCGAGTTGCTGTTCGACGCGCCCTCCGCGCTGGCCAAAAGCAATAGCTGGCAAGGCGAATTCAAGAGCCGCCGCAAGAACCTCGAACCCTACTGGGGCCAGTTGTCGATTTCCAAGGTCTACGGTGACAACCGTGAGCTGACGCACTACATCGGCATCTACGAAGACATCACCCAGACCAAACTGGCGCAGCAGCGCATCGAGCGCCTGGCCTACACCGACAACCTGACCAACCTCGGCAACCGGCCTGCATTTATCCGCAACCTGGATGAACGCTTCGCCCGTGACAGCGATACCCCGATCAGCCTGCTGCTGGTGGACATCGACAACTTCAAGCGGATCAACGACAGCCTCGGTCACCAGACCGGCGATAAACTGTTGATCAGCCTGGCCCGGCGCCTGCGCAACAGCCTGAGCCCGAGCGGCAGCCTGGCGCGGTTCGCCAGTAATGAATTCGCGGTGTTGCTCGACGACACTGACCTTGCCACCGGGCAGCAGATCGCCAATCAATTGCTGGCGACGCTGGATAAACCGATGTTCGTCGACAACCAGCTGATCAGCGTCACCGGCTCCGTGGGCCTGGCCTGCGCGCCGCTGCACGGCCGCGACCCGCAGACCCTGATGCGCAACGCCGGCCTTGCCCTGCACAAGGCCAAGGCCAACGGCAAACACCAGGTGCAGGTGTTCACCGAAGCGCTGAACGCCGAGGCCAGTTACAAACTGTTCGTTGAGAACAACCTGCGCCGCGCCCTGACCCAGAACGAGCTGGACGTGTTCTACCAGCCGAAGCTGTGCCTGCGCAGCGGCCGATTGCTGGGCATGGAAGCGCTGCTGCGCTGGAATCATCCGGAGCGCGGCATGATCCGCCCGGATCAGTTCATCAGCGTCGCCGAGGAAACCGGCCTGATCATCCCGATCGGCAAGTGGATCGCCCGCCAGGCCTGCCGCATGAGCAAGGCGCTGACCGCCGCCGGCATGGGCAATCTGCAAGTGGCGATCAACCTGTCGCCCAAGCAGTTTTCCGACCCGGATCTGGTGGCCTCGATCGCCAACATCCTCAAGGAAGAAGCGCTGCCGGCCAATCTGCTGGAACTGGAACTGACCGAAGGCCTGCTGCTGGAAGCCACCGAAGACACCCACTTGCAGCTCGACCAGCTCAAGCGTCTGGGCCTGACCCTGGCCATGGACGACTTCGGCACCGGTTACTCGTCGCTCAGCTACCTGAAAAAATTCCCGATCGACATCATCAAGATCGATCGCAGCTTCATCCACGAAATCCCGGACAACCAGGACGACATGGAAATCACCTCCGCCGTGATCGCCATGGCCCACAACCTGAAACTCAAGGTCGTGGCCGAAGGCATCGAGACCGCCGAGCAGCTGGCGTTCCTGCGCCGGCACCGCTGCGACGTCGGCCAGGGCTACCTGTTCGACCGGCCGATTCCGGGCGGCGAGCTGATCCAGGCGCTCAAGCGCTACCCGCGTGGCCCGCTCTCTCTGTAACCCACCGGACACTATCCGCACATTTTGCCTGGTGATTAACCGGGCATCATTGGGCACACTGTGGGTCAGCTTATAGACATCCCATCCTGACTGAGAGGAACGATCATGGTTCTGCGCTCGGAAATTCTGGTGAACAAAAACGTGCTACCGACTAAAGAACAAGCTCTGCCTGGCCGCGAAACCCCGATGGCCCTGCCTGAAAAACACTTTGTTTTCATCGAAACGCCGTTGCTTGGTCCGTTCTTTCAGGACGTCGACTTCGCAATCTTCGGGCTGGGCTGCTTCTGGGGTGCCGAGCGCCGCTTCTGGCAGCGTGAAGGCGTGGTCAGCACCGTGGTTGGTTACGCCGGCGGTTACACGCCGAACCCGACTTACGAAGAAGTCTGCTCGGGCCTGACCGGCCACGCTGAAGTGGTGCTGGTGGTGTTCGACAAGGCCAAGGTCAGCTACGAAGAGCTGCTGGCGATGTTCTGGGAATTGCACAACCCGACGCAGGGCATGCGCCAGGGCAATGACATCGGCACCCAGTACCGTTCGGTGATCTACGCGACCCATCCGGAGCAACTGGAGGCGGCGTTGAAGAGCAAGGCTGTTTATCAGGCCGAACTGTCGAAGGCGGGTCTGGGTGAAATCAGCACCGAGATTGAACAGGCGCCTACCGTTTACTTCGCCGAGGCCTATCACCAGCAGTATCTGGCGAAAAACCCGGAAGGCTATTGCGGGATTGGCGGCACTGGCGTGTGCATGCCGCCGAGTCTGGCGGGGAACTGACCGCGACCACTGATCGTTCCCACGCTCCGCGTGGGAATGCAGCCCGGGACGCTCCGCGTCCCAACAGCGGACGCAGAGCGTCCGTTGAGGCATTCCCACGCGGACGGTTCGACGCCTCGACGTTGGAACGATCATTTACGTGGGAACGATCGGTCAGTGATCAGCTTTCGGCGATCAACCAATCCATCTGCCATCCACCCTGGGTCTGCCCAAGCTTTTTGGATAACCACGGCAGCAGCTCACGCAATTCTTCCTCCAGCCCCCACGGCGGATTGGCAATCGCCAGGCCAGAGCCGTTCAGGCTGTTCGGCGTATCCAGTGGATGCACCAGCAACTCGACCCGCAGCAACTTCGGCGCACCGGTGCCGGCCAGATCCTGATAGAAACGACGCAATGCGCGCTGATCCTTCACCGGATACCAGATGGCCGCCACGGTTTGGCGCATCCGCGAGATCGCCTCTTTCAGCGACGCCGCACAACGCTGCATCTCGTCGAGCTTCTCGAACGGCGGATCGATCAGCATCACCGCTCGCTTCTCGGCCACCGGCAGCAGCGCCCGCGCCACATGCCAGCCCTCGCCCAGATGCACGGCCACACGGCGGTCGCCCTTCATGTTGTCCTTGAGCAGTACGCCGTCTTCCGGGTGCTTCTCGTTGAGCAACACACGATCCTGGGAACGAGTCAGACGCCGCGCCAACTCCGGCGAGCCCGGGTAATAACGCAACTGGCCATCCGGGTTCATCTCGTGCAGCACTTTCATGTAGTCAGCGGTCAGCGCCGGCAGATCCGGCTGATCCCACAACCGCGCGATGCCTTCCAGATACTCGCCGGTACGGTTGGCCTGATCGCCCTGCAGGTCATACAGACCGATGCCGGCGTGGCTGTCGAGATAGGCAAACGGCTGCTCCTTGCGCGACATCAGGGCGATGAGGCGGGTCAAGGTCAGGTGTTTGAACACATCGGCATGATTGCCGGCATGGAAGGCGTGACGATAATTCATGGCTGCTCCTGCGAGGGCCGTGAAGTTTACCTTTTACCGGGCGGCAAGTCAGGGGTTGGGGGCTGAGTGGGTGACAACCCTCCAAAAGCCCCTGATAAAACGGGACTGCAATGAGTGGAGTCGCCCGACCAATTTAGCGCAGCATTAGCCTGATTCCGACGACTGGTACCTTTTTAAATGGAATCACGACCTCTGCCTGTCAACTTTGACAGTATCCATCTCACCGAAAACAACACCTAATCAGGTGACAGGACCAGCGTTCGTTAACGCTTGTAATGTTTCAATCCATTGCAAAGAGGATCGTCATCAATGGCACAATCCATTACCACCACATCAGGTACTGGCACTGTTGCGAAAGTCTCAATCGGCCCAGGCCCGATCCCGGGATCTCAGGCGTTTGGTCAGGATTC
This sequence comes from Pseudomonas sp. R15(2017), assembly GCF_002112685.1. Taxonomy (NCBI): domain Bacteria; kingdom Pseudomonadati; phylum Pseudomonadota; class Gammaproteobacteria; order Pseudomonadales; family Pseudomonadaceae; genus Pseudomonas; species Pseudomonas sp. R15(2017). The sequence goes on from NZ_NEII01000004.1 coordinate 59,508, forward strand.
CATCATCAGCGTAACCCTTGATAACGGAGGTGGAACATTTGACGCAACAACGCAAACACCGCCGTCCGTAATCGCTGGAGACAGAGTCAGGGTTACGATCACCGATGGCCCGCTGGGAAAACTCATAAGTGACGTTACAAAAATCTGAAAAAACAAATGGAGAGAGCTTGTTTGGCGCGCTCAAGCGGTACGGTGCGATAAGCCGACAAGCTCCCTCGTCTCAAGGCTATGCCTCGCCTACTAAAGCTACGAGCGTAGTCGCTTGCCAATCACATCCAACACATCACAACCATCACGCAGCGGTATCACGCAGAGCTGGGCGAAGTCGCTGAGGATGACCGAGTCGCACTCGACCGAGCCGCGCATGCACATGTTTTCCAGGACCTGGATCACCGCGCGGATGCGGTAGTTGGCGGCGTCCATCAGGATGTCGAGCGGGGCGTGGGTGTCGATGAACAGGGTGGGCATGTCGTTGCAGTTGCTGGTCAGCGCCATGAGGCGGTTGTCGGGGTGGGGGATGAAGGGTTCGTAGGGTGGATCGGGTTTCAATGTTGGCACTGGACTGACTCCTAACGTATTGGATGAAGCCGCCAACTATCACTTCCACGCATTAGGTGGCGGCTGTACGCAGGTGTGGAAGACCGGGACGTTAGGCACCCGGCGCACTCGAAAGCGCCCCGCGCACAGCCACCATAGGAGACAAACATAAACGGCGTCTGTCTGGTAAGCGCCTAACGATAAAAGGGCTTCCACGCCCTGTCACCGAATTTGCGGTGACAACCAAAAGACTATCCCCGCCCGCCCTCGCCCACCAGTTCATGAAAACCGTCGCAACTCGCAGGAAACGTCCGAAGCCTTTGCCCGGAAATTTCACTCTGACTCGTCCCGCAAGTAGTCCAGCAAAGCCGAAGCCGACGACTCGTCCGACGCCGAAACCGCAAAAAACCTGACAACCTTGCAGCGCAGGACATCGGCGGGAAACGCCTCGAACAACCCAGGTTGCTCCTCGCTCAACCACTGCAAGGCGTTGTTGATCCGGGCGTCGCCGCCGAATTGCGCCAGCAGCTTTTCCGGCACTGACCACCAAGGAAACTCCCGACCCGAGACCCGCGCCCGACCCCCGATCTCGACGGTCTGACCGTTGATCAATCCTCGTGTGAGGACCGGTAGTAGTTGCCCGGCATCCACCTCGGACGACTCAAGAATCGGCAACAAAAACCGCCCATCCCAAAACCGGAAGAACACCGCTTTCCCGTCCGGCATCAGCACCTGAGTCAAACTGCGAAAGTGCTCGACCACCGCCTCAAGCCCCGCCGAAGAAACCGCCACCCAACCCCAGTCCCGAGACTCCGTGGTCGCCACCCAATCCAGAAACTCACTGCCCGCGTCGACGATTCCCACGTAGGGCATCACCGCGTCCCACTCGGCATAGATCGTTTCCGCCCAGACCGGTTTCGGCATCTGCGCTTTCAGCGGCCAGGCCTTCAGCGGCTCCGCCGCACTGGCGCTACTGAAAATCGCGAACAACTGCTCCGACGGCTTCAGCGGCACATCCTTCAACCATTGATCAGGCTGCACAGACACCACCTTTGCAGCGCTCGCATTCTTCACAGAAAGGCGCATCACCTTTCAGGCTCATGATTTGCGCAGCAGTCAGAATCGCAGCTGGGGCTGCCGCCAGTTTTTCCGGCAACCCCGGCACCGTCGGCGTCGCACTCATCGCCGCCATCGGCGCACCACCCACCACAATCGGCACGCTGCTGAAGATCCCGCCGGGGCCGATGTTGATCCACTGCCCGCCCGCCTGAATCGTCGCGCTCGCGCCGCCGTCGATTACCACTTGCTGGCCGGCGCTGACGTGGAATTGACCACTGGCGTTGATCGCCTGATTGCTCACGCGGATGTGCCGGTCGCCGGTCACCGTGAGGTGGTCGTCCTGCTTCACCTCGGTCTGACGCTGGCCGTGGGTGATGCGCTGTTCATCGGCTTTCAGCTCGTGCTTGGCGAGACCTGTGACGACAACGCTGCGCTGGTTATCCACCTGCACCTGCTGATCGTTCAATACGTGCTGGGTCCAGTTTCGCTGGGCGCGCAGGTAGATTTCCTCGGCGCCTTTGCGATCTTCGATACGCAATTCGTTGTAGCCCCCACCGCCGGGACTACTCTGGCTGCGGAAAATACTGCGGGTCTTGTCGGCCGGCAGATCCAGCGGCACCGGCGTGGCGGCGTTCGGCAGGCAACCCATGACCAGCGGTTTGTCGGCATCGGAATCGATGAACCCCACCAGCACTTCCATGCCGACCCGCGGAATCAGCACGCTGCCATAACGGTCATGAGCCCAGCCGCTGGCAACCCGCAGCCAGCAACTGGAATGCTCGTTGAGTTCACCGTCGCGATCCCAGGCCAGTTGCACCTTGACCCGACCGTACTCGTCGCAATGGATTTCACTGTCTTGCGGGCCGGTGACCACGGCAGGCTGATAGCCAAGCATCCGCGGTTTTTCCGGGCCCATCGGCGGGCGGAAGAACACGTCCCACGGCGTGGCGAGAAAGGTATTACGGTAGCCCTGGAAGTCATCACCGTCGCTGGTCACCGATTCCTCCAGCACTTGCGGCTGTCGGCCACGGTGTTCGATAGCAGTCAGCAGCCAGAGGTCATTCAGATCCTGGCGCGGATGCTCGGTCAGTTGCAGGAAATGTCCGCTGACGAGAGCGGATTGATCGCTGCGGCCCTCGGCCTGACGGTAGTCGGCGACATGTCGTTCAAGGGTGCGCTGGGCCAGTTGCTTGCCGGTTTCGCGCTCGGTGAACTGGCCGGGAAACTGGTAATCCTCCAGCACCGGGCGCTGTTCGCTTACTGCACGGCTTTGCAGTGCCAGCCGGGGTTTGGTGAAGTCGTAATCACGCCGGGTGACCACGCTGGTGCGGGTTTCAACGCGTACGGTGAAGCGCTTGATCGCCGGTGCCGATGCGGCCATGCCGCTGCCCGGCAGGTACAGCGTCGGCTTGGTCAGACGCGGGAATACCGTCTGATCGTCGCCGAACACCAACAGATGTCCGTCCGGGCTGTGCTGAAAGTGAAAATGAATACCGACTTCGGCACACAGCCGCTGAATGAACGCCAGATCGCTTTCGGCGTACTGCACACAATATTCACGGGGCGGGTAATCGCTGCCGAGGCGAAACGTGAAGGCATCGCGCAGGATCGCGTGATCCTTGAGGATCTGCGTCACGATCTGCGGCACGCTTTGATGCTGGAAGATCCGCTGATTGATCCGATGACCCAGGTAGGCCAGACGCGGAACGAGGCTGACGTGATAGCGGGTCAGACGCTTGCCGGAATCCCCCTGCCCGACCCGATAGATCTGACCGTGGATACCGGAACCGTCTTCATCAAAACTCAGAAACGCCTGACAGTGCAGCAGGCTTTCCAGATCCAGATCCGGCCGTTCACTGACCAGCTCCAGGTCGAAGCGGAAGGGTTGGCTGATGGCTTCCTTGCCCGTGAACTCAAGGACTTTGAGGTCAAACTGGGCGCCTTCGACGGTCAACGTGAAACGCGGTTGATTGGCAGGCGCGAACATCCGATGTCTCTCTGCAGAATGAGGGCGGGCGATTCTGCATGAGGGGCAAGGGGTGCAGGACGGGTGACTGAAAAATCAGATTTTCCCTACTTGAAACTTCGATTTGGCCTTCAACAATCGACGTTTTCAACTACAGACACATCCGTCAGAAATATCGCAGAACCCTGTGGGAGCTGGCTTGCCAGCGATGAGGTCGGCACCTCCAGCATTCCGGGCGACTGACGCATCGCCATCGCTGGCAAGCCAGCTCCCGCAGGGATCGCCAGCGCTGATCAGAAATCGCAGGCAATAAAAAACGGCCCGCTTCCGGGTAGGAAACGGGCCGTTTTCTGGTGAGCCTCAGCTCATTTCCATCACTTGTTCAGATGGAAATCCTTCTCGGCCGCTTCAAAGCGCTGAACCATGCCGGCGCTCGGCTGGCCCATCAGGCTGACCAGGTAGATCGCCAGGCTGGCGAAAATGAAGCCCGGGATGATTTCGTACAGACCCAGCAATTCGAAATGCTTCCACACGATCACGGTGATCGCGCCGACCAGGATGCCGGCCAGTGCGCCGTCACGGGTCATCTTTTTCCAGATCACCGAGATCAGCACCACAGGACCGAAGGCCGCACCGAAACCGGCCCAGGCGTAGGACACCAGACCCAGCACGCGGTTTTCCGGGTTGGCAGCCAGGGCGATAGCGACCAGCGCAACCAGCAGCACCATGGCGCGACCAACCCATACCAGCTCGACTTGCGAAGCGGATTTACGCAGGAAAGCCTTGTAGAAATCTTCGGTCAGGGCGCTCGAGCACACCAGCAACTGGCAGCTCAGGGTGCTCATCACTGCCGCGAGAATAGCCGACAACAGCACGCCTGCAATCCACGGGTTGAACAGGATTTTCGCCAGTTCGATGAACACACGCTCGTGGTTTTCGGTCACTGGACCGGCCACTTCCGGGTGCGCCGAGAAATAAGCGATACCGAAGAAGCCCACGGCCACGGTGCCGCCCAGGCACAGGATCATCCAGGTCATGGAGATACGACGGGCGTTGGCGATCGACTTGACCGAATCAGCGGCCATGAAGCGCGCCAGGATATGCGGCTGGCCGAAGTAGCCCAGACCCCAACCCATCAGCGAGATGATGCCGATGAAAGTGGTGCCCTTGAGCATGTCGAAGTTGCTCGGGTCCTGCGCTTCGATGGCCAGGAACGTGGTATCCACGCCACCGGTAGCCAGCAGCACGATGATCGGCGTCAGCAGCAGTGCGAAGATCATCAGCGTGGCTTGTACGGTGTCGGTCCAGCTCACCGCGAGGAAACCGCCGACGAAGGTGTAGGCAATCGTCGCCGCAGCGCCGGCCCACAGCGCGGTCTCGTAGGACATGCCGAAGGTGCTTTCGAACAGACGGGCACCGGCCACGATGCCGGAAGCGCAGTAGATGGTGAAGAACACCAGAATCACCACTGCCGAAATGATGCGCAGCAGACCGCTCTTGTCTTCGAAACGGCTGGAGAAGTAGTCCGGCAGGGTCAGCGCGTCACCGTTGTGTTCGGTTTGAACACGCAGGCGACCGGCAACGAACAGCCAGTTCAGGTAGGCACCGACGATCAGGCCGATGGCGATCCAGCTTTCGGACAGGCCGGACATGTAGATGGCGCCCGGCAGGCCCATCAGCAACCAGCCGCTCATGTCGGAAGCACCGGCGGACAATGCCGTCACCACGCTGCCGAGGCTGCGGCCGCCAAGAATATAGTCAGAAAGGTTGTTGGTGGAGCGATAGGCCATGAAGCCGATCAGCACCATTGCTGCAATGTAGATCACGAACGTGATCAGGGTTGGATTGCTTGCGCTCATTACGTACGTGCCCTGGCTTTGTTTTTATGTAGCGGCGGCGGTTGCACCGTTTGCAGACTGACGTCTGACAGACGATTCGCACTGCCGCGCATTTATGACCAATGTTTCCCCAGGAAAGCCATTGGCCGGTGCGTCGGGTTCCCCCGGTTGCACCTTGGGCGCGAATCCTATGCAACAAAGCAAAACAGGTGCAACCAGTTTCTTGAGAATTAGTTGCACCCAGTCGGATTTATCCTACGGAAGTCGCTTTTTGCTCCCTTTTAACGCAGTGACAACGCTTTTCTAGAAGCAAAAGCACCAAGCAAGAGCAGCACTTTCGTACCAGAAATTATTTCCTGACGAGCTGCAGAATATTCCGACAAAAAAGGGTTGCACCCGGTTGCACCTGTTCCGGCTCGCGGCTAATCTTGCCGCCAGCTGTTGTCGCGCAACTGCGGCACCTATGAGGATAAAAATATGGCTACCACCACCCTTGGGGTCAAACTTGACGACCCGACCCGCGAACGCCTGAAGGCCGCCGCAACCTCGATTGATCGCACACCGCACTGGCTGATCAAGCAGGCAATTTTCAATTACCTGGAAAAACTCGAGGGTGGTGCAACCCTGACCGAGCTGAACGGTTTGTCCGCCAAGGACACCGACGACGCGGGCGAAGTCCATACCGATCACGCTCACCAATGCTTCCTCGAATTCGCTGAAAGCATCCTGCCGCAATCGGTGCTGCGCGCCTCGATCACCGCCGCTTATCGTCGCCCTGAGCCGGAAGTGGTACCGATGCTGATCGAGCAGGCTCGCCTGCCGGCACCGATGGCCGAAGCCACCAACAAACTCGCCGCGACCATCGCGGAAAAACTGCGTAACCAGAAGAGTGCCGGCGGTCGTGCAGGCATTGTTCAGGGTCTGCTGCAGGAGTTTTCCCTGTCGTCCCAGGAAGGCGTGGCGCTGATGTGCCTGGCCGAAGCGCTGCTGCGTATCCCGGACAAAGGCACTCGCGATGCGCTGATCCGCGACAAGATCAGCACCGGCAACTGGCAGCCGCACCTGGGCAACAGCCCGTCGCTGTTCGTCAACGCCGCAACCTGGGGCCTGCTGCTGACCGGCAAACTGGTCTCCACTCACAACGAAGCCGGCCTGACTTCGTCCCTGAGCCGCATCATCGGCAAGAGCGGCGAGCCGATGATCCGCAAGGGCGTCGACATGGCCATGCGCCTGATGGGCGAGCAGTTCGTCACCGGCGAAACCATCGCCGAAGCCCTGGCCAACGCGAGCAAGTTCGAAGCCAAGGGTTTCCGCTATTCCTACGACATGCTCGGTGAAGCGGCGCTGACCGAACACGACGCCCAGAAGTACCTGGCCTCGTACGAACAAGCCATTCACTCGATCGGCAAAGCGTCCCACGGCCGTGGGATTTATGAAGGTCCGGGCATCTCGATCAAGCTGTCGGCCCTGCACCCGCGTTACAGCCGTGTCCAGTACGAGCGCGTGATGGACGAGCTGTACCCGCGCCTGCTGTCGCTGACCCTGTTGGCCAAGCAATACGACATCGGCCTGAACATCGACGCCGAAGAAGCCGACCGCCTGGAGCTGTCGCTGGATCTGCTCGAGCGTCTGTGCTTCGAGCCGCAACTGACCGGCTGGAACGGCATCGGTTTCGTGATCCAGGCCTACCAGAAGCGTTGCCCGTACGTGATCGATTACGTGATCGACCTGGCTCGCCGCAGCCGTCATCGCCTGATGATCCGTCTGGTAAAAGGCGCGTACTGGGACAGCGAAATCAAGCGCGCCCAGGTCGAAGGCCTGGAAGGCTATCCGGTCTACACCCGCAAGGTGTACACCGACGTTTCCTACATCGCCTGCGCCCGCAAACTGCTGTCGGTGCCGGAAGTCATCTACCCGCAGTTCGCCACGCACAACGCCCACACCCTGTCGGCGATTTATCACATTGCCGGTCAGAACTATTATCCGGGCCAGTACGAATTCCAGTGCCTGCACGGCATGGGCGAACCTTTGTACGAGCAGGTTGTAGGCAAGGTTTCCGAAGGCAAGCTGAACCGTCCGTGCCGTGTGTACGCTCCGGTCGGCACCCACGAAACCCTGCTGGCGTACCTCGTACGTCGTCTGCTGGAAAACGGCGCCAACACCTCGTTCGTCAACCGCATCGCCGACCAGTCGATTTCGATTCAGGAACTGGTGGCCGATCCGGTTGCACAGATCGAGCAGATGGCAACCGTGGAAGGTGGTTTCGGCCTGCCGCACCCGCGCATTCCGCTGCCGCGTGATCTGTACGGTTCCGAGCGCGCCAACTCCAGCGGCATCGACATGGCCAACGAACATCGTCTGGCTTCGCTGTCCTGCGCCCTGCTGGCCACCGCGCACAACAATTGGAAAGCCGCGCCGATGCTCGGTTGCGCCTCCAGTAACGAAGCGCCGGCACCCGTGTTGAACCCGTCCGATCTGCGTGACGTGGTCGGCCACGTGCAGGAAGCCACGGTCGAAGACGTCGACAACGCAATCCAATGCGCCCTGAACGCCGCACCGATCTGGCAGGCCACCCCGCCGGCCGAACGTGCCGCGATTCTGGAACGTGCCGCTGACCTGATGGAAGGCGAGATCCAGCCGCTGATGGGCCTGCTGGCCCGCGAAGCCGGCAAGACCTTCGCCAACGCCATCGCCGAAGTCCGCGAAGCCGTCGATTTCCTGCGTTATTACGCGGTGCAGGCACGCAACGATTTCAGCAACGACGCCCACCGCCCACTGGGCCCGGTGGTGTGCATCAGCCCATGGAACTTCCCGCTGGCGATCTTCAGCGGCCAGGTTGCCGCCGCACTGGCCGCCGGTAACCCGGTGCTGGCCAAACCGGCCGAGCAGACTCCGCTGGTGGCCGCACAAGCCGTACGCTTGCTGCTCGAAGCCGGGATTCCGGAAGGCGTGCTGCAACTGCTGCCGGGTCGCGGTGAAACCGTCGGCGCCGGTCTGGTCGGCGATGAGCGCGTCAAAGGCGTGATGTTCACCGGCTCCACCGAAGTCGCGCGTCTGCTGCAGCGCAACATCGCCGGTCGCCTCGACAACCAGGGCCGTCCGATTCCGCTGATCGCCGAAACCGGCGGCCAGAACGCGATGATCGTCGACTCTTCGGCACTGACCGAACAGGTGGTGATCGACGTGGTGTCGTCGGCCTTCGACAGCGCCGGTCAGCGTTGCTCGGCCCTGCGCGTCCTTTGCTTGCAGGAAGATTCCGCTGATCGCGTCATCGAAATGCTCAAAGGTGCAATGGCTGAAAGCCGTCTCGGCAACCCGGAGCGTCTGTCCGTGGACATCGGCCCGGTGATCGACGCCGAAGCCAAGGCCGGTATCGAGAAGCACATCCAGGGCATGCGCGACAAAGGTCGCAACGTGTACCAGGTGGCCATCGCCGATACCGAGGAAGTCAAACGCGGCACCTTCGTCATGCCGACCCTGATCGAGCTGGAAAGCTTCGACGAACTGCAACGCGAGATCTTCGGCCCGGTGCTGCACGTGGTGCGCTACAAGCGTAAAGAGATCGACCAGTTGATCGCCCAGATCAACGCCTCCGGTTACGGCCTGACCCTCGGCGTGCACACCCGCATCGACGAGACCATCGCCAAGGTGATCGACAACGTCAACGCCGGTAACGTCTACGTCAACCGCAACATTGTGGGTGCCGTGGTCGGCGTCCAGCCATTCGGTGGTGAAGGCCTGTCGGGTACTGGCCCGAAAGCCGGTGGCCCGCTGTACCTGTACCGTCTGCTGTCGACGCGTCCTACCGATGCCATCGAACAATCCTTCGCTCGCGCTGATGCTGCCGTGGCGCCGGACGTTCGTCTGCGCGACGCCATGAGCAAACCGCTGACCGCTCTGAAAGCCTGGGCCGACAGCAACAAGTTCGCCGACCTGAGTACCCTGTGCGTGCAGTACGCGGCGCAGTCGCAAAGCGGTATCACCCGCGTACTGGCCGGCCCGACCGGCGAAAAGAACAGCTACGCGATCCTGCCGCGCGAGCACGTGCTGTGCCTGGCGGACATCGAAGGTGATCTGCTGACCCAACTCGCTGCGGTACTGGCGGTGGGCGGTTCGGCGGTCTGGCCGGAATCCGACACCAGCAAGGCGTTGCTCGCACGCCTGCCGAAGGAAATTCAGGCGCGGATCAAACTGGTTTCCGACTGGAACAAGGACGACGTGGTGTTCGATGCGGTTCTGCATCACGGCCATTCCGACCAGTTGCGTGCGGTCTGCCAGCAGATCGCCAAACGTGCCGGCGCCATCGTCGGGGTTCAGGGCCTGTCCCAGGGCGAGACCAACATTGCTCTGGAGCGCCTGGTGATCGAGCGTGCGTTGAGCGTCAACACCGCGGCAGCAGGCGGCAACGCCAGTCTGATGACCATCGGTTAACTCCCGCGCGATCGTTCCCACGCTCTGCGTGGGAACGCCTCAAGGGACGCTCCGCGTTCCAGCCACGCTGCCGATTTCAAGCCTGGCACCGATGGGACGCGGAGCGTCCGGGGCTGCATTCCCACGCAGAGCGTGGGAACGATCAGTACAGCAACCTGAAATGGGCGCCCTCACCGGCGCCCATTTTTTTGGCCTCTCCATCACCGTTATCAATCTTCCTGTTCAGCATTTATTCGCACGCCTAGACTCGGTCCATTCCAAAAAAAGGTAGGCCGACATGTCCGAGACGCTGCTCAGTTCCCGCAATCTGGCTTTCGAGCTGTACGAAGTCCTCGATGCCGAGGGCCTGACCCGGCGCGAGCGGTTTGCCGAGCACAACCGCGAAACCTTCGATGCCGCCATCGGCACGGCGCGCAACATCGCCGAGAAGTACTTCGCACCGCACAACCGCAAGGGCGACGAGAACGAGCCGCGCTACGAGAACGGTCAGGCAATTCTGATTCCCGAGGTGAAACCGGCGGTGGATGCGTTCCTCGAAGCCGGATTCCTCAACGCGGCGCGCAGTTTCGACGCCGGCGGCATGCAACTTCCTACACTGCTGTCCCAGGCCTGCTTCGCCCACTTCCAGTCGGCCAACGCGGCTTCAACTTCCTATCCGTTCCTGACCATGGGCGCGGCCAACCTGATCGAAAGTTTCGGCACCGAAGAACAGAAGCAACGCTTCCTGCAACCAATGATTGACGGCCGTTTCTTCGGCACCATGGCCCTGACCGAACCCCACGCCGGTTCGTCACTGTCGGATATTCGTACCCGCGCCGAGCCTGCGTCCGACGGCACTTATCGCCTCAAGGGCAACAAGATCTTCATTTCCGGCGGCGATCACCCGCTCTCGGAAAACATCGTGCACATGGTGCTGGCCAAGCTGCCGGACGCGCCGGCCGGGGTGAAGGGGATTTCGCTGTTCATCGTGCCCAAGTTTCTGGTCAACGATGACGGCAGCCTTGGCAAGCGCAACGACGTGTTGCTGGCCGGGCTGTTCCACAAGATGGGTTGGCGCGGAACGACGTCAACGGCGCTGAACTTCGGCGATAACGGTCAGTGTGTCGGTTATCTGGTGGGCAAGCCGCACCACGGTTTGAGCTACATGTTCCAGATGATGAACGAGGCGCGCATCGGCGTCGGCATGGGCGCGGTGATGCTCGGTTATGCCGGTTACCTGTATTCGCTGGAATACGCCCGCGAACGTCCGCAGGGCCGGGTGCCGGACAGCAAGGATCCGACTACGGCACCGGTGGCGATCATTCAGCACGCCGATGTCAGACGCATGCTGTTGACCCAGAAATCCTACGTTGAAGGGGCGTTTGATCTCGGTCTGTATGCGGCACGGCTGTTCGATGACACCACCACGCTGGAGACCGAAGCCGAGCGCAAACAGGCTCATGAGCTACTGGATTTGCTGACACCGATCGTCAAATCCTGGCCGTCCGAGTTCTGCCTGAAAGCCAACGAACTGGCGATCCAGATTCTCGGCGGCCACGGTTACACCCGCGAATACCCGGTGGAGCAGTACTACCGCGACAACCGCCTGAACCCGATCCACGAAGGCACTCACGGCATTCAGTCGCTGGACTTGCTGGGACGCAAACTGGCGCAGAACGGTGGCGCCGGGCTCAAGCAGCTGATTCGACTGATCGCCGACACCGCCGAGCGCGCGGTAGCGCACGAATCGTTGACCGCACTGCGTGAGCCGTTGGAGAAACTGGTGGCGCGCCTACAGAGCGTGACCATTGGTCTGCTGACCGACCTGGCTCAGGGCAAGGTCAACAGCAGCCTGGCGAACTCGGCGCTGTACCTGAAGGTATTCGGGCATGCGGTGATTGGCTGGCGCTGGCTGGAGCAGGCGATTCGCGCCGAGGAAGGGTTGGCCAAGGGCAATGCGGCGGATGCCGACTTCTATAAGGGCAAGTTGCAGGCGGCGCGCTATTTCCTGACGTGGGAAGTGCCGGGGTGCCAGCATGAGCTGGCGTTGCTGGAGGCGCGGGATGATACGTGTCTGGCAATGCAGGATGCGTGGTTTTGACCTCTTAATGATCGTTCCCACGCTCCGCGTGGGAATGCCTCCTGTGACGCTCTGCGTCACGATCTTGAGAGGACGCGGAGCGTCTGGGGCTGCATTCCCACGCAGAGCGTGGGAACGATCAATTTCAGCTCAACTTGAACCCGCCCATCTGCCGCGCCAGGTCATCCGCCAACCGCTGCAACATCTGACAATCCTCACGACAAGCCCGAACCTCCCCCGCCGTCGCCCGGGCCAGATCGGAAATACCCTGCACGTTTCGGTTGATCTCCTCGGTCACCGCCGACTGCTCCTCGGTCGCTGTCGCCACCTGATGGTTCATGTCGCTGATGCGCTCGACCTGCCCGGTAATCGCAGTCAAAGACGCCCCGGTACGCTGGCTCGATTCGACTCCGGTGCCCGTCGCGGCCTGCCCGGTTCGCATCGATGACACCGCATTCTCCGCACCCTGCTTGAGGCTGCCGATCATCTGCTGAATCTCGTCGGTAGACGCCTGAGTCCGACGCGCCAAGGTGCGCACTTCATCCGCTACCACTGCAAAACCACGCCCCATATCGCCGGCTCGAGCAGCCTCGATGGCAGCGTTCAACGCCAGCAGGTTGGTCTGCTCGGACACCCCGCGAATCACCGCCAGCACCTGATCGATCGACGCCACTTGATGCGCCAGCTCCCCCACCGCGCCCGCCGCGACGCCAATTTCATCGGACATGCTTTCTATATGGCGAATCGAGCCGCCGACCACCTCTCGCGCCTGCATCGCTTCGTCGCGGGCGGTTTGCGAGGCGAGCGCGGCGTTGCCGGCGTTCTGGGCGATCTCCTGCACGGTCAGGCCCATTTCGTGGACGGCGGTGGCGACCATGTCGGTCATTTCCTGCTGGCGGCCGGAGCGCTCGGCAGTGTTGTCCACAACCCTGGCCACCTGGCCCACGGCAACGCGCAGACGCTCGCTGGTGGTCAGCACTTCGCCGATCATCCCGCGCTGGCTGTCGAGGAAACGGTTGAAGCCCCTGGCGAGGTCGCCCAGTTCATCGGCGCGGCTGGAATCTAACCGATGAGTCAAATCTCCACCACCGCTACCGATTGCTACCAGCGCAGCTGTTACCTGACGAATCGGTCGCACCAATCCCTGGGCCAGCCAGATCACCAGCGCCAGGCAAACCAGCGCCACCACCAGGCCGATGCCGCTGCTCATCCACATCGCCCGACGGGCTTCGGCGTAGATCTGCGACTGTGGCACTTCGGCCACCAGGGTCCAGCCGAGGTCGCGCAAAGGCAGGCTGAAGGCGAGGAAATCTTCGCCGTCGCGCTGGAAGCTGCTGTTGGCGGCCACTTTGTGGCCCATGACCGCTTGTGCTGCCGAGCCACCGATCTGCTCGCTCAAGGTGCGCTTGCCGCTGAACTGTGCCTCGGGATGGACCTGGATAAGACCGTCGGAACGCACGAGATAGACCTTCCCGCGCTCGCCGAAGCTGAAGTTGTGAATCAGCTCCGACAGCTCTTTCATGCTCAGCCCAAGGCCCGCGACACCGACCACTTTGCCGGCCTGCTCGACCTTCAGGTCGATGAACAGCGCCAGCTCTCCGGTGGCCCCGTCGTTGTCGATATTCAGGGTTCGCGACTGGTTACTGTCAAGAAACGAGTAAAACCACGCATCGGCCGGCTTGTCGCGACTGAGGGTGCGATCCAGGCCTTTTTCGGTGATGTAGTGATTGGATTCGGTGCCGATGATCAGCGCAGTGAACGCCTTGTGTTCGGCGCGGATGCCTTCCAGATACTGCGCGAAGCCCGCCGTTCTGGCGGAATCTTCACCATTGGCCAGCCAGTCGCGGACCATCGTATTGCTGGCGATGTCCTTGGCGGCGGTGAGGGGTTGAACGAGGATTCGTTCGATGTCGTTGCGCGTCGCTTCGATGCTCGACGGCAGCGCCTGTTCGACCAGATAGCTTTGGGCGAGGCGGTTGACCACCAGGGTATAAATGCCAACCACGATCAGAATGCTGACCAGCAGGGCGGTGCCCATGCCGAGGATCAACTGCCATTGAATACTGCGACGCCAGAACTGCATGGAGCACCCCCAAAGAATAAGAGGCTGAAACACTGCAACAGCCGTGCCGATTGTATACAACGCAATCGACAATCTTATTCTTTGGTTGTGCGCAACCCCATCAACCCTGATTGATGGTCTTGGCGATGGTCTCGACCGTGGCGCTGACTTGCTCTTGGTAACGCTCGAGTTCCTGCTGGTGCTGCTTCTTCATTTCAATCTGCTGCGAGCACAGATTCATCGCCGCCAGCACCAGCAGGCGGTCGCCGATCAGGGTCGGGTATTTCTTCTTGGTGTCGGCCAGTGCGGCCTTGAGCATCAACGCAGCGTCCAGCAGGGTCTGTTCTTCCCCGGCCGGTGCCTTGATCGAATAGTCCTCCCCCAGGATGGAGATGACTTTTACCCCTGCTGTACCGTGGTTCATGCGCTGACAGGACCTGCGTTGACGCGATCAACCAGCGCCTGGATGCGCGCGGCGGTGGCGCCGTGCTTTTCTTCCTGTTCCATCAGGCTCAGTTGCAGGCTTTCGTTTTCATCCTTGGCCTGGGCCAGTTCCGTGGTCAGGGTCTGGTTGGTTTCCGACAGGGTCTGGTTCTGTTGCACCAGGTCGCTGACGAGCTGTTCCAATTGGCTGAGGGATGCTTCCAACATTTTGATCTTCCAGGGCTTTTTCAAAGGGCGCGTACGATAAAGAAAAGTCGTCTTTGACGCCAGGGTTAAACCGGCGCAAGGCCTTGATTTTCCTGGCGGCCGACCGTTCTTGCGAGTGTTAGAGACTGTGATCTGCCGATCTGGTTCCTGCACTTCGTCGCCCGACGCCCCATGCGACAAATACGCACACCACCTCAAGACTTTAGTCGTATGACCGATAAGTCACCCAACAGCAGTCTCAGCCCGCACGGATGCGGCCCTTCCCTGGTATCCGCCTCCATGTCCCTTCGCAATATGAACATCGCCCCCCGGGCGTTCACCGGTTTCGCCCTGATCGGCGGCCTGATGCTGATTCTCGGTGTGTTCGCCCTGAATCAGATGAGCAAGATCCGCGCAGCGGGCGAAGATATCGCCACCGCCAGCGTGCCTTCGATCAAGGCTCTCGACGAATTCACCCAGTTGACCCTGCGCCTGCGCGTGCTGTCGTATCGGTTGCTGATCAACCGAGAGCCAGACGTCCAGCAAAAAACCATTGAGCTGTTCGATTTGCGCAACCGGCAGATCGCCGACGCGCAACGCGCCTACGAGCCGCTGATCGATGGCCCGCAGGAACGCGCGGCTTACGATCAGTACGTGCAGTTGCTGGCGCAGTACCGTCAACTCGAAGACCGCATGAAGACTCTGTCGCGCAACAATCAGGTCGACGAACTGCGGCAGATGCTCAACACCGATTTGCTCGCCAATTCCGAAGCGGTGAATACCGCTCTCGCGCGTTTGCTGGAGATCAACACCCAACAGATCGCCGAGACCAATCAGGGCGCCACGGATCAGTATTCGATGTCGTTCAATCTGGTGGTGACCCTGCTGGTGATCGCCACCGGTCTGACCTTCCTGTTCGCCTGGTTGCTGACCGTCAGCATCACCAAGCCGATCGCCAAGGCTCTGGATGCAGCGGAAACCATCGCCGAAGGCAATCTGACCCAACCGATCCAAGTGGACGGCACCGACGAAGCCGGGCGCCTGCTGGCGGCCATGGCCAAGATGCAGTCGAAGCTGCGCGACACCCTGCAGCGGATTTCCGGCTCGGCCACCCAACTGGCCTCTGCCGCCGAAGAGCTGAACAGCGTCACCGACGAAAGCGCCCGGGGTCTGACCCAGCAGAACAACGAAATCGAGCAGGCTGCCACCGCGGTCAACGAGATGACTAGCGCCGTGGAAGAAGTTGCGCGCAACGCCGTCAGCACCTCGGAAGCTTCGAAGAACGCCACCACCTCCGCTGGCGACGGCCGCGATCTGGTGCAGGAAACCGTCAGTGCTATCGAACGCATGAGCGCCGACGTGCAGAGCACCGCGACCCTGATCGGCGATCTGGCCAACGAATCCCGTGACATCGGCAAGGTGCTGGACGTGATCCGTGGCTTGGCCGACCAGACCAACCTGCTGGCGCTCAACGCTGCAATTGAGGCGGCCCGCGCCGGTGAAGCCGGTCGTGGATTTGCGGTGGTCGCCGACGAAGTTCGCGCCCTGGCGCACCGCACCCAGCAGTCGACCAGCGAAATCGAGCGCATGATTGGCAGTATCCAGAGCGGCACCGAACACGCCGTGGATTCGATGCGCAACAGCACCGAGCGCGCCGAATCGACCCTGAACATCGCCCGTGGTGCCGGCCTGTCGCTGGACACGATCAACACGGCCATCGTTGAAATCAACGAGCGCAACCTGGTGATCGCCAGCGCCGCCGAAGAGCAGGCGCAGGTGGCGCGGGAAGTGGATCGCAACCTGGTGAACATCCGCGATCTGTCGGTGCAATCGGCGACCGGCGCGAATCAGACCAGTGCGGCCAGTAATGAGCTGTCGCGATTGGCGCTGGATCTGAACAATATGGTTGGGCGGTTTAGCCTCTGAGATAGAAGCCCCCTTTTGATCATTCTCACATCGAGAGGTTGATCGTTCCCACGCTCCGCGTGGGAATGCAGCCGGGACGCTCCGCGTCCCAAAAGCGGACGCAGAGCGTCCATTGAGGCATTCCCACGCGGAGCGTGGGAACGATCGCCTCCTCTGGTGCAAAAGCTTTTTGACAGCATCACATTTCAACAGGTTAGAATCGCTGGCACGCAGACTGCATGGTCAGTTTGTGCCCGTCTTTCCGCTTCTGGAGTACTGCCTTTGAATGCGACGACCATCAACAGCCTGTTCTTGATCGGCGCGTTGCTGGTAGGCGCAAGCATTCTTGTCAGCTCCCTTTCCTCCCGTCTCGGCATCCCGATTCTGGTGATCATCCTCGCGGTCGGCATGAGTGCCGGGGTCGATGGCGGCGGCATCATTTTCGATAACTACCCGACGGCCTATCTGGTCGGCAACCTCGCACTGGCAGTGATCCTGCTCGACGGTGGGTTACGCACCCGGGTGTCCAGTTTCCGCGTGGCCTTGTGGCCGGCCTTGTCGCTGGCCACGGTCGGCGTCCTTATCACCACCGGCCTCACCGGCATGGCGGCCGCGTGGCTGTTTGACCTCAACCTGATCCAAGGCCTGCTGATCGGCGCCATCGTCGGCTCCACGGACGCCGCCGCGGTGTTCTCGCTGCTCGGCGGCAAGGGCCTGAACGAGCGGGTGACCGCCAGCCTGGAAATCGAATCCGGCAGCAACGACCCGATGGCGGTGTTCCTCACCGTAACCCTGATCGACATGCTCGCCAGCGGCCAGACCGGCCTGCACTGGAGCCTGCTGACCCACCTGATCCGCGAATTCGGCATCGGTGGGGTGATCGGTCTGGGCGGTGGCTGGCTGATGCTGCAACTGGTCAACCGGATCAACCTGGCCACCGGTCTGTATCCGATTCTGGTGATCGCCGGCGGTCTTGTGGTGTTCGCCCTGACCAACGCCCTGCACGGCAGCGGCTTCCTTGCTGTGTACCTGTGCGGTCTGGTGATCGGCAACCGCCCGGTGCGCAGCCGTCACGGCATTCTGCACATGCTCGACGGCATGGCGTGGCTGGCGCAGATCGGCATGTTCCTGGTGCTGGGCCTGCTGGTCACCCCGCATGACTTGCTGCCGATCGCCCTGCCTGCGCTGGGTCTGGCGCTGTGGATGATTCTGTTCGCACGGCCGCTGTCGGTGCTGGTCGGGCTGCTGCCGTTCAAAGCCTTCCATGGCCGCGAAAAGGCGTTCATTTCCTGGGTCGGTCTGCGCGGCGCGGTGCCGATCATTCTGGCGGTGTTCCCGCTGATGGCCGGGCTGCCGAATGCGCAGCTGTACTTCAACCTCGCGTTCTTCATCGTGCTGGTGTCGCTGCTGGTGCAGGGCACGAGCCTGCCGTGGGTGGCCAAGCTGCTCAAGGTGACGGTACCGCCGGAGCCGGCGCCGATTTCCCGCGCCGCCCTCGAAGTACACGTCACCAGCGAGTGGGAACTGTTCGTCTACAAGCTCGGCGCGGAAAAATGGTGCATCGGTTCGCCCCTGCGCGAACTGAAAATGCCCGAAGGCACCCGTATCGCCGCCCTGTTTCGCGGTCAGCAACTGCTCCATCCGTCGGGTAGTACGGTGCTGGAAGTCGATGATTTGCTGTGTGTTATCGGCCATGAGCACAACCTGCCGGCCCTCGGAAAACTGTTCAGCCAGGCGCCGCAACGCGGCCTCGATCTGCGCTTCTTCGGCGACTTCGTACTCGAAGGAGATGCCCAGCTCAAAGCGGTTGCCGCCCTGTACGGCCTGCCCGCCGAAGGCATCGATCCGGACATGACCCTGGGCCACTTCATTGCCCAGAAAGTCGGCGGTGCACCGATCGTTGGCGACCAGGTGGAATGGAACAACACCCACTGGACGGTTGCGGTCATGGACGGGAACAAGATCGGCAAAGTGGGCGTCAGATTCCCCGAAGGAAGTCGCCCGGGCCCCGGGCTCTTCCTCTAAACTGCGTCCACTCTCACTTGCTTGACCGGTCTCTATGCCTACCCTGCGCTCCTTTTTCCTCGCGGCCCTGCTGGGCCTGAGTCTTTCCGTCGGCCCGCTGCAAGCCGCCGAACCACCGTCCAGCGACGCCGTGCAGGCCAGCCTGGACAAGCTCACCGACAGCAAACTGCCCGAGGCCGACAAGAAGGCCCTGCAGACGGTCCTGCAAAACACGCTGAACCAGCTCAACAACCGGCGTGACTACGAGCAGAAGCTGATCGACCTCAAGCAGCAGTTGGCCACTGCGCCGAAGCAGACCATCGAGAATTCGCGCGAACTGACCCGCCTCAAGGCCAGCGCCGTGGTACCGGTAGCGCAGCGCTTCCCCAAGGAAAACATCCAGCAGTTGGAGCAGATGCTCACCGAGCGCTCGACCCAGCAAAGCGATCTGCAAAAGGCCCTGGCCGACGCCAACAGCCTGATCATCACCGCCCAGACCCGTCCCGAACGTGCCCAGGCCGAGATTTCCAGCAGCCAGACGCGCATCCAGCAGATCAATAACATCCTCAAGACCGGCAAGGACGCCGGCAAGACCGTCAGCGCCGAGCAGCGCGACCTGCTCAACGCCGAACTGGCGGCGCTCAATGCGCTGATCCCGCTGCGCCGTCAGGAACTGGCCGGCAACAACCAATTGCAGGATCTGGGCAACAGTCAGCATGACCTGCTCTCGGAAAAGTCCGACCGTCTGGATCGCGAGATCCAGGAACTGCAAACCCTGATCAACCAGAAACGTCTGACCCTGTCGCAGGAAACCGTGACGCAGCAGTCGATCGAGGCACAGAAGTCTGGCAGCAGCGCCCTGCTCGCCACGGAAAGCGCGGCCAACCTCAAGCTCTCCGACTACCTGCTAAAAAGCACTGACCGCCTCAACGAACTCACCCAGCAGAACCTGCAGACCAAGCAGCAACTGGACAGCGTGACCCAGAGCGATTCGGCCCTCGACGAGCAGATCAACGTGCTCAAGGGCAGCCTGCTGCTGTCGAAGATTCTCTACAAGCAGAAGCAAGCGCTGCCGCGCCTCAAGGTCGACCGCGATCTGGCGGACCAGATCGCCGACATTCGCCTGTACCAGTTCGAAATCAATCAACAACGTGAACAGCTGAGCAATCCGGCGACCTACGTCGACAACCTGCTGTCCACCCAGCCGCCGGAACAAGTCACGCCACAACTGCGCAAGAGTCTGCTGGAGCTGGCCAACACCCGTGTCGATCTGCTGGAACGGCTGAGCCGCGAACTGAGCGCGATGCTCAACGAATCGATCACCCTGCAACTAAACCAGAAACAACTGCTGAGCACCGCGCAAAGCCTGCGCGCGACCCTTGACGAGCAGATGTTCTGGATTCCGAGCAACAAGCCGCTGGACACCGAATGGATGCGCGGCGTGCCGGAGCGCCTTAAGCGTCAGATCGACACGTTGCCGCTGGCCTCGAGCCTCAGTGAACTGACCGACGGCCTGACCCAGCGACCACTGTTGTTCCTGCCGCTGGCGCTGCTGATCGGCGCGCTCCTGTGGCGGCGCAAGCAACTGTATTCGCGCCTGAACAAGGTTCACCAGGACATCGGTCACTTCAAGCGTGACAGCCAGTGGCATACGCCACAGGCGATCCTGATCAATATTCTGCTGGCGATGCCGGTGGCGCTGGGCCTGGCCCTGTGCGGGCTGGCGTTGCAGATCGACGCCCGTGGGCAGAACGCCAACATGGGCGCGGCGCTGCTGCAAATGGCCCAGGCGTGGCTGGTGTTCTACACCGCTTACCGGATCCTCGCGCCGGGTGGAGTGGCCGAATTGCACTTCCGCTGGGAAAAGCCGCAGGTCGAATTCCTGCAAGGCTGGGTGCGTCGCCTCGGTCTGGTGGTCATGGCATTGGTGGCCGTGGTGGCGGTTGCCGAACTGCAACCGGCGGCGCTGGCCGACGATGTACTGGGCATGCCGGTGGTGCTGACCTGCTATGCGCTGATGGCGTGGCTGCTCAGCCGCCTGCTGATCAGCAGCCCGACCCACGAAAACGCCTCGCTGTTCCGCAAGGCTGTGGGCGTGATGTTCACCCTGCTGCCCATCGCGCTGTTCGTCGCCGTGTGCTTCGGCTACTACTACACCGCGCTGAAGCTCAGCGACCGCTTGATCAACACCCTGTACCTGCTGATGTTCTGGCTGGTGATCGAAGCGACTTTCGTCCGAGGTCTGGCGGTCGCGGCACGCCGTCTGGCCTACCAGCGCGCCCTGGCCAAACGTCAGGCCGCGAAAGAAGCCGGCGACGGCGAAGCGGTGATCGAAGAGCCAACCCTGGACATCGAGAAGGTCAACGAACAGTCTCTGCGCCTGATACGTCTGGCGCTGCTTGGCGGTTTCATCGCCGCGCTGTACTGGGTCTGGGCCGACCTGATCACCGTGTTCTCGTACCTCGACAACATCACCCTCTACGAATACACCAGCGGCACCGGCGCCAACATGAGCATGGTGCCGATCAGCATCGGCGACATGCTCGGCGCGCTGATCATCATCGGCATCACCTTTGCGCTCGCCCGCAACTTGCCGGGCCTGCTTGAAGTGTTTGTGCTATCGAAACTCAATCTGGCCCAGGGCAGTGCCTACGCGACCACCACGCTACTGTCGTACGTGATCGCCGGGGTCGGTTTCGTCTCGACCCTGTCGACCCTCGGCGTGAGCTGGGACAAGTTGCAATGGCTGGTGGCGGCACTGTCGGTCGGCCTCGGCTTCGGCATGCAGGAGATCTTCGCGAACTTTATCTCCGGCATCATGATCCTGTTCGAGCGCCCGGTGCGGATCGGCGACACCATCACCATCGGCAACCTGTCGGGCACGGTGAGCAAGATCCGCATCCGCGCCACGACCATCACCGACTTCGACCGCAAGGACATCATTGTCCCGAACAAGACGTTCATCACCGGGCAACTGATCAACTGGTCGCTGACCGACACCATCACCCGGGTGACCCTGAAACTGGGCGTCGATTACGGCTCCGATCTGGATCTGGTCAAGGAATTGCTGCTCAAGGCCGCCCGGGAAAACCCGCGCGTGCTCAAGGAGCCCGAGCCGCACGTGTACTTCCTCAACTTCGGCGAAAGCACCCTCGACCACGAATTGCGCATGCATGTGCGCGATCTCGGCGACCGCAACCCGGTGCTCGATGAGGTCAACCGCTTCATCAACCGCGAGTTCAAGAAGCAGCACATCAACATCTCGTTCCGCCAGATGGAGGTTTACCTGAAGAACCTCCACGGCCAGGAATACAAGATGGTGCCGATCGAGCCGGAAACCAAAACCATCGTGCCGGTCAGCGACGACCAGAAACCGTTGCAGGAACCGCCGCCGGCCAAACTCGACTAACCCGGCTAATCCCAGCAGAATGCTCGGACATTCTGCTGGAGCCGGTCCTTGAAAGCCCTCGACGAACTGACCTTCGACAACCGCTTCGCCCGCCTGGGCGATGCGTTCTCGGCCCACGTGCTGCCCGAACCGATCGACAATCCGCGACTGGTGGTTGCCAGCCCGGCGGCCCTGGCGCTGCTGGATCTCGACCCGGCAGTGGCCGACACCCAGGAATTTGCCGAACTGTTCGGCGGCCACAAGCTATGGGCCGATGCCGAACCACGGGCGATGGTCTATTCCGGGCATCAGTTCGGCGGTTACACCCCGCAATTGGGTGACGGTCGCGGACTGTTGCTGGGCGAGGTTTACAATGCGGCCGGCGAGCACTGGGACTTGCATCTGAAGGGCGCCGGGCAGACACCGTTCTCGCGCATGGGCGACGGCCGCGCGGTGCTGCGTTCGTCGATCCGCGAGTTTCTCGCCTCCGAAGCGCTGCATGCGCTGAACATTCCTTCGTCACGCGCCGCCTGCGTGATCGGCTCCGACACTCCCGTCTGGCGTGAGAAACAGGAGCGCGCCGCGATGGTACTGCGCCTGGCGCCGAGCCACATCCGTTTCGGCCACTTCGAATACTTCTATTACACCAAGCGTCCCGAACAGCAGAAGCTGCTCGGCGAACACGTGTTGGCGATGCATTACCCCGAATGCCTGGAACAGCCGGAACCCTATCTGGCGATGTTCCGCGAGATCGTCGAGCGCAACGCCGAACTGATCGCCAAGTGGCAGGCCTACGGCTTCTGCCACGGCGTGATGAACACCGACAACATGTCGATCCTCGGCATCACCTTCGACTTCGGTCCGTTCGCCTTCCTCGACGATTTCGACGCAAACTTCATCTGCAACCACTCCGACGACCAGGGCCGCTACTCCTTCAGCAATCAAGTGCCGGTCGGCCAGTGGAACCTCAGCGCCCTGGCCCAGGCCCTGACGCCGTTCATCAGCGTTGAAGCCCTGCGCGAAACCCTCGGCCTGTACCTGCCACTGTTCCAGGCGCACTACCTCGACCTGATGCGCCGCCGCTTCGGCTTCACCACCGCCGAGGACGACGACCAGCAACTGCTGGAGCAGTTGCTGCAACTGATGCAGAACAGCGGCGTCGATTACACGCTGTTCTTCCGTCGTCTGGGCGAAGAGTCAGCCGAACAGGCCGTCGCTCGCTTGCGCGATGACTTCGTCGATATCAAGGGTTTCGATGCCTGGGGCGAGCGCTACGTCGCCCGCGTCGCACGCGATGGCGCGACCGATCAGGAACAACGCCGTGCGCGGATGCATGCGGTGAATCCGCTGTACATCCTGCGCAACTATCTGGCGCAGAAGGCGATTGATGCTGCCGAGCAGGGTGACTATTCAGAGGTGCGCCGGTTGCACGCGGTGCTGAGCAATCCATTCGAGGAACAGCCTGGAATGGAGAGCTACGCGGAACGGCCGCCGGAGTGGGGCAAGCATCTGGAGATCAGTTGTTCGTCGTAAGCGGGAACGACTGAACCTTGATAATCGATCCGTACGGCTCCAGATCAGTCGTACGATCCCGTTTTATTCATTGAGCCGATCATGACCGACCCCCTCCTCATCCCCTGCCCCTCCTGCAACGGCCTCAACCGCATCCCCGCCGAGCGCCTCAACGATCACCCGAAGTGCGGGCGCTGCAAGTCCGAGGTGCTGTTGAACAAGCCGTTCGAGCTCAAGCAAGGCGATTACGCCAGTCAGATCAAGGGTGATCTGCCGTTGCTGGTGGACGTGTGGGCGGACTGGTGTGGGCCGTGCAAGTCGTTTGCGCCGGTGTTCGAACAGGCAGCTGCGCAGTTGGCGGGCAAGTGCCGTCTGGCCAAGCTGGACAGCGAGGCCAATCAGCAGTTGTCGGCGCAGTTGGGGATTCGTTCGATTCCGAGCCTGATTCTGTTGCGCAACGGCCGGGAAGTGGCCCGTCAGAGCGGGGCCTTCCCGTTGCCGCAGTTGATGGCCTGGCTGCGCAGCCAGGGCATCTGAAAAGGCTTCAGGCGTCTTCGAGCAGGTTGTGCAGTTCGACGAACTGCTGTGTCAGCTTGTGCCGTGGATCGAGGTGGATCAGCGGCATGCTGGCCTGATGCGATTCGCGCATGCGCACTGAACTGGCGAGGTAGACCGGCAGCACCGGCAGGCCCTCGGCGATCAGTTCGTCGAGGATCTGCTGCGGCAGGCTGGCTCGGGCCTGGAACTGGTTGACCACAATGCCTTCGACTTCCAGGCCTTCGTTGTGGTCTTCCTTCAACTCGTCGATCTCGGCGATCAGACCGTACAGGGCCTGACGCGAGAAGCTGTCGCAGTCGAAGGGAATCAGTACCCGATCGGCGGCAATCAGGGCCGAGACCGCATAGAAATTCAGCGCCGGCGGCGTATCCAGATAGATCCGGTCGTAATCTTCCGACAACTCGTCGAGCAGCTTTCGCAGCTTGTTGATCTTGTGCTTGGCCTCAAGCTTGGGCTGCAGGTCAGCCAGCTCGGCGGTGGCGGTGATGATGTGCAGGTTGTCGAACGGCGTTTCGTAGATATCCGCTTGATTCTTTTTCGAGAACGGCCCGGAAGACAGGGTCTGTTTGAAGAAGTCGGCAATGCCCATCGGAATGTCATCACCCGTGAGCCCGGTCAGATACTGAGTGGAATTGGCCTGGGCATCGAGGTCGACCAACAGCGTGCGATAACCCTCGCTGGCGCTCACCGCCGCCAGATTGCAGGCAATGCTGGATTTGCCCACGCCACCTTTCTGATTGAACACCACGCGCCGCATGACAAAACCTCCGTGTATCAAAGAATGACCGAGTGTAGTGGTGCCCGGTGCCGGTTCGCTACCTCGATGGACGCGGACTACAAAGTCAGGCGCCAATCTCCCAATGGATACGGCGTAAAGAGACCCGTTGATCGCGGATTCGCCTGACAGACAGCCACCCGACAATCTGGATAATGGCCAAGTGACAGCTCTTGCCGCGTACCAATCGGTTCATTTCGTCGTTCAAAACGTAACCAGCATTTGCTACACACTCGTCGCACCGGGATAATGCGCGCCACCCGGCGCCACGCGCCATGCCATTTCAGGCTAAATCAGCTCAGCGGCGACGTTGGCGAAACCGCGTCAACTCAGCCCGCAGGGGCGGGATAAATGTCCGTGATCAACTTCAACATCGCCCAATGGCGCGCCTGGGCTCCCGGGCTCGACAGTGTGGAAGCCTGGCAAGCCTGGAGCCGACAGCCGGTCGTGCTCGAAAGCAGCGATGCCGCACCCGATGTGTCGTTTCTGCCGGCCATGCAGCGCCGTCGTCTCAGCCGTCTGGCGCGGATGGCGTTCAGTGTCGGTTGGCCGCTGGCCGACGGTCGGGAAAATCTGCCGCTTGTGTTCGTCTCCCGGCACGGCGAAACCCCGCGTACCTTTGAAATTCTCAGTGATCTGGCCAACGAACAGCCGCTGTCGCCGACCCAGTTCAGCCTGTCGGTGCACAACGCGATCATCGGCCTGTGGTCGATCATGCGCGGCGAAACCAGCGAAATGACCGCCCTCGCCGCGGCCGGCGACGGCCTTGAGCACGGCCTGCTCGAAGCGGCGACGTTGCTGAACGAAGGGGCCCCCGCGGTGCTGCTGGTGATCACCGAGGAACAACCGCCCGAAGCCTATTCGACGTGGATCGACGACGTGCCGTTTCCCTATGCGGTCGGGCTGTTGCTCACCCCCGGTACCGACTGGCGGCTGACCCTGAACAGCGCCCCCGAAGCACGGTCAAAAACGCAGTGGCCTCATGCGCTGAATCTGCTGCGAACCCTGCTCGATCAGCAACCCCATTGCCAACATGCCTGGAAGAATCGTCTATGGACCTGGCAACGCAACCCGTGATCGAAAAAAATCGCGATGCCTATTACTGGCGTCTGCTGGCGACTGCCACCAGCTTCGCCCTGTTCGGGCTCGGTGGTCTGTGCCTGCGCCTGCTGGTATTTCCATTGCTCGGTTTCCTGCCGGGCGACGCCATTGCGCACCGCGAGCGGGCGCGCCAGACCGTCAGTCGGCTGTTCTGGTTTTTCGTCCGGTTCATGGCCCGTACCGGCGTGCTGACCTACGACATCCAGGGCGCCGAACGTCTCGGCCGTCCGGGGCAGATGATCATCGCCAACCACCCGTCGCTGATCGACGTGGTATTCCTGATCGGTCTGGTGCGCGGGGCCAATTGCGTGGTGAAGAAAAGCCTGTGGGAAAACCCCTTCACTCGCGGCCCGCTGCGCAGCACCGAATACATCAGCAACGACGGCAGCATGGACATGCTCGACGCTGCCGCTGGCGCGTTGCAGGGCGGGCAGACCCTGATCATTTTCCCTGAAGGTACCCGCACACAGCCGGGTCAGGCGCCGGCCTTTCATCGGGGGGCGGCGGCCATCGCGCTGCGCGGTGCGAGAATCGTCACCCCGGTAGTCATCAAGGTCAGTCCGACCACCCTGACCAAGGCCGAGCCCTGGTATCGCATTCCCAGTCGCCGCGTGCACTTCAGTTTTCGCGTCGGGGCCGATATAGACCCACAGACTTTCGCCGCGCAGGGCCCCGCGCCTCAGGCTTCGCGCAAGCTCAACGACTATTTGCACCAATTCTTTATCAAGGAGCTCGCCGAAGATGAGCGATCTAAACCGTGACATAAAAGAGCTGATCATCGACGCCCTGGGCCTCGAAGACATCAGCGCAGAGGACATCGGCGACGACCAGACGCTGTTTGGCGAAGGCCTGGGCCTGGATTCCGTCGACGCTCTGGAACTCGGCCTGGCGATCCAGAAAAAGTACGGCATCAAAATCGACGCCGACGCCAAGGACACCCGCAACCATTTCTCCAACGTGGCGAGCCTTGCGGCGTTCGTCACGGCAAAACAGGCAGCTTGAGACCGGACCATGCAAACTCGTGACGACATCTTCAACACCCTGCGCGATGCCCTGGTCGAGCTGTTCGAACTGGACCCGGCCCGCGTGAGCCTGGAATCCAACCTGTATCAGGATCTGGAAATCGACAGCATCGATGCCGTCGACCTGATCGATCACATCAAGCGCCAGACCGGCAAGAAAATCGCCGCCGAGGAGTTCAAGTCGGTGCGCACCGTCAGCGACGTGGTCGAGGCGGTCTACCGTCTGGTTCAACCGGCGGCATGAGCCGACTGATCGGTCTCGGCCTGCTGCTGGCGGGCCTGCTGTATCCCTTTGCGGTGTATTTCGGCATGGAGCATTTCGCGCCATGGCAGTTCGGCCTGCTGCTGGGCGGCCTGTGGCTGGCCCGCGCACTGACCGGCGAACGCAAGCCCGGCAGCCTGTGGATGGCCTTTGTGGCGATCGTGTTCTGCCTGCTGCTGGCGGTGTTCGACAGCCCTTTGCTGCTGCGTTGGTACCCGGTGCTGATCAGCGGCTTCATGCTGGTGCTGTTCAGCCTGAGCCTGAAATACGGCCCGCCGATGGTCGAGCGTCTGGCTCGCCTGCGTGAGCCGCAACTGCCGCTCAAGGCGATTCGTTACACCCGCCAGGTCACCGTGGCCTGGAGCGTGTTTTTCTTTTGCAACGGTTTGTGCGCCGCCCTGCTGACACTGTGGGCGCCGCTGAACTGGTGGATGTTGTACACCGGCCTGATCTCCTACGGATTGATCGGCCTGATGTTTGCCATTGAATGGCTGATACGACAACGGGTAAGAGGTCGCCCATGAACTGGATAAAACTTGAGCAGCTGTTGCTCAAGGCCCCGCCGGCGCGTGCTGTTACAAGCGCACCGGCACTCGATCACGCTCAACTGCGCGAACAGGCCCTGGGCCTGGCCGCCGGTCTGCAAGCACGCGGCGTGAAGCGTCTGGCGGTGCATCTGGAAGATGCCGCCGATCTGGCCGTCGCCCTGCTCGGTGCCTGGCGTGCCGGCATCAGCGTGTTGCTGCCCTCGGATCTGCAAGCACAGACCCGCCAGCGCTGGTCGAGCGACGTCGATCTGTGGCTGACCGATCAGGCCGGTGACGCCCGTCTGAGCGATCTGCAGCAACCGGCCCTGCCCGCAGCCGAACTGGATCTCGACCAGTGCCGCCTGAGCCTGTGCACCTCCGGCTCCAGCGGCGAGCCCAAGCGCATCGACAAATCCCTGCGGCAACTGGCCAACGAAGTCGAAGCCCTCGAACAGCTGTGGGGGGCGGATCTCGGCGAGGCCTGCATCCTCGGCAGCGTCGCCACCCAGCACATCTACGGCTTGCTGTTCCGCGTGCTGTGGCCGCTGTGCGCCGGGCGTCCGTTCCTGCGCAAGCAACTGGCCTTCCCGGAAGACCTGCAACGTGCCAGCCGCGAGCACCCGGCCTTCGCCTGGGTCGCCAGCCCGGCGCTGCTCAAACGCATGGGCGACAACCTCGACTGGCCAGCGCTGAGCGCCGTGCGCCGGGTGTTTTCCTCTGGCGGCGCATTGCCGGCAGACGCCGCAAAAAGCCTGCATCAACGCCTGGGACAGTGGCCGACGGAAATCCTCGGCAGCTCGGAAACCGGCGGCATCGCCTGGCGTCAGGGCGAATCGTTGTGGCAGCCATTTGCCGGCGTCGAGTTGAGCCAGGACAGCAATGACGCCCTGCTGATCGCTTCGCCTTACCTGCCCGCCGGGCATGTCGAACACACCGCCGATGCGGCAAGCATTCAGGCCGATGGTCGCTTTCAGTTGCTCGGGCGGCTCGACCGGATCGTCAAACTCGAAGAAAAACGTATTTCCCTGCCGATGCTTGAACAGGCGCTGGTGGCCCACGACTGGGTCGCCGAAGCGCGTCTGGGCGTGGTGCAGGAAAACCGCGCGTCGCTCGGCGCCCTGCTGGTGCTCAGCGAATCCGGCCTGTTTGCCCTGCGCGAACACGGTCGGCGCAGCCTGACCGAAACCCTGCGCCGTCATCTCGGCGACCACTGCGAAGCCCTGGCCCTGCCCCGCCGCTGGCGCCTGCTGCGGCAAATGCCGCTGACCTCGCAGGGCAAGTTGCCTCAAGCCGACGTCGAAGCCTTGCTGCTGGCACCACGGCCGAAAGCGCCGGAAATCCTGGAACAGGCCGAAACCGAGGGTGAATGGAACCTGCAATTGAGCGTTCCGCCGGACCTTGCCTACTTCAGCGGCCACTTCCCCAAGGCCCCGGTGCTGCCGGGCGTGGTGCAGGTCGAATGGGCGCTGAATCTGGGTCGACAACTGCTGAACCTGCCCGGCGCATTCGCCGGCATGGAAGTGCTGAAGTTCCAGCAACTGGTGCGCCCCGGCGATGAAGTCCAGTTGCACCTGCGCTTCGACCCGGAACGCGGCAAGTTGTATTTCGCCTACCGCAACGACACGGCCACCTGCTCCAGCGGGCGGATTCTGCTGGGGGCTGGCGATGCATAACCCTTGCGCCGTGATCCCGGTCTACAACCACGAAACCGCCATCGGCACGGTGGTCGACGCCCTGCTCGCCGAGGATCTGCCATGCATTCTGGTGGACGATGCCAGCAGCAAATCCTGCGCAGCGGTGCTGGACGCGCTGGCCGAACGCGAACGGGTTTATCTGGTTCGCCTCACTGCCAATCAGGGCAAGGGTGGCGCGGTGATGACCGGTCTGCGTGAAGCGGCGCGGCTGGGCTTCAGCCATGCCTTGCAGGTCGACGCCGACGGTCAGCACGACTTGCAGGATGTCGCGCGTTTCATCGAAGAATCCCGCGCTCACCCCGAGTCGCTGGTCTGCGGCTATCCGCTGTATGACGCCAGCGTGCCCAAAGGCCGTTTGTATGCGCGTTACCTGACCCACGTAATGGTGTGGATCAACACCCTATCGCTGCAGATTCGCGACTCGATGTGCGGCTTCCGGGTGTATCCGCTGGAACCGACGCTGGGCGTGATCGACTCGGCGCGGATCGGCAAGCGCATGGATTTCGACTCGGACATTCTGGTGCGCCTGGCGTGGCGCAATCAGCCGATGCGCTGGTTGCAGACCAGCGTGCACTACCCGCTGGACGGCGTGTCGCACTTTCGCCTGTTCCACGACAACGTGCTGATCTCGAGCATGCACACGCGCCTGTTCTTCGGCATGTTGCTGCGTCTGCCCGTGATCCTCTGGCGACGGTGGCGTCCATGACCGTCGAGACCGACAAGAAGCACTGGGCCGACCGCGAAGAGCGTGGCAGTTTCCTGCTGATGAAATTCACCGCACTCGCCGCCAAGGTTCTCGGCCGACGCCTGCTGAGCCCGTTGCTGTACGGCATCGTCCTGTACTTTTTTCTGTTCGGCCGAACTGCACGGTGCAGTGCCTGGCAGTATCAGCAGCGCCTCGCCGACTGGAGCGGTCGCCACGAATTGCGCCCGACCCGGTGGCGGGTGTTCCGCCAGTTCATGGCCTTCGCCGATTCGCTGCTCGACAAGCTCGACGTGTGGAACGGCAAGCTGAAGATCGAGCAGATCGAAATCATCGACCCGGCGCTGTTGCGCAATCAGTTGCGCGGCAGTCGCGGGCAAATGCTGGTGGGCGCGCATCTGGGCAACCTCGAAGTGTGCCGGGCGCTGGCGGAGCTGGGCGAAAAGGTCACCATGAACGTTCTGGTGCACACCAAGCATGCCGAGCAGTTCAATCGCCTGCTGGGCGAGGCCGGCGCGACCAACCTGCGGCTGATCCAAGTCAGCGAACTGGACCCGGTGATCATGCTGCAACTGCACGAACGGCTGGAACGCGGCGAGTGGCTGGCGATTGCCGGCGACCGCGTGCCACTGCACGGCGGGCGCAGTGTGACCGTGGACTTTCTCGGCCACCCGGCGCCGTTCCCGCAAGGGCCGTGGCTGCTGGCCGGCCTGCTGAAATGCCCGGTCAACCTGCTGATGTGCCTCAAGCAACCTGACGGCCACTATCGCCTGACTCTCGAGCCGTTCGCCGACGCTGTGGTGTGGTCACGCCGCGAGCGCGAACAGGTCATTCATCAGTGGGCCACCCGCTATGCGCAACGCCTGAGTCACTATTGCCTCGAAGCACCGTGCCAATGGTTCAACTTTTACCCATTCTGGAAAACCGATGACAACGCCAACTCCTGAGCCGGTCACCTTCGGCGAACGCCCTCTGCGCATCGAAGACGTGCTGGCCCTGGCCAACCGTCAGGCGCCCGTGCAGTTGCAGAGCGACGCGCCTTATCGCGAACGCATCGCCAAGGGTGCGCGGTTCCTCGATTCGCTGCTGGACAAGGAAGGCGTGATCTACGGCGTGACCACCGGTTACGGCGATTCCTGCGTGGTCGCAGTGCCGTTGCATCACGTCGAGGCGCTGCCGCGTCATCTCTACACGTTCCACGGTTGCGGGCTGGGCAAACTGCTCGATGCCCAGGCCACCCGCGCGGTGCTGGCGGCGCGTCTGCAGTCGCTGTGCCACGGCGTTTCCGGGGTGCGCATCGAATTGCTGGAACGCCTGCATGCCTTCCTTGAACACGACATTTTGCCGCTGATCCCCGAAGAAGGTTCGGTGGGCGCCAGCGGCGACCTGACGCCGTTGTCCTACGTCGCCGCAACCCTGTCCGGCGAGCGTGAAGTGATGTTCCGTGGCGAACGCCGCCAGGCTGCCGATGTGCATCGCGAACTGGGCTGGACACCATTGGTGCTGCGTCCGAAAGAAGCGCTGGCGCTGATGAACGGCACCGCCGTGATGACCGGTTTGGCGTGCCTGGCTTACGCCCGCGCCGATTACCTGCTGCAACTGGCGACCCGCATCACCGCACTGAACGTGGTGGCGCTGCAAGGCAATCCGGAGCACTTCGACGAGCGCCTGTTCGCCGCCAAGCCGCATCCGGGTCAGATGCAGGTGGCCGCGTGGCTGCGCAAGGATCTGGCAATCGACGCGCCGACCGCGCCGCTGCACCGCTTGCAGGATCGCTACTCGCTGCGCTGTGCACCGCACGTGCTTGGCGTATTGGCCGACAGCCTGAACTGGCTGCGCTCGTTCATCGAGACCGAACTCAACAGCGCCAACGACAACCCGATCATCGACGCCGAAGCCGAGCGCGTGCTGCACGGCGGGCACTTCTACGGCGGGCATATTGCGTTCGCCATGGACAGCCTGAAAAACCTCGTGGCCAACGTTGCCGACCTGCTCGACCGACAACTCGCACTGCTGGTGGACGAGCGTTACAACCACGGTTTGCCGAGCAACCTGTCCGGCGCCAGCGCCGACCGCGCGATGCTCAACCACGGCTTCAAGGCCGTGCAGATCGGCGCCAGTGCCTGGACTGCCGAAGCGCTGAAAAACACCATGCCGGCCAGCGTGTTCTCACGCTCCACCGAGTGCCACAACCAGGACAAGGTGAGCATGGGCACCATCGCCGCCCGCGACGCCATTCGTGTGCTGGAGCTGACCGAACAGGTCGCCGCCGCCACGCTGCTCGCGGCCAATCAGGGCGTGTGGCTGCGTAACCGCGATGAAGATGCGCGTCCACTGCCGCCATCGCTGGCCGCCATGCACGAACAACTGGCCGAGGACTTCCCGCCGGTGATCGAAGACCGCGCCCTGGAAGGCGAACTGCGCCTGTGTCTGCAACGCATCGCCGAACAACACTGGAGGCTGCATGCGTAGTGCCGGAGTGCTTCACGCCGATACGGAAATCCTCGTGCCGTTCTTTGACGTCGACACCATGCACGTCGTCTGGCACGGCCATTACGTGAAATACCTGGAAGTGGCGCGTTGCGCGTTGCTCGACAAGATCGGCCACAACTACAACCAGATGGTCGACTCGGGCTACGCCTGGCCGGTGATCGACCTGCAACTGCGCTACGTGCGCGGCGCGGTATTCGGTCAGCGGCTGAACGTGCGCGCCAGTCTGGTGGAGTGGGAAAACCGCCTGAAGATCCACTACCTGATCACTGATGCGCAGACCGGCGAACGCCTGACCCGCGCCAGCTCGGTGCAGGTCGCCGTCGAAGTGAGCAGCCGCGAGATGCAACTGGCCTCGCCGAAAGTCTTCACCGATGCCGTGGAAAGGATACTGCGATGAATGTGTTTCTGAAATCCCTCGGGTCCCTGGCGCTGCTGACGCTGTCGTCGCTGGCCAACGCCTTCGACCTGCAACAGTTGAGCGAGCAACTGGCGAAACCGGACGTGATCCACGGCCAGTTCACCCAGGAAAAACACCTGCGCGCCCTGCCCCAGCCGCTGATCAGCAAGGGCAGTTTTGTCCTCGCCAAAAACCACGGCTTGCTGTGGCTACTGAAAACCCCGCTGCAACAGGATTACCGCATCAGCGCCAAGGGCATCGCCCGGCGTGACGCCACCGGCTGGCAACTGCTGCCGAACAAGAGCGCCGGGGCCGAGCAGAACCGTTTGTTCCTCGCCGTACTGCAAGGCGACAGCAGCGGTCTGCAACGGGATTTCGAACTGGCCCTGAGCGGCGATGCGCAGCAATGGCAACTGACCCTGACTCCGCGCTCGGTGCTGCTCAAGCAGGTCTTCAACCAGATCAACATCAGCGGCGGCACCTTGGTGAACACCATCGAACTGCTGGAAACCCAGGGCGACAGCACCGTACTGCGCATGCAGGACAGCACTGCCGGCCAACCTCTGAGCGACGCGGAGCAACATGACTTTGCCGAGTGAGCGCAGGCTGCCCTGGCTGTTCCTGATCCTGCTGCTGGCCGTCGTCGCACTGGGGGCCTGGCAGTGGCGCGACGGTGCGCCGCTCTCGGCCAACCTGATGGAGCTGGTGCCCGGCACTCACCCGGACGCCCTCGAACTGCGCGCCGAACAACGCATGCAGGAACCGCTCAACCGCGACATGCTGGTGCTGGTCGGCCACACCGATCGCCAGCAAGCCGTCACCATGGCCCAGACCCTGGGCGAACAATGGCAGGCCAGCGGGCTGTTCGAAAAAGTGCAGTGGAACCTGCAAGCCGACCTGCCGGCCCTGCGCACGCAACTGCTGCAAGGGCGTCTGGCAATGCTTTCGGCGGATGACCGACAACTGCTGAGCGAACGTCCAGACGCCTTTATCCAGCAACGGGTACAGGCGCTGTTCGACCCGTTCACCGGGTTCAGTCTGGTGCCGAGCCAGGACGACTGGCTGGGCCTGACCGGGCGCATCCAGAACAGCCAGCCACAACATGGCGCGGTGCAGCTGGACATCAGCAGCGGTGCGTTGATCGCCGACGCCGACGGCAAGAGCTGGGTGCTGCTGCGCGCACGCACCACCGGCAGCGCCTTCGACATGAATCAACCGCTGCAAGTCGCCGCCCTGCTGCAACACAGCCGTGAGCAAGCAGCTCGCGCCGACGTGCAACTGTTGGCCGCCAGCGGCCTGCTGTACGCCGCCAACGGTCAGCAGCAGGCGACCCGGGAAATGACCTGGGTCGGGGGCGGCGCCACCATCGGCATCCTGTTGCTGTTGCTGCTCGCCTTCCGTCGCTGGCGGGTGCTGCTGGCGTTCATTCCGGTGCTGGTGGGCATGCTGTTCGGCGCGGTGGCCTGCGTCGCGCTGTTCGGGCACATGCATGTGATGACGCTGGTGCTCGGTTCGAGCCTGATCGGGGTGGCGGTGGATTACCCGCTGCACTACCTGTCCAAGAGCTGGAGCCTCAAGCCGTGGCACAGCTGGCCGGCGTTGCGCCTGACCCTGTCCGGGCTGACATTGAGCCTGATCACCAGCGCCATCGGTTATCTGGCGCTGGCCTGGACGCCCTTCCCGGCCCTGACCCAAATCGCCGTGTTCTCCGCCGCCGGTTTGCTCGGCGCCTACCTGTCGGCGGTGTGCCTGTTGCCGGCGCTGCTGAAAAACGTCGAACTGCGCCCGGCGCAGTGGCCGCTGCAATTGGCTGAGCGCCTGGTGCGACTACGGGAGAACCTGCTCGAACACGTCAGAACGCCGGTGTTGCTGACCCTGCTGATCGCCTTCTGCGTCGGTGGCCTGCTGCAACTGGAGAGCAGGAACGACATCCGCCAGTGGGTCGGTGCGCCGCAACGTCTGACCGATGAGGCACAGACCATCGCGCGGATTACCGGCTATCAGCCAACCAGCCAGTTCTTCCTGGTGCGCGCCGCCGATCAGCAGCAATTGCTGGAACGGCAAGCGGCCCTGAGCGAGCGCCTGGATCAACTGGTCAACCTCGACAAGTTGCAGGGTTATCTGGCGCTCAATCAACTGGTGAGCCCGCCGGCTCAGCAGCAAGAAGTGCGTGAGGCGCTCGGCAAGTTGCCGCAGTTCTGGCAGCCGTTGCTGGAGGTCGGCGTGCCGCTGGCGGCGCTGCAAACCGAGCTGCAACAGTTGCAGACCCTGCCCGCCGAAGACATCGATGCGGCGCTGGCCGGCCCGCTCGGCGAGCCCTACCGCACGCTGTGGCTGGGGCCGACCGAGGACGGCGTGGCGGCAATGGTGAGCCTGCAAGGCCTGAACAATCCGTCGCTGCTGCGGGTGCAGGCGCTGGATCTGCCCGGCGTGATGCTGGTGGATCGGCTCGGCGATCTGAACAAGGTGTTCGCCCAGACCCAGATCAGCGCCGCTGAGCTGAAACTCGCGTCCTGCGTGTTGATCGTGCTGGTGCTGATGCTGCCGTTCGGTCTTGGTGGCGCGCTGCGGATCGTCGCCCTGCCGCTGCTCGCTGCGCTGTGCAGCCTCGCCAGCCTGGGCTGGCTCGGCCAGCCGCTGACCCTGTTCAGCCTGTTCGGCCTGCTGCTGGTAGCGGCGATCAGCGTCGACTACGCGATCCTCATGCGCGAACAGGTCGGCGGCGCGGCCGTCAGTCTGCTCGGCACCTTGCTCGCCGCCGCCACCACCTGGCTGTCGTTCGGCCTGCTGGCGGTGTCGAGCACCCCGGCGGTGAGTAACTTCGGCCTGTCGGTGAGCCTCGGTCTGGCGTTCAGCTTCATGCTCGCGCCGTGGGCTGGGCGCCAGACCCATGCTGCTGCCGTCACGGAGCCTGCAGCATGATGGTGGTGATTTTCTGGCTGATGGCCCTGGCGCTGTTCTTCGTTGCTACCCGGGTTGGTCGGCATTTCGGGCTGATCCCGATCGTCAGTCAATTGCTGCTGGCCAGCTTCGGCCTGCCGCTGCTGATGTACTTCTGGATCGAACCGGGCTGGCAACTCAACGGCGCCGAACTGATCGCGCCGGGCTGGCTGAAAAACCTCTACAGCCTGAGCTTCGCCCTGCTGCTGGGGCACATCCTCAGCGACGTGATCGACCTGCGCCTGGACCGTCAGAGCGTGAAGATCGCCCTGCCGAGTTTCGCCGTGCCGTTCACCTGCGGCCTGGCGACGGCGTACTGGCTGCTGCCGACAGAACCGTGGATCAACTCGCTGGCCATCGGTCTGGTGTTCGCCATCACCGCGATCCCGGTGTTGTACCTGTACCTGCGCCACATCGACTACCCGCCCGCCGCCACCCGGCGGCTGGTGCAGACCGCGATCCTGATCGACCTGACTTGCTGGACGCTGTTCGGCCTCGCTCAGGGCAGCCTGCACCTGAGCAGTCTGTTGCTGCCGCTGGGGATGGCCTGCGTACCCGTGCTGATGCGAGTGTTCGGCATCCGCCGGCCATTAACCTACAGCCTCGGTTTCTTTGCGCTGTTGGTGTTGGCTGAACACTACAAACTCAACGCGCTGATTTTTGGCATTGGCTATCTGCTGTGCATGGCCGCGCTCAAGGTGCCACTGGTATTGCCGATCCCGGCGCACTGGATGAACCGCTTGCAGACCTGGGTGGCGATTCCGCTGATCCTGACTTTCGGCATCGTCCAGATCGACGTGCACAGCGCCCTCGCCAGTCTCGGCGCCGTGCAATGGGCGGCGCTGCTGCTGTTGCCGGTCGCCAGCAAAATCCTGGGCAACTGGCTCGGCCTCGGCTGGGCCGGCGCGTCGTTCGCAGGCGCCAGTCGCTGGCGCGAAAGCGTGCTGCTGAACATTCGCGGCTTGAGCGAAATCGTTTTTCTCAACCTGCTGTTGCAACAACAGCTCATCAGCCCGGCGCTTTACTTTGCGCTGATGCTGATGGGTCTGATCGCGACGCTGTTGCCGGCCTTCATCGGCCTGCACCGGGCGTCACTGAACCCTATTGCCGTACCCAGGAGCTCACGTGCCAATCGTTGAAATGGAATCCCGTCAGGTCGTGATCATCGGCGCCGGCCCCGCCGGCGCCATCGCCGCCGCATTGCTCAAGCGCAAGGGGCACGACGTGCTGGTGATCGAGCGTCAGCATTTCCCGAGGTTCTCCATCGGTGAAAGCCTGCTCTGCCATTGCCTGGATTTCGTCGAAGAGGCCGGCATGCTCGAGGCGGTGAATGTCGCCGGGTTCCAGCGCAAGAACGGTGCGGCGTTTGCCTGGGGCGAGCGCTACAGCGCGTTTGATTTTGCTGACACAATCACCGCCGGCAAGCCCACGACCCTGCAGGTGCAACGCGCCGACTTCGACAAGTTGCTGGCCGATCAGGCGGCGTTGCAGGGCGCGGAAATCCGCTATGGCGACGCGATTGTCAGCGTCGATTTCGAACGTCCGCGACCGCAGCTGAATGTGCGCCGCGAAGACGGCAGCGAGTACCGCGTCGAAGCCGATTTTGTCCTTGATGCCAGCGGCTACGGCCGCGTGCTGTCACGCCTGCTGGACCTCGAAGCACCGTCGAATTTCCCGGTTCGCCAAGCCGTGTTCACCCACGTCGAAGACCACATCGATCATCCCGGCTTCGACCGCGAGAAGATTCTCATCACCACCCACCCGCAGCACCGCGATATCTGGTTCTGGTCGATCCCGTTCAGCAACGGTCGCTGCTCGGTAGGCGTGGTGGCTGCCGCCGAACATTTCGCAGGTCGCGATGCCGACCTCGACGCCTGCCTGCGCGGGTTCATCGCCGAAACCCCGAGCCTGGCCAAAGTGCTGCACAACGCCGTGTGGGATACCCCGGCGCGCACTCTCGGCGGCTATGCGGCCAACGTCAAAACCCTGCACGGCCCGGGCTTTGCGCTGTTGGGTAACGCGGCGGAGTTTCTCGACCCGGTTTTCTCTTCGGGCGTGACCATCGCCATGCGTTCGGCGAGCATGGCCGCCGCTGTGCTGCACCGACAGTTGCAGGGCGAAACGGTGGACTGGCAAAGCGAATTCGCCGAGCCGCTGAAACGCGGGGTCGATACCTTCCGCTGCTACGTCGAAGGCTGGTACGCCGGCACCTTTCAGGACGTGATTTTCCACGAGCAAGGCTCCCCGGAAATCCGCCGCATGATCTGCTCGATCCTCGCCGGTTACGCCTGGGACGAACGCAACCCGTTCGTCAGTGAAGCGCGCCGTCGGCTGAAGACGATCTCCGAACTCTGTGCAAGGGACGACACATGAATTACCTGAGCGACAACTACGTCGAGGAAACCCGCTTCGGCTTCTGGTTCCTGCGCAGTCACACCTGGCAGCACCATGTGCTGCGCGTGGCGATCAACGATCTGCGCGGACTGTTCAGCGAATCGTTGCCGGCCAATCCGGTGCTGCTGGATGCCGGCTGTGGCCAGGGCAAGTCGTTCGGTCACCTGCGCCAGACTTTCGCGCCACAGCGGCTGATCGGCGTCGATGCCGATCCGCACAGCCTGGAATTGAGCGCCGCCGAGGCCGCGCGTCAGGGCTTCGACGTCGAGCTGATCGGCAGCGACTGCGCGACGCTCAATGTGCCGGACGCCAGCGTCGACCTGCTGTTCTGTCACCAAACCTTCCATCATCTGGTGGAGCAGGAAAAAGCCCTGGCCGAGTTCTATCGGGTGCTCAAGCCGGGCGGTTATCTGCTGTTCGCCGAGTCCACCGAGGCTTACATTGATACGTGGGTGATTCGCTGGCTGTTCCGGCATCCGATGCATGTGCAAAAGAGCGCGGCGCAGTACCTGGAGATGATTCGCCAGCAGGGTTTCGAGTTCGCCGAACAGAACGTTTCGTACCCGTATCTGTGGTGGAGCCGGTCGAAGGATTTCGGTCTGCTCGAACGTTTTGGTCTGCGCCAGCCCAAGCCCTTTGGCCAGCGGGAAGAAACCCTGGTCAACGTGGTGGCCCGCAAACCTTTGAACGAGGCTGTCTGATGTTGCGTGTTCTACTGCTCGCCTGCGTCCTGCTGCTCGGTGCCTGCGCCAGTCAGGCGCCGCTGCCGGCCGGCAACCCGAGCCTGCCGCTGCCGATGCAACTGCATATCGAGCGGCACCTGGCCGGACAACAGCAAGACTGGTTGCTGGTGATCCAGCGCGAAGGGCCGGGCATCCGCTGGTCGATGATGGATCCGCTGGGCATTCCCCAGGCGCGTCAGCAGTTGATCGACGGGCACTGGCAGGCCGACGGCCTGCTGCCGCCCAACCCGGAAGCCCGGGAGCTGTTCGCCGCGCTGCTGTTCGCCCTGACCCCCGCGGGCGAGCTGTCGCGCAACTACCCCGACGTGCAGCAACAGGGCGGCCGACGGTCCCTGCCGGCGCGCTGGGACATCCGTTACACCCAACCCTTGAGTTTCGAATTGAACCTGCCACAAGGCCCGCACTATCGCGTAACGCCACTCGGTGAACCGACGTCATGACCGCCTACCTCAATGCCCTCGGCGTGATCTGCGCCCTGGGGCGCGACAAGCAAACCGTGGCACGCAACCTGTTTGCCGGCGACTGCTCCGGCATGCGCCGCGAGTCCGGCTGGGTGCCGGAGCGCGAACTGCCGGTGGCCGCCGTACACGGCGATCTGGCGCCGATTCCCGAGGCGCTGGCCGACCAGCGCAGCCGCAACAATCAACTGTTGCTGGAAGCCGCGTTGCAGATTCGCGATGACATCGAGCAGGCGATCCAGACTTACGGGCGCGATCGCATCGGCGTGGTGCTCGGCACCAGCACTTCCGGTATCGACGAAGCCAGCCGTGGCCTGGCGCACTACATTCGTGACCAGCAGTTCCCGGCCGATTACGACTACCGGCAACAGGAACTCGGCGCCCCGGCGAATTTCCTCGCCGACTGGCTGCAACTGAGCGGCCCGACCTATGTGATTTCCACCGCCTGCACCTCCAGCGCACGCGCCTTGATGAGCGCCCGACGCCTGCTCGATCTGGGCCTGTGCGACGCCGTGCTGTGCGGCGGTGTCGACAGCCTGTGCAAACTGACCCTCAACGGTTTCAGTGCGCTGGAAGCGGTGTCGGACGAGCGCTGCAATCCGTTTTCCGCCAACCGCAACGGCATCAACATCGGCGAAGCGGCGGTACTGTTCGTGATGAGCAAACAGCGCGGTGCAGGGCCGGGCATCGCCCTGCTCGGCGCTGGCGCCAGCTCCGACGCGCACCATATTTCCGCACCTGAGCCGACCGGCCGAGGCGCGCTTCAATCGATGCAGAAGGCGCTCGATCAAGCCCATCTGCAAGCCGGCGACATCAGCTATCTGAACCTGCACGGCACCGCGACCCAGCACAACGACGCCATGGAAAGTCTGGCCGTTGACGCGCTGTTTGCCGACGGCGTGCCGTGTTCCTCGACCAAACCGATGACCGGCCACACCCTCGGCGCCGCCGGTGCACTGGAAGCAGCGTTCTGCTGGTTGAGCCTGAGTGCCGAAAACCCCGACCACGCCTTGCCACCGCACATCTGGGACGGCCAGGCCGATCCCGACCTGCCAGCGCTGAAGTGGGTGACTGCAAGCGAACGCCTGGCGTCCATTGCACCTCGCTACCTGATGAGCAACTCGTTTGCCTTCGGTGGCAATAACGTCAGCCTGATTATCGGAGACGCCCCATGAGCCACTGGCCGCTCGCCGAACTGCTGCCCCACGCTGGCGACATGATCCTGATCGACCGGATCCTGAGCTTTGACGACGAACAGATCCACACCACGCTCACCGTCCGACCCGGCGGCCTGTTCAGCCTGCCCGACGGCAGCCTGCCGGCCTGGGTCGGCGTCGAGTTGATGGCTCAGAGCGTCGCCGCGTTCGCCGGCTGCCATGCGCGGCAGAAAGGCAACCCGGTGGAGCTGGGCTTTCTGCTCGGCACACGCAAGTTCGAATGCAATGTCGCGGCCTTCCCGGTCGGCAGCGAACTGACCATCCATGGCCTGCGCTCGCTGGAGGACGACAACGGCATGGGCGTATTCGAATGCCATATCAACGCGCCCGGCATCGAGGCCAGCGCCCGGCTGAACGTGTTCCGCCCGCCGCAGGCGGCGGACTATCTGGAACAAACCCGCGACGAAACCAACAAGGAGTCGAACGATGACTGAATCAATACTGGTCACCGGCTCCAGCCGTGGCATCGGCCGTGCCATTGCCCTGCGCCTGGCTAGCGCCGGCCACGATATCGTCCTGCATTGCCGTAGCGGCGTGAGCGAAGCGCAAGCGGTGAAAGCCGAAGTCGAAGCCCTCGGACGCAACGCACGCATCCTGCAATTCGACGTGGCGGATCGCGAAGCCTGCAAAGCCATCCTCGAAGCGGACGTTGAAGCCCACGGCGCCTACTACGGCGTGGTGCTCAATGCCGGCCTGACCCGCGACGGCGCCTTTCCGGCCCTGAGCGACGACGACTGGGACGTGGTGCTGCGCACCAACCTCGACGGTTTCTACAACGTCCTGCACCCGGTGATGATGCCGATGATCCGCCGCCGCGCCGCTGGTCGCATCGTTTGCATCACCTCGGTGTCAGGGCTGATCGGCAACCGTGGCCAGGTCAATTACAGCGCCTCGAAGGCCGGCGTGATCGGCGCGGCAAAGGCGTTGGCGATCGAACTGGCCAAGCGCAAAATCACGGTGAATTGCGTCGCGCCCGGTCTGATCGATACCGCCATGCTCGATGAAAACGTGCCGGTGGAAGAACTGCTGAAAATGATCCCCGCACAACGCATGGGCACGCCTGAAGAGGTGGCCGGTGCGGTGAATTTCCTGATGTCGGCGGAAGCGTCGTACATCACCCGCCAGGTGCTGGCGGTCAACGGAGGCTTGTGTTGATGAAGCGCGTCGTCGTCACCGGCATGGCCGGCATTACCTCGCTGGGCAGTGACTGGGACACTATCGCCGGCAATTTCGCCGCCAACCGCAGCGGCATCCGCCGGATGGACGAGTGGGATCGCTTCAGCGAGCTCAACACGCGCCTGGCCGGGCCCATCGATGATTTCCAGGTGCCGGCGCACTGGACTCGCAAACAGCTGCGCAGCATGGGCCGTGTTTCGCGGCTGGCTGTCGGCGCGGCGGAAAAAGCGCTGGCCGATGCCGGCCTGCTTGGCGACGAGTCGATCAAGGACGGGCGCATGGGCGTGGCCTGTGGTTCGTCCACCGGCAGCACCGACGAGATCAAGGCGTTCGGCAACATGCTCCTCAACTCGGTGGCCGAAGGCCTCAACGCCAACTCCTACGTGCGGATGATGCCGCACACCACGGCGGCGAACATCAGCATCTTCTTCGGCCTCACTGGCCGCTTGATCCCGACCTCCAGCGCCTGCACCAGCGGCAGCCAGGGCATCGGTTACGCCTACGAGGCAATCAAGTTCGGCCGTCTGCCGCTGATGCTGGCCGGTGGCGCCGAAGAGCTGTGCCCGACCGAGGCCATGGTGTTCGACGCGCTGTACGCCACCAGCCTGAAAAACGATGCGCCGCACACCTCGCCACGCCCGTACGACAAGGGCCGCGACGGTCTGGTGATCGGTGAGGGCGGCGGCATGCTGGTGCTTGAAGAACTGGAACATGCCCTCGCGCGCGGTGCGCACATTCACGCCGAGATCGTCGGTTTCGGCAGCAACGCCGACGGCCAGCACACCACCCGCCCCGAGCAAGTCACCATGCGCCGGGCAATGGAACTGGCGCTGGAAGACGCAGGTCTTGCGCCGGACGTCATCGGCTACGTCAACGGCCACGGCACCGCCACCGAACAGGGCGATGTCGCCGAAACCCTGGCCACCAGCAGCTTGTTCGGTGAACGCATGCCGATCAGTTCGCAAAAGAGCTTCCTGGGCCACACCCTCGGCGCCTGCGGGGCGCTGGAATCGTGGTTCAGTATCGAGATGCTCAACCGCGACCTGTACGTGCACACGCTCAACCTCGACGAGGTCGATCCGCACTGCGGCAAGCTCGACTACCTGCGCGGCGAATTCCGCCAGATGAGCCACGAATACGTGATGAACAACAATTTCGCTTTCGGCGGGGTCAACACCTCGCTGATTTTCCGTCGCTGGCCCCAACCGAATTAATCCAGGTCAAGGAGACCTCCATGCACTTCAAGAAACTCGCTGCCACCCTGCTCATCTGCGCCATGCCGGCCGTCAGCCAGGCCCGTGACACGGCGGTCTACCTGCCGTTCGACAAGGCCGTCGCCGAAGCGACCCGCACCGGCAAGATCGACGGCAGCGTGAAGTTCTATCTGGCGGGCAACGCCCCGGCCGGCAAGGTCACCGTCGTCAGCCCCGGCGCCGTGACCAACAAGAAGACCAACGCCTTCAACAAGACCGACCAGGAAGCCTGCGAGTGGGTCGTGCAATCGGCGATCATCAGCCTGCACCAGGCCGCAAAAAACGCCGGCGCCAACGCCGTGACCAACATCGTCAGCTTCTACAAGAGCAACGAGCGCAAGGATGCGAAAACCTACGAATGCCACGCGGGCGCCATCATGGCGGGCGTAGCGTTGAAGGGCGATCTGGCGACGGTTCAGTAACGGCCGGAAACGACAAAGGGCGCCTTTCGGCGCCCTTTCACAAACAGGTTGGCTTGTCATCGCCTGTCACCTGTCTGGCTCTGCGATGGCTGGTTGCCCAGGATCCTCAGAGTCTCACAAGCCCC
Organism: Pseudomonas sp. R15(2017); assembly: GCF_002112685.1. NCBI lineage: Bacteria > Pseudomonadati > Pseudomonadota > Gammaproteobacteria > Pseudomonadales > Pseudomonadaceae > Pseudomonas > Pseudomonas sp. R15(2017). The sequence goes on from NZ_NEII01000004.1 coordinate 103,159, forward strand.
TTTCGGGAACGCCGGCAGTATTGCCTGAAAAGGTACTCCCGACAACGCTGGCATTTCGCTTCACCTTCGCAAGCACCATCTACACTCGCTCAAACAGACCAACGCACAATGCCTGCCAGAACCGCGAGCCCGATCGGTCAGGTATTCGCGGTTCTCTTTCACCGTCAAGGAGACAACCATGCAAGCGAAAGCCCTGATCACCGCCGCCCTTCTCGGCCTGCTGCCCGGCGCCAGCCATGCCACCAATCTGATGTACATGCCGTTCGAAACCGTTGTGTCGGATGCGATGCGCGCCGGGCGGCTGGATGGCAGTGTGAAGTTTTATCTGGTCGGCAACGGGCCTCAGGGAACTCAGCGGCTGTTGCAGCGCGGGGTGGTCAGTGACTTGAAGACCAACGGCTTCAACAAGAGCGATCACGACTCCTGCGAGTGGGTGTTGCAGTCGAATCTGATTGCGCTGCAGGCCGAGGCCAAGCGTGTCGGGGCGAATGCGGTGACCAACATCGTCAGCTACTACGACCAGCATGTGCGCAAGGATCTGAACACTTACGAATGTCGCGCCGGCATCTTTGTCACGCGAGTGGCGTTGAAAGGTGATCTGGTGCGGCTGCCCTGATCAACCGGCTTCGACCTTGCGCGTGAGCAGTTCGACAAACGCCTTGGCCATCGGTGATTTCTGGTCCTTGCGCTGCACCAGCCACACCGCCGTCACGGCCTCGGGATCGAGCAGCGGTCGATAGACCACGCCGTCGATGCGCATCCGCTGGTAGGACGCCGGCATCACCGACACGCCCAGACCGGCTGCCACCAGACCGATGATGGTCATGGCTTCGCCGGCCTCCTGGGCGAAGTGCGGACTGAAGCCCGCGTCGCGGGCCAGGCTGATCAGTTGCGAATAAAGACCGCTGCCGTAGCTGCGCGGGAAGAACACAAACGGTTCGAGGGCCAGCGCCGAGAGAAACAGCCCCTCTTCAGAGCCCTGCGCCAGCGGATGTTTGGAGCTAAGCACCGCGACCAAGGGCTCGCGCATCAGTTCGACCACGCTGAGCGAATCCGGCAAACCCAGCGGGCGCATGATGCCGACTTCGATCGATTCGTCCACCAACGCGTCGGCCACCATGGTGCTGCTCATCTCACGCAGATTCAGGTGCACAGCCGGGAAACGCTGACGGAAGGAAAATATCGCCTGGGGAATGGTCGAGTTGAACGGCGCCGATGAGGTAAAGCCGATCTTCAGCTCACCCAACTCACCAAGTTGCGCGCGGCGAGCCACGTCGGCCGCTTTATCGACTTGCGCGAGCACCAGCCGCGCTTCCTCCAGAAACAGTCGCCCGGCCTCGCTGAGCTCGACCCGACGATTGGTCCGCTCGAACAGTCGCGCGCCGACTTCCTGTTCCAGCGCCTGGATCTGCTGGCTCAGCGGTGGCTGGGAGATGCCCAGCACCTTAGCGGCGCGGCCGAAGTGCAGTTCTTCGGCGACGGCGATGAAGTAGCGCAGATGACGCAATTCCATGGGCACCCCATTAGGTCGTAAAAGCTATCAAACAGGTCGAACAATATATTGGATAGAAACATTAGCCAGCTATATGATTTTTTCATTGCCTGTCTGCCCGCGCCCTCCGAGGTCTGATGTGAAAACCGCCGTCGCTCCACTGGCCCATGAAGTCCCGCCCGCTGCGGCGGACGATGTGATGACCGAACTGCAAGAGATCTACATCGAGAAAGGCACGCCCGCGTTCATGCGCACGGTGCTCGCGCTGTTCAGCGGAGGCTTCGCCACCTTCGCCCTGCTGTACTGCGTGCAGCCGATGATGCCGCTGCTGTCCCACGAGTATTCGATCAACGCTGCGCAGAGCAGCCTGATCCTGTCGGTGGCCACCGGCATGCTGGCGTTCGGTCTGCTGATCACCGGCCCGATTTCCGATCGGGTCGGGCGCAAACCGGTGATGGTCGCCGCGCTGTTTGCTGCTGCGCTGTGCACCATCGCCAGTTCGATGATGCCGAGCTGGCATGGCGTCTTGATCATGCGCGCGCTGATCGGGCTGTCATTGAGTGGCCTGGCGGCGGTGGCGATGACGTACCTGAGCGAGGAAATCCATCCGCAGCACATCGGTCTGGCGATGGGTCTGTACATCGGCGGCAACGCGATTGGCGGGATGAGCGGGCGGTTGATCACCGGCGTACTGATCGACTTCGTCAGCTGGCACACGGCGATGATGGTGATCGGCGGCCTGGCGCTGATTGCAGCGGCGGTGTTCTGGAAAATCCTGCCCGAGTCGCGCAACTTTCGCTCCCGCTCGCTGCATCCGCGCAGCCTGCTCGACGGCTTCACCATGCACTTTCGCGATGCCGGCCTGCCGCTGCTGTTCCTCGAAGCGTTCGTGCTGATGGGCGCATTCGTCACCCTGTTCAACTACATCGGTTATCGCCTGTTGGCCGCGCCATACCACATGGATCAAGTGTTCGTGGGGCTGTTGTCGGTGGTCTACCTGTCGGGCATCTACAGCTCGGCGAAAATCGGTTCGCTGGCCGACAAACTGGGCCGCCGCAAAGTGCTGTGGGCGACCATCGCCCTGATGTTCGCCGGCCTCGCCCTGACGATGTTCACACCGCTGCCGCTGGTGATCATCGGCATGCTGATCTTCACCTTCGGCTTCTTCGGCGCTCACTCGGTGGCCAGCAGCTGGATCGGCCGCCGGGCGCTCAAGGCCAAGGGCCAGGCGTCGTCGTTGTACCTGTTCAGCTATTACGCCGGGTCGAGCATCGCGGGGACGGCCGGCGGGGGGTTCTGGCACCTGGCCGGGTGGAACGGGATCGGCCTGTTCATCGGCGCGCTGTTGCTGGTGGCGCTGTTGGTGGCGTTGAAGCTGGCGAAGCTGCCGCCGCTGGGTGGTGGCGAAAAGGTTTAGCGACAACTGCGCCCTAGCGGTAATCACGGGTCAAGGTACACTGACGGCATTCGCCTGCTTTGGTAAAGGAAGCCAGAATGCGCCTGGACCGTCTCCACATTCAGAATTTTCGTTGCTACGAAGATGCCACGTTCGACTTTCAGCCAGGGTTTAATCTGGTGGTGGGGGTTAATGGGAGCGGGAAGAGTTCGTTGTTGCAGGCGGTTGCCGTTTCGTTCATCGAACTCGGCAATGCCATGAAGCCAAGTCAGACCTCTCTAAAAAATGAAGACATTCGCTTTGTCATAGATCGTTTTGAAAACAGAAGCCGCTTTGAGCGCAAGTTCCCTTTGCTGGTACATGGCATAGGCAGTTTCTTCGGAGCTATAGACTGGGTCCTGAAACGAGATGCAGAAGACTTGCCCCATCTTGTAGATTCAGTATTCGACGCCGAGATAGACAAACTAAAACAGAAAATCAACCTGGCCATTCCGGTCGATTTGCCTGTGCTTGCTTTCTACCGCTCCAATCGCCGCTGGCAAGGGGTCGGAGTATCTGCTGAGTTCGCCGCGAAACAACGCGTCTCGCGCTTCGATGCCTACGTTAACTGGTTCGATGCAGTTGCGGATCTCAGAGAATTTGAAAGCTGGTTAATCGGCAGAACGCTGGAGCGGATGCAGAACCTTCTTGATTCCAACACCCAGTCACTTGAGTTCGACGACGAACTTTACTGGGTAAACACTGCGATCGAGCGCGCTATTCCCCACGCACAAAATTTGCGCTATGACCTCCGGCTGCAAAGCTTGTTGATCGACCTGGATGGAAAAACCATTCCCTTCAATGAGCTTAGCGATGGTCAACGCGGGATGATTGCATTGTTCGCCGATATCGCCCGACGCATGTGCATCCTCAACCCCCACATGGGCAAAGACGTCCTGAAGAACACCTCAGGCGTGGTTATCATCGACGAACTGGATATCCACCTTCACCCGGCCTGGCAACGCAGCATCGTGCCTGCATTGAGACAGGCTTTTCCCAAAGTCCAATTCATCGCCGCAAGCCACTCCCCACAAATCATCGGCAGCCTGAAACCTGAGGAAGTCATCCTGTTGCACAACGGGGATCCTACTCATCCGCGGGTCACCTACGGTCTGGATTCCAGCAGCGTGCTTGAAGAGGTAATGGGCGTTACGCAGCGCGAACCAGAGATCGAAGATCTGCTGTCCGAGCTTTTTTCCACGTTGGAAGATAACGACCTCGAAAAGGCAAAATCACAACTTGAGGCGCTGAAAAAGAAAGCCCCCGACCTACCGGAATTCGCCGGCGCCGAAGCACTGATCAGGCGCAAGGAGATTCTCGGCAAATGAAGCGAGTGCTCAAAGGAACTGAACCAGCTTCATTTACAGATTGGAAAAACTCGGCGAACGACGAGTGGAGTCCAACTTACCCAACGCTACAAAACCCGCAAAAACGGGATTTGCATAATGCCCTGCTTAAGGAGCAAGGCTTTTTCTGCTGTTATTGCGGCCGGGAAATAGATGCCTCGACCAGCCATATCGAGCACTTCAGACCTCAAGAGCATTTCGAAGAGCTGGCGTTGGAGTTTCACAACCTTCATGCCTCCTGCCTGCGAGAAACCAAGCCCGGCAATCCGTTGCACTGCGGCCATAAGAAGGGCAACTGGTTCGACGAAAACCAACACATTTCTCCCACCGACGAGAACTGTGAACAGCGCTTCCGATATCTGCGAACCGGCGAAATCCAGCCAAAAGATTCTGACGACCTTCCCGCCACAAAGATGATCGAGGTATTGGCGCTAGACATCGCCTACCTCAAAAATCGACGGCAGGACACAATCCGCCGCCTCTTCGATGATGAGTTCGTCATGCAAATCAGCGAGGAAGAGCTTGAGCGGTTGGTGACGGCGATCAGAAATACCGCGATTCCCAATCAAAAACCCTTCGACCACATCATCGCCCGCTACGCCGAACAACTCCTCGGACGCTAAACCCATCGCAAACAAAAACGCCCGGCATAAGCCGGGCGTTTTTGTTTTCTACTATTAGAGCTGAGCGCCGATTACTCGTGATACTGCGCCGACAACTCGTGCACCGCACGCAGGAAAGCGCCGGCGTGTTCCGGATCGACTTCCGGCGTGATGCCATGGCCGAGGTTGAACACGTGGCCGCTGCCCTTGCCGTAGCTGGCGAGGATGCGCCCGACTTCGGTGCGGATCGCTTCCGGCTTGGCGTAGAGCACGGTCGGGTCCATGTTGCCTTGCAGCGCGACCTTGTCGCCCACGCGGGCGCGGGCGTTGCCAATGTCGCAGGTCCAGTCCAGGCCCAGTGCGTCGGCGCCAGCGTCGGCGATGCTTTCCAGCCACAGGCCGCCGTTCTTGGTGAACAGGATCACCGGCACCTTGCGACCGTCGTGCTCGCGGATCAGGCCGCTGACGATTTTCTTCATGTAGGCCAAGGAGAACTCCTGATACGCCGCCGCCGACAGGTTGCCGCCCCAGGTATCGAAGATCTGCACCGCTTGCGCACCGGCCTGGATCTGGCCGTTCAGGTACGCGGTCACCGACTGCGCCAGTTTGTCCAACAGAAGGTGCATGGCTTGCGGGTTGTCGTAGAGCATCGCCTTGGTCTTGCGGAAGTCTTTCGACGAGCCGCCTTCGACCATGTACGTGGCGAGGGTCCACGGGCTGCCGGAGAAACCGATCAGCGGTACACGGCCGTTCAGCTCGCGGCGGATGGTGCTGACCGCGTCCATCACATAACCGAGATCTTTGTGCGGATCCGGGATCGGCAGGGCTTCGATGTCGGCCAGGGTACTGACGACTTTCTTGAAGCGCGGACCTTCACCGGTCTCGAAGTACAGGCCCTGGCCCATGGCATCGGGGATGGTGAGGATGTCGGAGAACAGGATCGCCGCGTCCAGTTGCGGATAGCGGTCCAGCGGTTGCAGCGTGACTTCGCAGGCGAATTCCGGATTCATGCACAGGCTCATGAAATCACCGGCCTGGGCGCGGCTGGCGCGGTATTCCGGCAGGTAGCGGCCGGCCTGGCGCATCATCCACACAGGGGTGACGTCTACGGGTTGCTTGAGCAGGGCGCGGAGGAAACGGTCGTTCTTCAGGGCAGTCATGTCGGCATCCGGAAAAAAAGTGCGGGCATTTTCTCAGAGCGCGACGCAAAAGGCACGGATGCAGGTCAGCCTTTTGTCTATCGGGTCAATTTGTCGCGTTTTTTTCACAGAAGATCGTTCCCACGCTCCGCGTGGTAACGCCGCCAGTGACGCTCCGCGTCACGCCTTTTGGGACGCAGAGCGTCCCGGGAGGCATTCCCACGCAGACGGTTCGACGCCTCGACGTGGGAACGATCAGAGGAAGGTTTAGACGCCCAGGTAATCCAGGATCCCTTCAGCCGCATTGCGGCCTTCGAAGATCGCCGTCACCACCAGGTCGGAACCGCGCACCATGTCGCCACCGGCGAAGATTTTCGGGTTGCTGGTCTGGTGCTTGTACTGACCCTGCTCGGGCGCAACGACGCGGCCCTGGCTGTCGGTCTGGATCTCGAACTGCTCGAACCACGGCGCCGGGCTCGGGCGGAAACCGAACGCGATGACCACGGCGTCGGCCGGGATGATCTCTTCGGAGCCCGGGATCGGCTCGGGGCTGCGACGGCCACGGGCATCCGGTTCGCCGAGACGGGTCTCGACCACCTTCACGCCTTCGACCTTGTCCTCGCCGACGATGGCGATCGGCTGGCGGTTGTAGAGGAATTTCACGCCTTCTTCCTTGGCGTTTTTCACCTCTTTGCGCGAGCCAGGCATGTTCGCTTCGTCACGACGATAGGCGCAGGTCACCGATTTGGCGCCCTGGCGGATCGACGTGCGGTTGCAGTCCATCGCCGTGTCGCCGCCACCCAGCACCACGACCTTCTTGCCCTTCATGTCGACGAAATCTTCCGGCGACTTTTCAAAGCCCAGGTTGCGGTTGACGTTGGCGATCAGGAAATCCAGCGCGTCATAAACGCCCGGCAGATCCTCACCGGCAAAACCGCCCTTCATGTAGGTGTAGGTGCCCATGCCCATGAACACGGCATCGTATTCGGCGAGCAGTTGCTCCATGGTCACGTCCTTGCCGACCTCGGTGTTGAGGCGGAATTCGATGCCCATGCCGGTGAAGACTTCGCGGCGATTGCTCAGCACGGTCTTCTCGAGCTTGAACTCGGGGATGCCGAAGGTCAGCAGACCGCCGATTTCCGGGTTCTTGTCGAACACCACCGGAGTCACGCCGCCGCGCACCAGCACGTCGGCACAACCGAGGCCCGCCGGGCCCGCGCCGATGATCGCGACACGCTTGCCGGTCGGTTTGACCTTGGACATGTCCGGGCGCCAGCCCATGGCGAACGCGGTGTCGGTGATGTACTTCTCGACCGAACCGATGGTCACCGCGCCGAAGCCGTCGTTGAGGGTGCAGGCACCCTCGCACAGACGATCCTGCGGGCACACCCGGCCGCAGACTTCCGGCAGGGTGTTGGTCTGGTGCGACAGCTCGGCGGCCTGGAGGATGTTGCCCTCGGCCACCAGCTTCAGCCAGTTCGGAATGAAGTTGTGCACCGGGCACTTCCATTCGCAATACGGGTTGCCGCAACCCAGGCAGCGGTGGGCCTGGTCGGCCGACTGCTGGGGTTTGAACGGTTCGTAGATTTCCACGAACTCTTTCTTGCGTTGACGCAACAGTTTCTTCTTCGGATCCTTGCGCCCGACATCGATGAACTGGAAGTCGTTATTCAGACGTTCAGCCATTGTTAAAACCTCATCAAACTCTTCAGGCGCATATCACTGCGGGTTGGCACGGGTGCTGGAAAGCAACGACTTCAGGTTGGCAGCCTTCGGCTTGACCAGCCAGAAACGGCGCAAGTAGTCATCGAGGTTCTCGGCGAGCTCACGACCCCACTCGCTGTCGGTTTCCGCGACGTACTCGTTCAGCACGTTCTGCAGGTGGCTGCGATAGGCTTCCATCGCTTCGCCGCTGATCCGCTGGATTTCCACCAGTTCGTGGTTGACCCGGTCAACGAAGGTGTTGTCCTGGTCGAGCACGTAGGCGAAACCGCCGGTCATGCCAGAGCCGAAGTTGTAACCGGTCTTGCCCAGTACGCAGACAAAACCACCGGTCATGTACTCACAGCAGTGATCGCCAGTGCCTTCCACAACCGTGTGGGCACCGGAGTTGCGCACGGCGAAACGCTCGCCTGCGGTGCCGGCGGCGAACAGCTTGCCGCCCGTGGCGCCGTACAGGCAGGTGTTGCCGATGATGGCGCTTTCCTGAGTCTTATAAACGCTGCCCTTCGGCGGCACGATGGTCAGCTTGCCACCGGTCATGCCTTTGCCGACGTAGTCGTTGGCGTCGCCTTCCAGGTACATGTTCAGACCGCCGGCGTTCCACACGCCGAAGCTCTGACCGGCAGTGCCCTTGAAGCGGAAGGTGATCGGCGCTTTCGCCATGCCCTGGTTGCCGTGCTTGCGCGCGATTTCGCCGGAGATCCGTGCGCCGATCGAACGGTCGCAGTTGCAGATATCCAGATCGAACTCGGCGCCGCTGAGATCGTTGATCGCCGACGTTGCCATCTCGACCATTTTCTCGGCCAGCAGGCCCTGGTCGAAGGGCGGGTTGCGCTCGACGCCGCAGAACTGAGGCTTGTCCGCCGGGATGTGATCGCTGCCCAGCAGCGGGGTCAGATCCAGGTGATGCTGCTTGGCAGTCTGCCCTTCGAGAATTTCCAGCAGATCGGTGCGGCCGATCAGCTCTTCGAGGGAACGCACGCCGAGCTTGGCCAGCCACTCACGGGTTTCTTCGGCGACGTAGGTGAAGAAGTTCACCACCATGTCGACGGTGCCGATGTAGTGATCCTTGCGCAGCTTCTCGTTCTGGGTCGCGACGCCGGTGGCGCAGTTGTTCAGGTGGCAGATGCGCAGGTATTTGCAGCCCAGCGCGATCATCGGCGCAGTACCGAAGCCGAAGCTTTCGGCGCCGAGGATGGCTGCCTTGATCACGTCGAGGCCGGTCTTCAGGCCGCCGTCGGTCTGGACCCGAACCTTGCCGCGCAGGTCGTTGCCGCGCAGGGTCTGGTGGGTTTCGGCCAGGCCGAGTTCCCACGGAGCGCCAGCGTATTTGATCGAGGTCAGAGGCGAAGCACCGGTGCCACCGTCGTAGCCGGAGATGGTGATCAAGTCCGCATAGGCCTTGGCCACACCGGCGGCGATGGTGCCGACGCCTGCTTCAGCCACGAGTTTCACCGAAACCAGCGCCTTCGGGTTGACCTGTTTCAGGTCGAAGATCAGCTGCGACAAGTCTTCGATCGAATAGATGTCGTGGTGCGGCGGTGGCGAAATCAGGGTCACGCCCGGCACTGCGTAACGCAGCTTGGCGATCAGCCCGTTCACTTTACCGCCCGGCAGTTGCCCGCCCTCGCCCGGCTTGGCGCCCTGGGCGACCTTGATCTGCAGCACTTCGGCGTTGACCAGGTATTCCGGGGTCACACCGAAACGGCCGGTCGCGACCTGTTTGATTTTCGAGCTCTTGATGGTGCCGTAGCGCGCCGGCTCTTCGCCGCCTTCGCCGGAGTTGGAACGCGCACCGAGGCGGTTCATGGCTTCGGCCAGGGCTTCGTGAGCTTCCGGCGACAAGGCGCCCAGCGAGATACCGGCGGAGTCGAAGCGCTTGAGCACCGACTCCAGCGGCTCGACTTCACTGATGTCCAGCGGCGTGTCGAGGGTCTTGACCTTGAACAGGTCGCGGATCATCGACACCGGACGGTTGTCCACCAGCGAGGTGTATTCCTTGAATTTGGCGTAGTCGCCCTGCTGCACGGCGGCTTGCAGGGTGTTGACCACGTCCGGGTTGTACGCGTGATATTCGCCACCGTGGACGAACTTCAGCAGACCGCCCTGCTGGATCGGCTTGCGCGGACTCCAGGCTTCGGTAGCCAGTGCTTTCTGCTCGGCTTCGATGTCGACGAAACGCGCACCCTTGATACGGCTCGGCACGCCCCGGAAGCTCAGCTCGCAGACTTCTTCGGACAGACCGATGGCTTCGAACAGCTGCGCACCGCGATACGACGCGATGGTCGAGATGCCCATCTTCGACAGGATCTTCAACAGACCTTTGGTGATGCCTTTGCGGTAGTTCTTGAATACCTCGTAGAGGTCGCCCAGCACTTCACCGGTTCGGATCAGGTCGCCCAGCACTTCGTACGCGAGGAACGGATAGACCGCCGAGGCGCCAAAGCCGATCAGCACGGCGAAGTGGTGCGGATCGCGGGCGGTGGCGGTTTCAACGAGGATGTTGGAGTCGCAGCGCAGGCCTTTTTCGGTCAGGCGGTGGTGCACCGCGCCGGTGGCCAACGAAGCGTGGATCGGCAGTTTGCCCGGAGCGATATGACGGTCGCTCAGAACGATCTGGGTACGACCGGCACGCACGGCTTCTTCAGCCTGATCGGCGACGTTGCGGATCGCCGCTTCGAGGCCGACGCTTTCGTCGTAGTTGAGGTCGATGATCTGCCGCTCGAAACCCGGGCGGTCGAGGTTCATCAGCGAGCGCCACTTGGCCGGGGAAATGACCGGCGAGCTGAGGATCACGCGCGAGGCGTGTTCCGGCGACTCCTGGAAGATGTTGCGCTCGGCACCGAGGCAGATTTCCAGCGACATCACGATCGCTTCACGCAGCGGGTCGATCGGCGGGTTGGTCACCTGCGCGAACTGCTGACGGAAATAGTCGTACGGCGTGCGCACGCGCTGGGACAGCACGGCCATCGGCGTGTCGTCGCCCATCGAGCCAACGGCTTCGTAGCCTTGTTCGCCAAGCGGACGCAGTACCTGATCGCGCTCTTCGAACGTGACCTGATACATCTTCATGTACTGCTTGAGCTGATCGACGTCGTAGAAAGCCGAACCGTGGTCGTTGTCTTCCATGGTCGCCTGGATGCGCAGGGCATTCTTGCGCAGCCATTGCTTGTACGGATGACGGGATTTGAGACGGTTGTCGATCGCGTCGGTGTCGAGGATCTGCCCGGTTTCGGTGTCCACGGCGAAGATCTGGCCCGGGCCGACACGGCCCTTGGCGAGCACGTCTTCAGGCTGGTAGTTCCAGACGCCGATTTCCGACGCGAGGGTGATGAAACCGTTCTTGGTGGTGACCCAGCGCGCCGGGCGCAGACCGTTACGGTCGAGCAGGCACACCGCGTAGCGACCGTCGGTCATTACCACGCCGGCCGGGCCGTCCCACGGCTCCATGTGCATCGAGTTGTACTCGTAGAACGCACGCAGATCCGGGTCCATGGTTTCGACGTTCTGCCACGCTGGCGGAATGATCATCCGCACGCCACGGAACAGGTCGATGCCGCCGGTGACCATCAGTTCGAGCATGTTGTCCATGCTCGAGGAGTCGGAACCGACACGGTTGACCAGCGGGCCGAGTTCTTCCAGATCCATCAGATCGTTGGTGAACTTGGTCCGACGGGCCTGCGCCCAGTTGCGGTTGCCGGTGATGGTGTTGATCTCGCCGTTATGGGCGAGGAAGCGGAATGGCTGGGCCAGCGGCCATTTCGGCAGGGTGTTGGTGGAGAAGCGCTGGTGGAACACGCAGATCGCGGTTTGCAGGCGCTGGTCACCCAGGTCCGGATAGAACGCGGCCAGGTCGGCCGGCATCATCAGGCCTTTATAGATGATGGTCTTGTGGGAAAAGCTGCAGATGTAGTGGTCGGTGTCGGCGGCGTTGGCCACGGACGAGCGACGACGGGCGCTGAACAGCTTGACCGCCATGTCCTGATCGCTCAGGCCTTCGCCGCCGATGTACACCTGCTCGATCTGCGGCAGGCGCTCAAGGGCCAGGCGGCCGAGGACGCTGGTATCGATCGGCACTTTGCGCCAGCCGATCAGTTGCAGGCCTTCGGCCAGGATCTCGCGGTTCATGTTCTCGCGAGCGGCTTCGGCCTTGGCCGGATCCTGATTGAAGAAGACCATGCCCACGGCATATTGCTTGGGCAGCTCGACGCTGAAGGTTTCCTGGGCAATGGCACGCAGGAACGCGTCGGGCTTTTGAATCAGCAGACCGCAACCGTCACCGGTCTTGCCGTCGGCATTAATCCCACCGCGGTGGGTCATGCAGGTCAGGGCCTCGATGGCCGTTTGCAAAAGGGTATGACTGGGCTCGCCCTGCATATGGGCTATCAGGCCGAAACCGCAGTTATCCTTGAATTCATCTGGTTGGTACAGACCTGCTTTCATAGACACTTTCTCACCAGGCTGCCTCTTACCGAGGCAAATTTCTTTTCAATTCAACCACTTGCTTGCCGCGCCGAACGTACGCCGGCTTTGCGGGGGCAAAAGGGTGGTCATTGTACACAGCGACACAGAGGCTCACAAATTTGACGACGAAATGTCGCAAATTCATGTCGCATTTGTGAAAGGTTTAAAGCGATCTGCTGTGCTAGTCAAAACTTTTTTAATTTTGACCGCAACGACTCAAAGACTACTGTGACGCAGACACTACAAGGCACGCGGTCTGTAGAGACGGCGCGCACTTGTAGAGATTTTGAGGTGCTTGGAGAGGCGGCCTGGGTAAGGCCGCCGAATCTTCAGCGAGTTGTTGCCAGTTCCTGTTGGACGCTGGCGACAGTGCGAGGCCAAGGTTTACCAGCCTGAACCTTCGCTGGCAAGGCCTTGATGGCAGAAACGGCTGCATCACGATTGGCGAAGTTGCCGTAGGTGATCACGTAGAGAGGCTTGCCGTTGAGGACTTTCTTGAAATAACGGTACTCGCCGCCCTGCTCCTTGACGAAGTTTTGCGCGGTCGCTTCGGAGCTGGTACCGAGGATCTGCACCACGTAGTTGCTGGTCGGCTGACCGGCGTACCAGCTGCCACCGGCAGCCTTGGCGACGGTGACCGGCTTCTCGGCAGGTTTCGCGGCGGCAACAGGCTTGGCAGGCGCCGGAGCCGGTTTGGCCGCTGGAGCTGCCGGAGCAGGCACAGGCTTGGCGGTAGCGACCTGGGTCGGCGCCGGGGTCGGCTTGGCCGCCGGGACTGGAACCGGAACCGGTGTCGGCGCAGGGCCGGCCTGAACGCCCGCAGGTGGCGCAGTGGTGGTCACGGTCGGTGGCGTGTTGCTGGAACCTTCGACCGGCACGCCGTCGTCGCCCTCAGTGATGCCCCCAGCGGCTTCAGCCAGCGGACCGCGCATTACCGGCTGCGAGTTGCCGACCAATGGCAGCGGCATCGGCTGGGTATTGCCGTTGAATTCGACGGACGGTGCGCCACCCGCTTGCGGCGCACCCTGGCCCAAGGGCAGTTGCGCCTGCTCGTTGGCCGGCGCACCGGTGGTCGGTGCCTTGTTGCGACCCGGCATCAGCCAGGCGGCAGCGACCGCGACCACAACGACGGCGGAAATCGCCAATACGTGTTTCTTCGGCATGTTGAACCCCATACTTGGACGCTTGACCGCAGAGCGGCTGGCAATCATGACTTCGATCAGAGCATCGCGAGCAACCTGGTTGATGTTGCCCGGCCAACCCTCGGAGCTTTCGTGAATATCAGAGATCTGATCCGCGGTGAAAAGTTCGACACCCCGGCCGGCGCCTTCAAGCCGCTGGTCGAGATACTCGCGGGTTTCTTCTTCGGTGTACGGCTGCAATTCGATGACGTGGAAGCGCTCTTCCTCAAGGTGCAAAGCCTCGAGCTGGGCGATCAGTGACGACTCACCGAACAGGAACACATGCGGACGGCCCTCCGGCGCGCCGGCACCCAGCGCCATCAGGGCTTCAAGCGCGGACTCGTCGAGCTGCTCGGCATCGTCCACCAGCAGATAGACTTCCTGCCCCGTCAGCGCCAGCTGCACGACCTGATCGAGGATCGCCCCGACTTCGGCCTGGGCCACGTCCAGCGCCTGGGCGATCTGGCGCAGCACACCGGCTGCATCGCCGGCGCCACGGGCGGAAACGACGACGCTCTGCACCGATTGCTTGTTGGTACTGGCAACCAGCGCCTGGCGCAGCAGGGTCTTGCCGCTGCCCTGCGGGCCAGTGACCACCAGCAGCAACTGACTGTAACGAGCCAAGTGATGCAGTTGACCCAACACCGGCTTGCGCTGGGCCGGGAAGAATTTGAAGCCCGGCACCCGCGGTGCGAAAGGGTCGTGACTTAACTGGAAATGGCCGAGGAACGCCTCGTCGGCATGCAAACTAGTCATCGGAATCTTATTAACCTTTAAGCTGAGCCAGAGCGCGGTAATCCGCTCCCAGCGTGGCCTGTAGAACCTCTTTCGGATAATCGTCGGTCACCACCGCTTCGCCCATCCGGCGCAGCAGCACCAGGCGCAAGCGACCGTCGATCACTTTTTTGTCAATTGCCATGTGTTCAAGAAAATCGGCTTCGGTCATCTCTTCCGGCGGGATTACCGGCAGACCGGCACGCTGGAACAGGCGGATGCCACGATCACGCTCCTGCTCGCTGATCCAGCCCAGGCGCGCGGACATTTCCAGCGCCATCACGGTGCCAGCGGCGACCGCTTCACCATGCAACCAGACACCATAGCCCATGTGGGTTTCGATAGCGTGACCAAAGGTGTGGCCGAGGTTGAGCGTGGCCCGTACGCCGGTTTCCTTCTCGTCGGCGCCGACCACCGCCGCCTTGGCGGCGCAGGAGCGTTCGATGGCATAGGTCAGGGCCGTTTGATCCAGCGCACGCAGGGCGTCGACGTTGTCTTCGAGCCAGGTCAGGAACGGCTCATCGCAGATCAGACCGTACTTGATGACCTCCGCCAGGCCAGCCGAGAGCTCACGCGCTGGCAGGGTCTTCAGGGACGCGGTATCGATCAGCACCACATTCGGCTGATAGAACGCGCCGACCATGTTCTTGCCCAGCGGATGGTTGATCCCGGTCTTGCCGCCCACCGAAGAATCGACCTGTGACAGCAGCGTGGTAGGAATCTGGATGAAATCGACGCCGCGCTGGTAGCAGGCGGCGGCGAAACCGGCCATGTCGCCGATCACACCGCCACCGAGGGCGATCACCGTGGTGCGGCGGTCATGACGGGCGGTCAGCAGGCCGTCGAAGATCAGTTGCAGGGTTTCCCAGTTCTTGAAGGCTTCGCCGTCGGGCAGCACCACGGAAACCACCGAAAACTGCGCCAGGCTGCGGGTCAGACGTTCGAGATAGAGCGGCGCAACGGTCTCGTTGGAGATGATTGCCACTTGCCGCCCATGGATATGCGGGGCCAGCAGCTCTGGCTGGTCCAGCAGTCCCTCGCCAATGTGAATCGGGTAGCTGCGCTCGCCTAGGTCGACCTTGAGTGTCTGCATGTGTCCCCACAGTGAAGATGGAAGCAGGCGTCCTGCCCTGAATTATTGGTTGTCTGCGGCCTATAGCGGGTATGACGCCGCTCGCTCGCCATCCGCCACAACCTCGGCGGGCTGTAACAGGACGCCGAGGATAGCGCATTTCGAGCGATGCTTTAACGGGGCGGAAGCTGCGCCAGACGGTCGAGAATATCGAGTACGACCATGCGTGGTGGCCGCTCGTCGGTTTCCACCACCAGATCGGCGATTTCCCGATAGAGCGGATCACGGATCGCCAGCAGATCGCGCAGGGTTTTCTCCGGATTGGCGGTGCGCAGCAACGGCCGGTTGCGGTCGCGAGAGGTGCGGCCGACTTGCTGTTCGACGGAGGCGTGCAGATACACCACCCGCCCGCCCTCGTGCAGGGCCTTGCGGTTGGCATCGCGCATCACCGCGCCGCCGCCGGTCGCCAGCACCACGCCGTCGAACGCGCACAGCTCGGCGATCATCGCCTGCTCACGGTCACGAAAGCCGGGCTCGCCTTCCTTGTCGAAGATCCACGGAATATTGGCGCCCGTACGCAGTTCAATTTCCTTGTCGGAATCCTTGAACGGCAGGCGCAGCTCTTTGGCCAGTAATCGGCCGATGGTGCTTTTTCCAGCCCCCATCGGTCCTACAAGAATCAAATTTCGCACAGAATCAACGACTCACAGCAATCGCCTGGTTATTCATGATACGCGGAGTGAGAAAGACCAGCAGCTCGGATTTTTTCTCCGAAACCACATCACGCCGGAAAAGGCGGCCAAGATACGGCACATCGCCAAGAAATGGCACCTTATCTACAACCTTGCTTTGAGTATTTGAGAAAACGCCCCCGATCACGATGGTCTCGCCGTCGTTCACCAGCACCTTGGCATTGACCTCGTTTTTCTTGATCGGCGGTACATCCTGCACTTTGTTCAGATAGTCCGGTTCGTCCTTGGTGACCTTGACCTCCATGATGATGCGGTTGTCCGGGGTGATCTGCGGCGTCACCTCCAGCGACAGCGACGCCTCCTTGAAGGACACCGACGTAGCGCCGCTGGAGCTGGCTTCCTGGTACGGAATCTCGGTGCCCTTGAGGATCTTCGCGGTTTCCTTGTCGGAGGTGACCACCTTGGGCTGCGAGACGATTTCGCCGTTGCCGGTCTTCTCCATCGCGGTCAGCTCAAGGTCGAGCAAGACGTTGTCGGTGATGAACGCGATGCCGATCCCGGACGTGTTGTTGACCGTGCCCATGTCGACGAACGGCGAGTTGGTGCTGGTGCTGCCCGGCGTGCCAATGGTGGTCGACGAACCGTTGCTGACCCCGGAAGTGTTCCAGTTGCCCTTGTTCTGAATCGAACCGCCCCAGCGCACGCCCAGGCTCTTGTCGTAATCGACGTTGGCCTCGACGATCCGCGCCTCGATCATCACCTGACGCACCGGAATATCCAGCTGCGCCACAATCCGCCGCAGTTCGTCGAGGCGATCCTGAGTCTGGTAGGCAATGATGTTGTTGGTCCGCTCATCGACGGTGATCGAACCCCGTTCGTCGACCTTCGCCTCGGCGCTGGTGACCGACTGGAACAGCTTGGCGATGTCCGCAGCCTTGGCGTAGTTCACTTGCAATAGCTCGCGGCGCAGCGGCGCCAGTTCGGCGATCTGTTTCTGCGATTCCAGTTCCTGCCGCTCACGCGCAGCGATTTCATCGGCCGGCGCCACCAGCAACACATTGCCGACCTTGCGCTTGTCCAGGCCTTTGGTCTTGAGCACCAGATCCAGCGCCTGATCCCACGGCACGTTTTGCAGGCGCAAGGTGATCCCGCCCTGCACCGTATCGCTGGCCACCAGATTGAGGTTGGTGAAGTCGGCGATCAGTTGCAGCACCGAACGCACATCGATGTCCTGGAAGTTGAGAGAGAGCTTTTCGCCGTTATAGCTGTTGCGGTCGGCGTTGCGCTTTTGCAGGTCATCGACGGTCAACGGCCGGATGCTGACGGTCAGCTTGTTGTCGGTCTGGTAAGTGGAATAGTCGAACGTACCGCTGGGTTCGACGGTGATCGTCGCCCGATCACCGCTGACACCGGCATTGACGAACTGCACCGGGGTGGCGAAATCCTTGACGTCGAGGCGCACCCGCAGCGGCTCGGGCAATTGGGTACGCGCGAAATTGAGGATGATCTTGCCGTCGTGTTCCTGAATGTCCGGGGCAATGGCCGGGTCGGACAGATCAATGACCACATTGCCCTCACCCGCCGTGCCACGCTGGAAATCCACGCCGCGAATGGCCCTGGCGGTCGGCGTATACGTGCGGACCGGCGCCGCCGCCGGTGCCGCACGCGGTGCACGAGCCGCCGTACGCGGAGCAGCGGTTTTGCTGCCCTGCCCGACCACCACAAACACCGTATTGCCTTCGACCCGGGTGTCGTAAGGCGCCAGTTGCGTCAGGCTGATGATCAGCCGCGTCCGGTTATTGGCCTCGACCACCGTGGCCGTGCGGGCATTGCCGCTGCCCAGGTCACGGGTCTTGCTCGCCAGCTGACTGGCGACACCCGGCAGATCGAGGGCGATCCGCGCCGGCGAATCGGTGGTGTAGCCTTTGGGCTGCGGAGGCGGGCCGTCGAACGACAGCTTCAACTCGACCCGGTCGCCCGGCAGTGCCGCGACGTCCAGCGCCTTCAGATTGGCTGCCTGTACCATCGGCGAAAGCAGCGCTATCCATAGCGAGAAACCGAGGGTGGAGAAAATCCTGTTCATTGTTCGACTTCCACTTATGAATGCTCTTTCAAAGGAATGGTGCGCGGCCGCTCAAGCCAGGCGCCCTGGCCATCCGGAACGATCTCCACCACTTCGACCTGTGAAGCGCTGATGGCGACGATGCGCCCGTCGTTGCGCCCCAGATAGTCGCCGACCTTGAGCCGATGGACGCCGCCCGCGCCTCGCAGCAGGGCGAAGGAACCGGAGGCGTTGGCAATCGTGCCGACCATTTCAAACTGCTCGATGTTGAAACCTTCAAGGTATTGCTTGACCCGGTTGGGATCGGGTTTCACGTCGCGCGAGCCGTGTTTCTGCCCGGCCAGATCGACCCGCAGCTGACGCGAAAACGGACTGCGCAGGTTGGCGGCGCTGTAGGTGAACGTCGGGTAGGAGCGGAAGGTTGGGGTCGGCTCGATCTTGCCCGGCGGACGCAGGCGCACTTCATTCATGTAGGCGTCGAGGTCACTGAAGTCATCGCCGCCACAGCCACCGAGCATCAATAACAATGCCGACAAGGCGATAAAACGGATCGGGCTCATTTCTGCAGCCCCTTGTCGTTGTAGCGGTAGGTCTTGGCGAGAATGCTCATGCGCAACTTCGGCCCGCCTTCGGGATTGGCCGGCGCCAGCTCGAAATCGTGCAGGGTGACGATCCGTGGCAGCCCGGCCACGCCGCTGACGAAGGTGGCAAGGTCGTGATAGGCCCCGGTCACGGTGATCTGGATGGGCAGCTCGATGTAGAACTGCTGGGTGACCTCCGGCAGCAGTTTGATCTCTTCGAATTCAAGACCGCTACCCAACCCGGTACGGGTGATGTCTTCCAGCAACCCTGGCACCTCGGTGTCACTGGGCAGTTGCCGCAACAGCACGCCGAACGAGTTTTCCATCTCCTTCATCTGTTGGGTGTATAGCTCCAGATTGGCCGCCATGTGCGCCTTGCTCGCGAATTGCTCCTTGAGGGTGACCTCCTCCTCACGCTTGAGCTCGAGCTGGCTCTCCAGGTCACTGATGAAAAAGTTATAGCCAAGCGCCAGGACCAGCACCATCAACAGCCCGCCAGCCAGAGTTTTGACCACTGGCGGCCAGGAACCGATGTTACTGGTGTCCAGGTCGTTGAAATCGACATTGCGCAGGCTGTCCAACCACTCGGACGGCTTCATTGGTCGCCCTCCTCGAGCCGGGGACGAGTCTGGCGAACGGTCAGCTGAAAGACGTTGGCCTGATCCACTTGTCCGGCAGTGGTGGCTTTCACTTCATTGAGGTTGGGCGCATCGAACCAGTCGGAGGCATCGAGGTTGCGCATCAGGTCGGACACCCGATTGTTGGACTCCGCCGCGCCGCTGATCGAAAGGGTCTTGCCGACCATTTTCACGTCAGTGAAATACACCCCATCGGGCAAGGTGCGCGCCAGCTGATCGAAGATCCGCCCGCTGATCTGCCGGTTGCCCTGCAAGTCCTGGATGATGCGCATGCGCTCCACCAGTTGCTGGCGATGGGCCTTGAGCTCGCTGATCTGTTTGATCCGCTCGTCGACCACGGCGATCTGCTTGCCGATGTAGTCATTGCGCACGACCTGCCGGGCGATGGCGGCGCTGATGATCTGATCGGCAATGAGCACCGCCCCCACCGAACCGACCACCACACCGGTCAAGACCAGCAGGAAGCGTTTGCGCCGTTCTTCGCGACGCTCCTCGCGCCAGGGTAAAAGGTTGATCCGCGCCATCAATCGAAACTCCTGAGCGCGAGCCCGCAGGCAATCATCAGGGCCGGCGCATCGCTCGCCAGGGCCCCGGCGTTGACCTTGCTGCTCAAGGCCATGTCGGAAAACGGGTTGGCAACCTGGGTCGGGGTGTTCAGGCGCTCTTCGATCAGCCGGTCGAGGCCGGGCACCGACGCCGTGCCACCGGCCAGCAGAATGTGGTCGACAGCGTTGTACTGGCCGGAGGCGAAAAAGAACTGCAGGGAGCGCGACACCTGCTGCACCAGCGCCTCGCGAAATGGCTGCAGCACCTCACTGACGTAGTCGTCCGGCAGGCCGCCCTGCTTCTTGGCGAGCCCCGCCTGCTCAAGGGTCAGGCCGTAACGGCGCTGGATTTCCTCGGTCAGCTGTCGACCGCCGAACAGTTGTTCGCGGGTGTAGATGATCCGGCCGTTGTGCAGGACGCTGAGGGTGGTCATGGTGGCGCCGATGTCGACCACGGCCACCGTCAGGCGCTCCTGGGAAGCCGCCAGTTGCTTGGCCAGCAGGCCGAACGAGCGCTCCAGCGCATACGCCTCTACATCTACCACCCGCGCGGTCAGCCCGGCGAGAGCGAGCGCCGCTTCGCGGACTTCGACGTTTTCCTTGCGACAGGCGGCCAGCAGCACGTTGACCCGTTCGGGGTTGCGCGGCGAAACGCCCTGGACTTCGAAGTCGATGGCGACCTCGTCCAGCGGATAGGGAATGTATTGATCGGCTTCGATCTTGAGCTGGTTTTCCAGCTCGTCGTCGGACAGCCCGGCGTCCATCTCGATGACCTTGGTGATCACCGCCGAGCCCGCCACGGCCACCGCCACGGTTTTCAGCCCGGTGCGCGCCTTGACCAGCACCCGGGACAGTGCCTGGCCGACGCCCTCGAGTTCGGCGATGTTCTTTTCGACCACGGCGTTCGCCGGCAACGGCTCCACCGCATACGCCTCGACCCGGTAGCGCTCCCCCTGACGGCTCAGCTCCAGCAGCTTCACCGACGTGGAGCTGATATCGATCCCCAGTAACGTATTGGCCTTTTTATTGAAGAGTCCTAGCACTACCAATTCCCTATGACTTTCCGTGAGTTACGGACTCTGTAATGCGCATTGCGTTCCCTCGCCCCGTCTTGACAGAAGCGCAAATGACGCCCCCAGCGGAAAAGTGCTTATAATGCCCAGCGTTTTTTTCCGCTTTTTACTGCCGGCGCGGGTCGTTCTGTGTGTTAACCGGGACCCTGTCGCCCAATTCATTCTTTGCCGTGGATGTCCAAAAGCCTTGATTCGTCTGCTGAAATTTTTCGGTTGGTCCATCGTCGCCGTTTTCTGCGGACTGCTTTTAGGTCTCAGCGGCGCGTTTCTTTACCTTAGTCCGGGTTTGCCATCTGTGGAGGCGCTGAGAAGCATTCAGTTGCAGATTCCGCTCCGGGTCTACAGCAGCGACAACAAGTTGATCGCAGAATTTGGCGAAATGCGCCGCACACCGATCCGTTTCGCCGACATTCCCCCCAATTTCATCAATGCGTTACTAAGTGCTGAAGACGACAACTTCGCCAACCACTACGGCGTTGATCCGAGCAGCCTGATGCGTGCCGCGACCCAACTGGTCAAGAGCGGGCACATCCAGTCCGGCGGCAGCACCATCACCATGCAGGTGGCGAAGAACTTCTTCCTGACCAGCGAACGCAGCTTCTCGCGCAAGACCACGGAAATCCTGCTGGCCCTGCAGATCGAGCGGCAATTGACCAAGGACGAGATCCTTGAGCTGTACGTGAACAAGATCTACCTGGGCAACCGCGCCTACGGCATCGAGGCGGCGGCACAGGTGTATTACGGCAAGTCGATCCGCGAAGTCAGCCTGGCGCAGATGGCGATGATCGCCGGCCTGCCGAAAGCCCCGTCGCGCTTCAACCCGTTGGCCAACCCGGCGCGCAGCAAGGAGCGTCGTGACTGGATCCTCGGCCGCATGTACAAACTCGGCAAAATCACCGAAGCCGACTACACCGCCGCGATCAACGAACCGCTGAACGCCAGCTATCACGTGCCGACACCGGAAGTGAACGCGCCGTACATCGCCGAGATGGCCCGTGCCGAAATGGTCGGCCGCTACGGCAGCGACGCCTATACCGAAGGTTTCCGCGTTACCACCACGGTGCCGAGCAACCTCCAGGAAATGGCCAACACCGCGCTGCACGAAGGCCTGATGACCTACGACCAGCGTCACGGCTACCGTGGTCCTGAATCGCGCCTGCCGGGCAAGACCCGCGAAGCCTGGGCCACCGAACTGACCAAGCAACGCACCATCAGCAGCCTCGAACCGGCCATCGTCACCCAGGTCGACAAGAACGGCCTGCAAGTGCTGACCCGCACCGGCGAAGAGCACGTGGCATGGGACACCATGAAATGGGCACGCCCGTTCCTCAACACCAACAGCATGGGTGCCGCGCCGCGTCAGCCGTCGGATGTGGCACAGATCGGCGACCTGATTCGCGTGCAGCGCCAGCCGAACAATTCGCTGAAGTTCAGCCAGATTCCGCAGGCCCAGGGCGCGCTGGTGTCGCTGGACCCGCAGAACGGCGCGATCCGTTCGCTGGTCGGCGGTTTCGCCTTCGAACAAAGCAACTACAACCGCGCGATGCAGGCCAAGCGTCAGCCGGGCTCGAGCTTCAAGCCGTTCGTCTACAGCGCCGCGCTGGATAACGGCTACACCGCCGCCAGCCTGGTCAACGACGCACCGATCGTGTTCGTCGACGAGTACCTGGACAAGGTCTGGCGTCCGAAGAACGACACCAACACGTTCCTCGGCCCGATCCGCCTGCGTGAGGCGCTGTACAAGTCGCGCAACCTGGTGTCGATCCGCCTGTTGCAGGCGATGGGCGTAGGCAAGACCATCGACTACATCACCCGCTTCGGCTTCAACAAGCAGGACCTGCCGCCAAACCTGTCGCTGGCGCTGGGCACCGCGACCCTGACGCCGATGGAAATTGCCACCGGCTGGAGCACCTTTGCCAACGGCGGCTACAAGATCACCCCGTACATCATCGACAAGATCGAAAGCCGCAATGGCGATACGCTGTTCGTCGCCAACCCGCCGACCGTACCGCAGGGCGCCGCAGCTACCGACGGCATTGCCGCACCCGCCACCCAGGCGTTCACGGTCAATGCAGCGCCGGTTCCGGGTGAAGCGCCGGGCAACGCTGCCGTGCCCCAAGCACCAGCCGTCGCCGAGCGCATCGTCGATGGCCGTACCACCTACATCCTCAACAGCATGCTGCAGGACGTGATCAAGCTTGGCACCGGCCGGCGCGCACTGGCTCTGGGCCGCAGCGACATCGCCGGCAAGACCGGTACCACCAACGAATCCAAGGATGCGTGGTTCTCCGGCTACAACGCCGACTACGTGACCACCGTGTGGACCGGTTTCGACCAGCCGGAAAGCCTCGGTCGCCGGGAATTCGGCGGCACCGTGGCACTGCCGATCTGGATGAACTACATGGCCGCCGCGCTCAAGGACAAGCCACCGCATGTCCAGCCGGAGCCGGAAGGCATCCTCAGCCTGCGGGTGGACCCGGTCAGCGGTCGCGCGGCATCGCCGAGCACACCGGGTGCGTACTTCGAGCTGTTCAAGGCTGAGGACACGCCGCCGTCGGTCAACGAGATCGGCAATGGCGCCGTACCGGGCAGTCCGCTGCCGGCGGATGAACAGGCGCCGATCGATTTGTTCTGATCCTGATCCGCCAAAAAGCCCCGCCTTCGATTGAAGTGCGGGGCTTTTTATTGCCTGTTCATTTTGTGTTGTCTGAGCCGGCCTCTTCGCGGGCAAGCCCGCTCCCACAGTAACCGGGTGTGCGCTCCATTTGTGAACGCCACAAAACCCTGTGGGAGCGGGCTTGCCCGCGAAGAGGCCCTAAAGATCACCCCAAAATCAACAGGCACAAAAAAGCCCCGACTCTCACGAACCGGGGCTTTCGGCTGAAGCGCTACAACGGCTTAGCCGTTGAACACGTCATCCACGCTTTTCAGCGGGTAGTTCTTCGGATATGGCAGGGTCGCCACACCAGTCTCGATCGCGGCCTTGGCCACGGCGTCGGAGATCACGGTGATCAGGCGCTTGTCCATTGGCTTCGGAATGATGTACTCACGACCGAATTCCAGGGAGATACCGCCGTAGGCGTCGCACACTTCCTGAGGAACCGGCAGCTTGGCCAGTTCGCGCAGGGCGTTGGCGGCAGCGATCTTCATTTCTTCGTTGATGCGCTTGGCGCGAACGTCCAGGGCACCACGGAAGATGAACGGGAAGCCCAGTACGTTGTTGACCTGGTTCGGGTAGTCCGAACGGCCGGTGGCCATGATCACATCGTTACGGGTGGCATGAGCCAGTTCCGGGGAGATTTCCGGATCCGGGTTGGAGCAGGCGAAGACGATCGGGTTGGCCGCCATGCGCTTGAGTTGCTCGGCGCTCAGCAGGTTTGGACCCGACAGGCCGACGAATACGTCAGCACCTTCGATGGCGTCGTCCAGGGTGCGTTTCTCGGTAGGGTGAGCGAACACAGCCTTGTACTGGTTCAGGTCGTCACGGCCAGCGTGGATAACGCCGGTACGGTCAACCATGAAGATGTTTTCGACCTTGGCGCCCATGCTCACCAGCAATTTCATGCAGGAGATGGCGGCGGCGCCAGCGCCCAGGCAGACGATCTTGGCGTCGGCCAGGGTTTTGCCAGCGATTTCCAGGGCGTTGATCATGCCCGCAGCGGTCACGATCGCGGTGCCGTGCTGGTCATCGTGGAAGACCGGAATGTCGCACTGCTCGATCAGCGCGCGTTCGATTTCAAAGCACTCAGGCGCCTTGATGTCTTCCAGGTTGATGCCGCCGAAGGTGATGGAAATGCGTTTTACGGTGTCGATGAAGGCTTGCGGGCTTTCGGAGTCGACTTCGATGTCGAAGACGTCAATGCCGGCGAAGCGCTTGAACAGCACGCCTTTACCTTCCATCACTGGCTTGGAAGCCAGTGGGCCGAGGTTACCCAGGCCCAGAATCGCGGTGCCATCGGAAATGACTGCAACCAGGTTGCCCTTGCCGGTGTACTTGTAGGCCAGTTCAGGATCGCGGGCGATCTCGCGCACTGGTTCAGCTACGCCGGGGCTGTAGGCCAGCGACAGGTCGCGGGCGGTAGCAGTGGCCTTGGTGAGCTCGACACTCAGCTTTCCTGGACGAGGATTGGCATGATATTCGAGAGCGGCAGTTTTCAGATCAGACATTTTGGCATTCCGCTTTTTACTGTTGGACAGACTGGTCAGCGAGGATACGCGCCTCGCAAAGTCCCCACAAGACTGCCCGGTCACCCCTGTCAAGCGCCCTGCCCTAAGACTTTGGGCCAAGAGCCACGGCGCACAAGGGTTAGACTGTTCACAATCGACAGAAAAAATGTCTACAACTTTTTATTCAACGGGACGGCTGGAGCATCGAAGGATCGGTCAGCGGCAACAGCCAGCGCGCCTGACCTGATTTCAGTCCACCGCGCCGGGAACGGTCGACCACCCAGCCACGGGCCTCGATCTGCTTGCCCTTCAACGCCTGCAGAGAGGCTGCGTCGAAGCGATCAAGCAGATTGGGTGCAACACGCAGTACAAGCTTGTCCTGCAACTCGATCCAGATTCCGCCGCGATTGCGTTGAACCTTGCTCACACGACCGCTGACCAGCGCGAAACCCGAGCGCTCGATCTGCTCCGCTTTCAGTACAGGTGAGCGCTTCCACAGGCCGAGCCCGGCCTGCCGCGCGCGGCGTTCGGCAGCTTGCTGGCAATCGACCAGATCGACATTCGGCGCCACCGCGACCTGGAAACCGAGGCCATCGGCGAGCATCTGCGCTTCGAGATTCTCACCCCTGGCGCTGAAAACATGGGCCAGGGTGCGGCCGTAACGGTCCTTGGACTCGGCGCCGAGTCGCAGGCCGACCCGCCCGCCGCTCTCGGCGACCAGGGCTTCGAGGCGCTTGCGCGCAGCCACCGCAAGCGGCTCGTCGCTACGACCCTGCTTGCCGAGTTCGGGCGTATTGAGGCCGATCATCCGCACATTGCGCCCGTCGCTCAGACGCAGGGTGTCGCCGTCGACCACGCGCTGCACCGTGGCGCTGTCCAGCCCGGTCGGCGCCGGGCACAAGGCCTGGGCGGCGGAGAGCCAAATCGCGGACACAAAAAAGGCGCCCGCAAGGGACGCCTTTTTCATCAGACCGGAAAAGCCGCTGAGGTTTTCCAGAATGAAGGGCCTTAGGCCTTTTTCGCGCCGAAAGCACCGAAACGGTCGGCGAACTTCTGAACGCGACCACCGGTGTCCAGAGTCTTCTGCTTACCGGTGTAGAACGGGTGGCACTCGTTGCAAACGTCGATCGCCAGGGCTTTGCCAAAGGTCGAACGGGTTTCGAACTTGTTGCCGCAGCTGCAAGTTACTGCAACTTCTGGGTAATTCGGGTGGATATCGGCTTTCATGGTGTTTTCCTCAGCTGGCGTGCCGCCATCCAACACGATTGTTGAATACCGCACGTAATTAGGCCGCGGATTCTACCAGACAATCCCGATCACGCAAGCTGTCACTGAGACCGACCGTCTGCTAGGCTCCCGTCCCAAACCTCATCCCTGCTGCTTGTTAGCTTCTAATCGAGATCCCGCGTGCCCGACGCCATTCTGCGCCTCGCCCTGCCTTCGCCCCTGCGCCGCCTGTTCGACTATCGGGCCCCGGCCGGCGTGCTGCGTTCGCAGTTGCAACCGGGCATGCGCCTGCGGGTGCCGTTCGGCCGACGGGAGATGATCGGGATTCTGGTGGAGGTCAATGACACCAGTGAAGTGCCAGTGGAGAAGCTCAAACCGGCACTGGCGCTGCTCGACGCCACCGCTCCGCTACCGCCGGCGCTGTTCAAGCTGTGCCTGTGGACGGCGCAGTATTATCAGCACAGCCTCGGCGACACCCTGAGCTGGGCGCTGCCGGTGCTGCTGCGCCAGGGCGAACTGGCCGAGGTTCGGCAGGAACGCTTCTGGTCCGCCGCTCCCGGCGCCAGCCTCGATGACCCGCGCATCGCCCGCGCCCCGCGCCAGCGTGAAGCCCTGGCGACTTTGGCCCAGCACCCTCACGGCGTGGCCCATCAGTTGCTGAGCAAATTGATGCTGAGCAAAGACAGCCTCGATCTGCTGTTGGCCAAGGATCTGGTGCAGGTCGAAGTGCGCCGCCACGCCCCCGGCGCACGCCATGAACACTGGCGGGCCCAGCCCGAGCTGCCGCTCAACAGCGAACAGCGCGCCGCGTACGAGGCGATTCGCGCCGGGTTCGACAGTTATCACGCGTTCCTGCTGGCCGGGGTCACCGGCAGCGGCAAGACCGAAGTCTATTTGCAGCTGATCCGCGAAACCCTTGAGGCCGGCAAACAGGCGCTGGTGCTGATCCCGGAGATCAACCTCGGCCCGCAGACCCTCGCCCGCTTCGAGCAACGCTTCAACGCCCGCATCGCCTTGCTGCACTCGGCGGTCAACGACCGTGATCGTCTGGACGCGTGGCTCGCCGCCCGTGACGGCGAGGCCGACATTATTATTGGCACCCGCTCGGCGCTGTTCACCCCGATGAAGAATCCGGGTCTGATCATCATCGACGAAGAACACGACGGCTCCTATAAACAGCAGGAAGGCCTGCGCTACCACGCGCGGGATCTGGCGCTGGTGCGGGCGCGGCAGGAAAACATCCCGATCGTGCTCGGCTCGGCGACGCCATCGCTGGAAAGCCTGCACAACGCCTACACCGGCCGCTACGGACTCCTACGCCTGAACGAGCGGGCCGGTGGCGCCAAGCAGCCACGCTTCCTGCGCTTGGATGTGAAAAGCCGTCCACTGGACAGCGGCATTTCCGGTCCGATGCAGCAAGCCATCGGCCAGACCCTCGCCGCCGGCCAGCAGGTATTGGTGTTCCTCAACCGTCGCGGCTTTGCCCCGACTCTGCTGTGCCATGACTGCGGCTGGATGTCCGAATGCCAGCGCTGCGATGCGCGGATGACCGTGCACCAGCGCTACGGCGAGTTGCGCTGCCACCACTGCGGTTACGTGGAGCGCGTGCCGCGCCAATGCCCGAAGTGCAACAAGGTCGATCTGCGCCCCGTGGGCGCCGGCACCGAGCGGGCCGAGGAACGGCTGGCGATTCTGTTCCCGGACTATCCGGTGTTGCGCGTCGACCGGGACAGCACGTCGCGCAAGGACGCGATGAACCAGTTGTTCACCACGATCCAGAAAGGTCAGCCGTGCATTCTGGTCGGCACCCAGATGTTGGCCAAGGGGCACCATTTCCCTCGGGTGACGCTGGTGTCGATCCTCGATGCCGACGGCGGTCTGTTCTCCGGCGACTTCCGCGCCAGCGAGCGCATGGCGCAGCTGATCGTGCAGGTTGCCGGGCGCGCCGGGCGTGCGGAGGAACCGGGCAAGGTGATCATCCAGACCCACCTCGCCGACCATCCTTTGTTGGTGCAACTGACCGAGCAGGGTTACTTCGCCTTCGCCGAACAGGCCCTGAGCGAACGCCGCGCCGCCGGCCTGCCGCCGTTCGCGCATCTGGCGCTGTTGCGCGCCGAAGCGCACAAGCCGGGGCAGGCCGAAGGCTTTCTTGATGAAGCCTGCAGCGAGGCCGAGCGCTTGCTGGCCGAACAGAGCCTGACCGGCATTGAACTGCTGGGACCCGTGCCGGCGCCGATGGAACGCCGGGCCGGGCGTTTCCGCGCGCAGCTTCTGTTACAGGCCACGGCCCGGGCGCCGCTACACCGACTGCTGGCGAGCTGGCTGCTGGTGCTGGAGCAGATGCCAAGCGGCCGGGCGGTGCGCTGGTCGCTGGATGTCGACCCCGTCGACTTGTATTGATTGATCGATCGCTATCGCTGGCAAGCCAGCTCCCACAGGCGAATTGTGTCGCTCTTGTGGGGGCTGGCTTGCCAGCGATGGCTGACGAATTGTCACCACACATCCACATCCTGCCTGCTAAGGTTGGCAAGCCCGTCTTCGCAACGGATAATGCCCAGTTTTTCCACCCGCGCATCGATGCGCCGCCGCGCTTGCGGTCGAAAGAGAAGACCATGAAAGACACCATTCGCCAGCTGATCCAACAAGCCCTCACCCAACTCGTCAACGAAGGTGTGTTGCCTGAAGGCCTGACGCCGGCGATCCAGGTGGAAAACGCCCGGGACAAGACCCACGGCGACTTCGCCAGCAACATCGCGATGATGCTGGCCAAGCCTGCGGGCATGAAGCCACGCGACCTGGCGGAAAAAATCATCGCCGCCCTGCCGGCTGACGAGAACGTCACCAAGGCCGAAATCGCCGGTCCTGGCTTCATCAATTTCTTCCAGAACACCCAGGCGCTGGCCTCGCGCCTCGACGCGGCTCTGGCCGACGCTCACGTCGGCGTGCGCAAGGCCGGCCCGGCACAACGCACCGTGGTCGACCTGTCGGCACCGAACCTGGCCAAAGAGATGCACGTCGGCCACCTGCGCTCGACCATCATTGGCGACGGTGTGGCGCGGGTACTCGAATTCCTCGGCGACACCGTGATCCGTCAGAACCACGTTGGCGACTGGGGCACCCAGTTCGGCATGTTGATGGCGTACCTGCAGGAAAACCCGATCACCAGCGACGAGCTGTCGGACCTGGAAAACTTCTACCGCGCCGCCAAGCAACGCTTCGACGAATCCCCGGAATTCGCCGACCGCGCCCGTGGTCTGGTGGTCAAGTTGCAGGCCGGCGACGCTGAATGCCTGGCGCTGTGGACCAAGTTCAAGGATATCTCGCTGTCGCACTGCCAGAAGATCTATGAACTGCTCAACGTCAAACTGACCATGGCCGACGTGATGGGCGAAAGCGCCTACAACGACGACCTGATCAACGTGGTCAACGACCTGAAAGCCGCCGGCATGCTGGTCGAGAGTAACGGCGCCCAGTGCGTGTTCCTCGACGAATTCAAGAACGCCGAAGGCGAGCCGCTGCCGGTGATCATCGTCAAGGCCGACGGCGGCTACCTGTACGCCACCACCGACCTGGCGGCCGTGCGTTATCGCAGCGGCAAGCTGAAGGCCGACCGTGCGCTGTACTTCGTCGACCAGCGTCAGGCCCTGCACTTCCAGCAAGTGTTCGCCGTGGCGCGCAAGGCCGGTTTCGTGACCCATCCGATGGAAATGGAGCACATGGGCTTCGGCACCATGAACGGCGCCGACGGCCGTCCGTTCAAGACCCGTGACGGCGGCACCGTGAAGCTGATCGACCTGCTGACCGAAGCGCAGGAACGCGCCTACAGCCTGGTGAAGGAAAAGAACCCGACACTGGCCGAAGACGAACTGCGCGCGATCGCCAAAGTGGTCGGCATCGGCGCGGTGAAATACGCCGACCTGTCGAAACACCGCACCAGCGACTACAGCTTCAACTTCGACCAGATGCTGAACCTCGAAGGCAACACCGCCCCGTACCTGCTGTACGCCTACACCCGCGTGGCCGGTGTGTTCCGCAAGCTTGAAAAGGAATACAGCGAAGTCGATGGCCAGATCGTCCTCGAAGCGCCCCAGGAACACGATCTGGCAGCCAAACTGGCGCAGTTCGGTGAAGTGCTGAACAACGTTGCGGAAAAGGGCACGCCACACACCCTGTGCACCTACCTGTACGAGGTGGCCGGCCTGTTCTCCAGCTTCTACGAGAACTGCCCGATCCTCACCGCCGACACCCCGGCACAAATGCAAAGCCGTCTGCGCCTTGCCGCGCTGACCGGCCGTACCCTCAAGCAAGGCCTGGAACTGCTCGGCCTGGAAACCCTGGAGCGCATGTAAGTTGGCTGCCAAGAAAAAACCTGCACCCAAGCGTGGCGCCAGCCGTTACCAAGCTCCAGCAAAGCAGCCGATTCCGGGTTGGCTGTGGATGGCCATCGGCCTGACGGTCGGCGCGTTCATCGTGTTTCTGATGAAACTGGAGCCGGGCAAGGGCAGCGACACGGTCAAGCGCGAGAAGGTCGAGCAACAGCAACAACAGAAAGCCAGCAAGATCGCCGAGGCCAACAAGACCCCGCCGAGCCCGACGCAACCGGTGAAGCCGAAGTACGACTTCTACACCCTGCTGCCGGAATCGGAAGTGATCGTGCCGCCGGACGCGGTGCCGGAGAAAACCCTGCCGACGCCACAAGTGCCGGCAATCCCGACCACGCCGGTGACCCCGGCGGAAGCGGCGAAGATCGACACCGCACGGGCACAGGCTGCACTGGCCGGGATCACCCCACCGCCAGCGCCACCAGTGACGAAGGCTGCACCGGTGACCAAGTTCTTCCTGCAAGCCGGCTCGTTCCGCAAAGAGACGGATGCCGACAAGGTCCGCGCGCAGATCATTCTGCTCGGTCAGGCGGTCGCGGTTGAGTCCGGGACGGTCAAGGATGAAACCTGGTATCGCGTACTGGTCGGCCCGTTCAGCAACCGCGAACAACTGACCACCGCCCAGAAACAACTGGCGGGCGCCGGCTTCAGCAACCTGTTGTTACAACAACGCCAGAGCCGCTAACAACTTCCCACTGATCGTTCCCACGCTCCGCGTGGGAATGCAGCCCGGGACGCTCCGCGTCCCTTGCCGCGGGGACGCGGAGCGTCCATTGAGGCATTCCCACGCGGAGCGTGGGAACGATCATGTCGTTCTGCGTGGGACCGATCATGTACAAAGCACCGCTCGTCCCCTCTCCCGCCCCGCAGTTGAAATCCTCTCCACCACCCCCATATGAATGGGCATAAGGCATTTTCGCCCCGCAGTGTGGAGACTCTTCCCTTGACCACCATCGTTTCAGTCCGCCGCCACGGCAAAGTCGTCATGGGCGGCGACGGCCAGGTTTCTCTCGGCAACACCGTGATGAAAGGCAACGCGAAGAAAGTTCGCCGCCTGTACCACGGCGAAGTCATCGCCGGTTTCGCCGGTGCCACCGCCGACGCCTTCACCCTGTTCGAACGCTTCGAAGGCCAGCTTGAAAAACACCAGGGCCACCTGATCCGCGCCGCCGTCGAACTCGCCAAAGAATGGCGCACCGACCGCTCCCTGAGCCGCCTCGAAGCGATGCTCGCGGTCGCCAACAAGGACGCCTCGCTGATCATCACCGGCAACGGTGACGTGGTCGAACCCGAAGACGGCCTGATCGCCATGGGTTCCGGTGGCGCCTACGCGCAAGCCGCCGCCAGCGCTCTGCTGAAGAAGACCGACCTGTCGGCCCGCGAAATCGTCGAGACCGCTCTCGGCATCGCCGGCGACATCTGTGTATTCACCAACCACACCCAGACCATTGAGGAGCAGGATCTCGCTGAATGAGCCTGACGCGGCCCCTGTGCCACGGCTTGTTTCTGCTTGAGGACCGTCAATTATTATGTCCATGACTCCCCGCGAAATCGTCCACGAACTCAACCGCCACATCATCGGCCAGGACGATGCCAAACGCGCCGTCGCGATTGCCCTGCGCAACCGCTGGCGCCGCATGCAGTTGCCTGAAGAGCTGCGCGTTGAAGTGACCCCGAAGAACATCCTGATGATCGGCCCGACCGGTGTCGGTAAAACCGAGATCGCCCGTCGCCTGGCCAAACTGGCCAACGCGCCGTTCATCAAGGTCGAAGCGACCAAGTTCACCGAAGTCGGCTACGTCGGCCGTGACGTCGAATCGATCATCCGTGATCTGGCCGACGCCGCGATCAAGATGCTGCGCGAGCAGGAAATGACCCGCGTTCGCCACCGTGCCGAAGACGCCGCCGAGGACCGTATTCTCGACGCCCTGCTGCCGCCGGCACGCATGGGCTTCAGCAATGAAGAAGCGCCGACCCAGGATTCCAACACTCGCCAACTGTTCCGCAAGCGCCTGCGCGAAGGTCAGCTGGACGACAAGGAAATCGAGATCGAAGTCGCCGAAATGGCCGGCATCGAAATCGCCACGCCTCCGGGCATGGAAGAAATGACCAACCAGTTGCAGAACCTGTTCGCCAACATGGGCAAGGGCAAGAAGAAGGCCCGCAAGCTCAAGGTCAAGGAAGCGCTGAAACTGGTACGCGACGAAGAAGCCGGTCGCCTGGTCAACGAAGAAGAGTTGAAGGCCAAGGCCCTGGAAGCAGTCGAGCAGCACGGCATCGTGTTCATCGACGAGATCGACAAGGTCGCCAAGCGCGGCAATGTCGGCGGCGCTGACGTGTCCCGCGAAGGCGTGCAACGTGACCTGCTGCCGCTGATCGAAGGCTGCACCGTCAACACCAAGCTGGGCATGGTCAAGACCGACCACATCCTGTTCATCGCCTCCGGTGCGTTCCACCTGAGCAAGCCGAGCGATCTGGTGCCGGAACTGCAAGGTCGTCTGCCGATCCGCGTCGAACTCAAGGCCCTGAGCCCGCAGGACTTCGAACGCATCCTCAGCGAACCGCATGCCTCGCTCACCGAGCAATACTGCGCTTTGCTGAAAACCGAAGGCCTGAACATCCGGTTCCAGCCGGAAGGCATCAAGCGTCTGGCGGAAATCGCCTGGCAGGTCAACGAGAAGACCGAGAACATCGGTGCCCGTCGCCTGCACACGCTGCTCGAGCGTCTGCTGGAAGAGGTGTCGTTCAGTGCCGGCGATCTGGCCAGCGCCCATGACGACAAGGCGATCCAGATCGACGCCGAGTACGTCAACAGCCACCTGGGCGAATTGGCGCAGAACGAAGACCTGTCCCGTTATATCCTGTAAGCCATACTTACAGTGGTCGTGAAACTGTGGGAGCCATCGGCTCCCACAATTTTTTTCACCTGACGGAACGCCGGCAATGACCCAACTCCCCACCGACATCAAACTGCACAAAGCCTCGAAAACCCTGTCGCTCAAATACGCGTCCGGCGAGGAGTACACCCTGCCCGCCGAATTCCTGCGCGTGCACTCCCCCTCCGCCGAGGTCCAGGGCCACGGCAAACCGATCCTGCAATTCGGCAAGCTGCACGTCGGCCTGACCAAGGTAGAACCGGCCGGTCAGTACGCACTGAAACTGACCTTCGACGACGGTCACGACAGCGGTCTGTTCACCTGGGATTACCTGTACGAGCTGGGGCGACGTCATGACGCACTTTGGGCCGATTATCTGGCCGAACTCAAAGCCGCCGGCAAAACCCGCGACCCGGACCAGTCCGTCGTCAAGCTGATGCTCTAGTCCGCGCCTCGGACTGTTTAGAGGGCATTTTCTAGATTCATCTGTTTGAATGCTCCGCTAAAGCGGCCCGGGATCGGCTGCTTGCGAAAAAAATCAATCTCGGGTAACCAATGGAACTGGCAAGTTCCCTGCAGTGCTCTACGACTGTAAAGCAGCTATGCAGAATCAACGGTCACCCGAGCAGTAGTACCTGGCATTGGCTGTGGAACTGCACAGCAGAAAACCGGGTACTCGTCTCAGGACAATGGAGCGTCGTAGATGAGTAACAAGAATAACGATGATTTGAAGTACCAGGCCTCGGAGAACACCCTGGGGCTGAATCCTGTCGTTGGGCTACGCGGAAAGGATCTGCTGGCCTCTGCTCGAATGGTGCTGACCCAGGCCATCAAACAACCGATCCATAGTGTCAAACACGTCACCCAGTTCGGCCTCGAACTGAAGAACGTGCTGTTCGGCAAATCCGACCTGCAACCGGCGGGCGATGACCGTCGCTTCGTCGATCCGGCGTGGAGTCAGAACCCGCTGTACAAACGTTATCTGCAAACTTACCTGGCATGGCGCAAGGAACTCCATGCCTGGATCGACGACAGCAGCCTCTCGCCCAAGGACATCGCGCGTGGCCACTTCGTGATCAACCTGATGACCGAGGCGATGGCCCCGACCAACACGGCGGCCAACCCGGCGGCAGTCAAACGCTTCTTCGAGACCGGCGGCAAGAGCCTGCTCGACGGCCTCTCGCACCTGGCCAAGGATCTGGTGCACAACGGCGGCATGCCGAGCCAGGTCAACATGGGCGCGTTCGAGGTCGGCAAGAGCCTGGGCGTGACCGAAGGCGCGGTGGTGTTTCGCAACGATGTGCTGGAACTGATCCAGTACAAGCCGATCACCGAGCAAGTGCACGAGCGCCCGCTGCTGGTGGTGCCGCCGCAGATCAACAAGTTCTACGTATTCGACCTGAGCCCGGACAAGAGCCTGGCGCGCTTCTGCCTGCGCAACAATGTGCAGACCTTCATCGTCAGCTGGCGCAACCCGACCAAGGAACAGCGCGAGTGGGGCCTCTCGACCTACATCGAAGCCCTGAAGGAAGCGGTCGACGTGGTCACCGCGATCACCGGCAGCAAGGACGTCAACATGCTTGGCGCCTGCTCCGGCGGCATCACCTGCACCGCCCTGCTCGGCCACTATGCCGCCACGGGCGAGAACAAGGTCAATGCCCTGACCCTGCTGGTCAGCGTGCTCGACACCACCCTCGACAGTGATGTCGCACTGTTCGTCGACGAGCAGACGCTGGAAATGGCCAAGCGACACTCCTATCAGGCCGGCGTGCTCGAAGGCAAAGACATGGCCAAAGTCTTTGCCTGGATGCGTCCCAACGATCTGATCTGGAACTACTGGGTCAACAACTACCTGCTCGGCAACGAGCCGCCGGTGTTCGACATCCTGTTCTGGAACAACGATACGACTCGACTGCCGGCCGCGTTCCACGGCGACCTGATCGAGATGTTCAAAAACAACCCACTGATTCGCCCCAATGCACTGGAAGTGTGCGGCACGCCGATCGACCTCAAGCAGGTGACCGCCGACATCTTCTCGCTGGCCGGCACCAACGACCACATCACCCCGTGGAAGTCCTGCTACAAGTCGGCGCAGCTGTTCGGTGGCAAGGTGGAATTCGTGCTGTCGAGCAGCGGGCATATCCAGAGCATTCTGAACCCGCCGGGCAACCCGAAATCGCGCTACATGACCAGCGATGAAATGACCGCCAATGCCGATGACTGGCAGGAGAACTCGACCAAGCACGCCGACTCCTGGTGGCTGTACTGGCAGGCATGGCAGGCCGCGCGGTCGGGCGAATTGAAGAAAGCGCCAACGAAACTGGGCAACAAGGCGTATCCGGCAGGCGAAGCTTCACCGGGCACTTACGTACACGAGCGGTAACTGACACCTGAAGAAACTGTGGGAGCGGCGGTTCGACTTGCCGCGATAACGGTATTTCAGTCGACACATTGGCTGAAGCTGCCACCGTCATCGCGGGCAAGCCCGCTCCCACAGGGTTCGAGGTGGAACATAGAATTTGCGACCCACAGGGCCTTGAAGCATGCCGCACCCGTTCATCTTTCGAACCGTCGAGCTGGATGGCCAGACCATCCGCACGGCAGTCCGCCCCGGCAAGCCTCACTTGACGCCCTTGCTGATATTCAACGGCATCGGCGCCAACCTGGAGCTGGTGTTTCCTTTTGTCGCGGCGCTGGATCCGGACCTTGAAGTGATCGCCTTCGACGTGCCCGGTGTCGGCGGTTCCTCGACGCCGAGCCGGCCGTATCGCTTTCCGGGGCTGGCGAAGCTCACCGCGCGGATGCTCGATTACCTCGACTACGGACAGGTCAACGTGATCGGCGTGTCCTGGGGTGGCGCGCTGGCGCAACAGTTCGCCTACGACTATCCCGAGCGATGCAAAAAGCTGGTGCTGGCGGCGACCGCTGCCGGTGCGGTGATGGTGCCTGGCAAGCCGAAAGTGCTGTGGATGATGGCCAGCCCACGGCGCTATATCCAGCCGTCCCATGTGATCCGCATCGCCCCGATGATCTACGGCGGCTCGTTCCGCCGCGACCCGACACTCGCCGCCAGCCATGCGGCGAAGGTGCGTTCGGCGGGCAAGCTCGGCTACTACTGGCAACTGTTCGCGGGCCTGGGCTGGACCAGCATTCACTGGCTGCACAAGATCCACCAGCCGACCCTGGTGCTGGCCGGTGATGACGATCCGCTGATCCCGCTGATCAACATGCGCATGCTCGCCTGGCGCATCCCCAACGCGCAGCTGCACATCATCGACGACGGGCATCTGTTCCTGATTACCCGGGCCGAGGCGGTGGCGCCGATCATCATGAAATTCCTCCAGGAGGAACGTCAGCGTGCGGTGATGCATCCGCACCCGACACCGCTGGGCGGATAACCGTCCCGGCACGGATTTCTGGACAGCGTTTTGCAGCGCGTCTGGACAGGTGCGTGGCAGGAGGCCGCGCAAGCAGCAACCCGCAACAGCGTCTATGGTGTTCTGGTTCGGTGTGTTTGTTTTTGGCCTGAAGACGAAGGAGTGTTGAGTCATGCGTGACAAACCAGCGACGGGCGTCGTGCCCAGCCCCGCCGTGTTCATCAATGCACAGAGTGCCATGACCGGTCTGCGTGGCCGCGACCTGATCTCGACCTTGCGCAGCGTGGCAGCCCACGGCTTGCGCAATCCGATCCACAGTGCAAAACACGCCTTGAAGCTGGGAGGTGCGCTCGGACGCGTGCTGCTCGGCGAAACCCTGCACCCGACCAATCCGCAGGACAGCCGCTTTGCCGACCCGGCGTGGAGCCTGAACCCGTTCTACCGGCGCAGCCTGCAGGCTTATCTGGCCTGGCAGAAACAGGTCAAGAGCTGGATCGACGAGAGCAGCATGAGTGACGACGACCGCGCCCGCGCGCATTTCGCCTTCACCCTGCTCAACGACGCCGTGGCGCCTTCCAACACCCTGCTCAATCCGCTGGCTGTGAAAGAACTGTTCAACTCCGGCGGCCACAGTCTGGTGCGCGGTCTCAGCCATCTGATTGATGATCTGCTGCACAACGACGGCCTGCCACGCCAGGTCACCAAACAGGCTTTCGAAGTCGGCAAGACCGTCGCCACCACCACCGGCTCGGTGGTGTTTCGCAACGAAATGCTCGAGCTGATCCAGTACCGGCCGATGAGCGAGAAGCAGTATTCGAAACCGTTGCTGGTGGTGCCGCCGCAAATCAACAAGTACTACATTTTCGACCTCAGCCCGAGCAACAGCTTCGTCCAGTTTGCGCTGAAGAACGGCTTGCAGACCTTCATGATCAGCTGGCGCAACCCGGATGTGCGCCATCGTGAATGGGGCCTGTCGACCTACGTCGAAGCCGTGGAAGAAGCGATGAACATCTGCCGGGCGATCACCGGCGCCCGTGAGGTCAACCTGATGGGCGCCTGCGCCGGCGGGCTGACCATCGCCGCGCTGCAAGGGCATCTGCAGGCCAAGCGGCAGTTGCGGCGGGTCTCCAGCGCCACCTATCTGGTGAGCCTGCTCGACAGTGAAATGAACACCCCGGCCACCCTGTTCGCCGATGAGCAAACGCTCGAAGCGGCCAAGCGGCGCTCCTATCAGAAAGGCGTGCTGGACGGTCGCGACATGGCCAAGGTGTTCGCCTGGATGCGCCCCAACGATCTGATCTGGAGTTATTTCGTCAACAACTACCTGCTGGGCAAGGAGCCGCCGGCGTTCGACATTCTCTACTGGAACAACGACAGCACCCGCCTGCCCGCCGCGTTTCACGGCGACATTCTGGACTTCTTCAAGCACAACCCGTTGACCCATCCGGGGGGCCTGGAAGTGTGCGGCACGCCGATCGACCTGCAGAAGGTCACGGTCGACAGCTTCAGCGTGGCCGGCATGAACGACCACATCACGCCGTGGGACGCGGTGTATCGCTCGACACTGTTGCTGGGCGGCGAGCGGCGCTTCGTGCTGTCCAACAGCGGCCACGTGCAGAGCATCCTCAACCCGCCGGGCAACCCGAAAGCCCATTACGTCGAGAACGGAAAGCTCAGCAGCGATCCGCGCGCCTGGTACTACGACGCCAAGAAAGTCGACGGCAGTTGGTGGCCGCAGTGGCTGGAGTGGGTGCAGCAGCGCTCCGGCACCCTGCACGAAACCCGGATGACCCTCGGCAACGCCAATTACCCACCGATGGAAGCGGCACCCGGCACCTATGTGCGTGTGCGCTGACTGACTCAAGCCCTTTTAAGAAGACTGGATGAAAACAAGCGAACGGATCCTCGAATGTGCCCTGCAGTTGTTCAATGAAAAGGGCGAGCCGAACGTCTCCACCATGGAGGTTGCCAATGAGATGGGGATCAGCCCCGGCAACCTCTACTACCACTTCCACGGCAAGGAACCGCTGATTCTCGGGTTGTTCGAGCGTTTCCAGAACGACCTCGCCCCGCTGCTCGACCCGCCCGCCGATGTTGAACTGGCGCCGGAGGATTACTGGCTGTTCCTGCACCTGATCGTCGAACGGCTGGCGCAGTACCGTTTTCTGTTCCAGGACCTGTCGAACCTGGCCGGGCGTCTGCCGAAACTGGCCAAGGGCATTCGCCAGTTTCTCAACGTGCTCAAGCGTACGCTCGCGTCATTGCTGGCGCGCTTGAAAGCGTCGGGGCAACTGGTCAGCGACACCCAGGCGCTGGGGCAACTGGTGGAGCAGATCACCATGACCTTGCTGTTCTCGCTGGACTATCAACGGATTCTTGATCGTGAAGGGGAAGTGCGGCTGGTGGTGTACCAGATCATGATGCTGGTGGCGCCGCATCTGTTGCCGCCGGTGAAGGTGGCGACGGAGAGGATGGCTTTGCAGTACCTCGAAGATCACGAGTAATCCGACGGCGTTTACCCAAACAAAAACGCCCGACCTTCACAGGCCGGGCGTTTTTTTGAGCCCTGAAAAATCAGGACTGACTGGTTGGCGTCGACGGAGTCGATGCAGCAGTCGGAGCAGGCGCCGGGGTTGGAGCCGAGGCGGAGTTCGACGTGCTTGCCAGTGCTTGCGGTGTGGTCACCGGTTTTGGTGCTGCAGCTTTCGGCGCAGCGGCTTTCGGCGCGGCCGGTTTTTTCACTGCCGGTTTTTTCGCCGCAGCCGGTTTGGCGGCAGGCTTGGCAGCGGGTTTGGCGGCAGCCGTTTTCGCTGCAGGCTTGGCCGCCGGTTTGGCAGCTGGTTTTGCTGCCGTTTTTGCAACTGGCTTGGCGGCGGCCTTGGCAGCAACCGGTTTGGCCGCGGCTTTCGCTGCAGGCTTGGCGGCAGCGGTTTTGGCTGCTGCTTTTGCGGCCGGTTTGGCGGCGGCTTTAGCCAGTGGCTTGGCAGCGGTTTTGGCCGCAGGCTTGGCTGCTGCGGTTTTCGCCGCGACAGGCTGAGCTTTCAGGCCGGTGAGTTTTTCGATCTGCCTGGTCAGGGTATCGACCTTTTTGTGCAGATCCTTCACCTCGTTGCGGCTCGGTACGCCCAGGCGCGAAATCGCACTGTTCAGGCGCTTGTCGAAAGCCCCTTCCAGCTGATCCCAGGTGCCCAGTGCGCGATCTTTCACGCCGCTGATGCGCGATTTTGCCGAGCTTGCAGAATCCTTGGCAGCATCGACTTTCTTGCCGACTGCAGCCTTGGTGAGCTTCTCGGCTTTCTCGCCGTCTTTGACCAATGTATCGAAGAGCTTGCTGCCGTCAGTGTCGATCTTCGAGTACACGCCTAAACCAGCCAGCCAGA
This sequence comes from Pseudomonas sp. R15(2017), assembly GCF_002112685.1. NCBI lineage: Bacteria > Pseudomonadati > Pseudomonadota > Gammaproteobacteria > Pseudomonadales > Pseudomonadaceae > Pseudomonas > Pseudomonas sp. R15(2017). The sequence goes on from NZ_NEII01000004.1 coordinate 143,386, forward strand.
TCTTGCGGGAATAGTCTTCGACTTTTCCGATCCACGAGCTGCCTTCTTTATCGGTGTTCTTTTTACCAGCCATCCCGTTCTCCTTAAGATTTACGCGCGACGCGTTCGAGCAATGCCGTCAGCTCATCGAGCTTAGCAGAGAGTGTCTCAACGTCATGTTTAGACGGAATGCCGATACGATTCAAGGCACTGGCCACACGTGTGTCGAACGCCTTCTCGACCTTGTCGAGCTGAACTTCGACCCGGCCTTTGAAAGAGCTGACTTCGCTCTTGGCTTCATCGATCTCGGCGTTGGCTGCTTCGAGTTTTTCGGTGACGGCTTTTTTGCCTTTCTTTTCAACAGTTTGACCAGCCTTGATCAACTCCTGAAAGTACTCGCTGCCCTCCTGACCGACCTTGGTGTAGGCACCCAGGCCTGCCAGCCAGATCTTGCGGGCATAGGATTTGACGTCGCTCAGAGCGGAAGTCGAAGCGTCGATTTTTTTCTTCAAAATGACTTTGGCCATGGTGCACCTCACGCGCAGAAGGTTTGAGGAACTGCCCTGACGAGTGTCGGGCTCAGGCACAAAGTAGGGAGAAAAATTAGAAACGGCACCCTAACAACTGACATAAAAGACGGGGCAAACACGTACCCTGTGGGAGCGGGCTTGCCCGCGATAGCGTAGGTTCAGCCGATAAAGATGCTGGATTTGCCGACGCCATCGCGGGCAAGCCCGCTCCCACAAGGATTTGAAGCTGCAAGAACCGCGTCAGACCAGCGCTTTATCCAGCGCCTTCTCGATCTCGGCTTTGATCATGCCGCTCATGGCCGACATCATCAGGCCCAGTTCGACGTCGACCCGGATCGAATCCTCGGCCACATGCACCGCGCCCTTCACGCCCGAACGCTTGAGGTTCAGGACATCGCCCGACCACTGCGGCTCCAGGCCATATTGATCGGAAAGTTTCTGCGCCAGTTTGTCGGCTTTCTCGCGGGCTGCTTCCTTGCCCAGGCTGTGGGCACGCTCAACACTGATATGGGCCATTGAATGACTCCTGCTTTTTGAATGGGGCTATGAATGCCTGCAACGAATCTTGACCGCCACTGCGGCAAATCGTCCCGAAGGTTGCCCATCTTACCTTTAGCCATTCCAAGACAAAGCATGGCTTGGGGATTAGAATGTCGCGCATTCTCTTTTGGTGACAGCGATATGACTGATCAGCGCAAAGGCAGCGATGCCGAACCCACCACTCACTTCGGCTTCAAAAACGTTCCGGAAAGCCAGAAAGCGGAAAAAGTCGCTGAGGTTTTCCACTCCGTAGCGGCGAAGTACGACCTGATGAACGACCTTTTGTCGGGCGGCATGCACCGTCTGTGGAAGCGTTTCGCGATCGAACTGTCGGGCGTACGCGCCGGCAACCGCGTGCTGGACATCGCCGGTGGCACGGGCGATCTGACCAAGAAGTTCTCGCACCTGGTCGGCCCGACCGGTCAGGTGGTGCTGGCCGACATCAACGAATCCATGCTCAAGGTCGGCCGTGACCGGCTGCTGGATGTCGGCGTGTCGGGCAATGTCGAGTTCGTTCAGGCCGACGCTGAAAAGCTGCCGTTCCCGGACAACCATTTCGACTGCGTGACCATCGCTTTCGGCCTGCGCAACGTGACGCACAAGGAAGACGCCCTGCGCTCGATGTTGCGCGTACTCAAGCCGGGCGGTCGCCTGCTGGTACTGGAATTCTCCAAGCCGACCAACGCGCTGATGTCCAAGGCCTACGACGCCTATTCGTTCGCCTTCATGCCGCTGATGGGCAAGCTGATCACCAACGACTCGGAAAGCTATCGTTACCTGGCCGAATCGATCCGCATGCACCCGAATCAGGAAACCCTGAAGTCGATGATGGTCGACGCCGGTTTCGACCGCGTGACCTATCACAACATGACCGCAGGCATCGTCGCCCTGCACCGCGGCATCAAACCCTGATGCTGCTGACCGGGCTGCTCGCCAGCGTCGAACTCGGCCTGAACCGCGTGCTGCGTCTCGACAGCACGGCGCTGCCGCGACTGGCGCATCTGACCGGCAAAGTGATTGCCGTGGATTGCCGCAGCCCGGCGCTGCAACTGTTCATCCTGCCGAGCGACGAAGGCCTGATGCTGGCGTCCCACTGGGAAACCGGCGTCGACTGCACCCTGCGCGCCCCGGCCTCGAGCCTGGTGAAACTGGCCCTGAGCAAGGACAAGACGGCGGTGCTGCACGCACCGGAAGTCGAACTCGACGGTGACAGCGGCGTGCTGCTGGAACTGGCCGGCGTGCTGCAGGACCTCGAGCTGGACTGGGAGTACGAACTCTCGCGCTGGCTGGGCCCGGTCGCCACGCAACTGGTCGGCGGTCACCTGCGCAGCCGCGCCCGCTGGTATCAACAAGGATTTGCCAGCCTCAACCAGAACCTCGCCGAATACCTGGCCGAAGAATCGCGCACCCTCGTCGGGCAGCGCGAAGCCGAAGCCCGCTTCAGCGAACTGGACCGGATCAAACTCGATCTGGAACGTCTCGAGGCGCGCTTCGAGCGCCTTTCCCGATCCCTCGACCCAAGCGATAACGCATGAAGCTGCTCGCCGTCCGCCGTCTGTTGCGCATCCAGCGCGTCGTGATCCGCTACCGCCTCGATGACCTGCTGTTCGATCTGCCTTTGCCGTGGTTCCTGCTGGCGCTGCGCTACGTCTTGCCGTGGCGCTGGTTCCCGCGCAAGCCGCTGGAGCTCAGCCGTGGCGCACGTCTACGCCTGGCGTTGCAGGATCTGGGGCCGATCTTCATCAAGTTCGGGCAGATCCTCTCGACCCGCCGCGACCTGCTGCCGGAAGACATCGCCGATGAGCTGATGCGGTTGCAGGACCGGGTGCCGCCATTCGATTCGCAGCTGTCGGTCAAGCTGATCGAAGAGCAACTGGGCAAGAAGATCAGCGAAGTGTTCAGTCGCTTCGACGTCGAACCGCTGGCCTCGGCCTCGGTGGCGCAGGTACACGCCGCGCAACTGAAGACCGGCGAAGAAGTGGTGGTCAAGGTGATCCGCCCGGGCCTGAAACCGGTGATCGCCCAGGATCTGGCGTGGCTGTTCATCCTCGCCCGCGCCGCCGAAAAGGTCTCCGCCGACGCCCGCCTGCTGCACCCGGTGGACGTGGTCAGCGACTACGAAAAAACCATCTACGACGAACTCGACCTGTTGCGCGAGGCGGCCAACGCCAGCCAGTTGAAGCGCAACTTCGAGGGCTCGCCGCTGCTCTACGTGCCACAAGTCTATTGGGACTGGTGCCGGCCGAAAGTGCTGGTGATGGAGCGCATCTACGGGATCCAGGTGACGGATCTGGCAACCCTCGCCGACCAGCGCACCGACATGAAAATGCTCGCCGAACGCGGCGTGGAGATCTTCTTCACCCAGGTGTTCCGCGACAGTTTCTTCCATGCCGACATGCACCCGGGCAACATCTTCGTCAGCACCGTCAATCCGTGGAGCCCGCAGTACATTGCGATCGACTGCGGCATCGTCGGCAGCCTGACCCCGGAAGACCAGGACTATCTGGCACGCAACCTGTTCGCCTTCTTCAAGCGCGACTACCGCCGCGTGGCGCAATTGCACATCGATTCAGGCTGGGTGCCGGCGGAAACCAAGCTCAACGAATTCGAAGCGGCGATCCGTACCGTGTGCGAGCCGATCTTCGAAAAACCATTAAAAGATATTTCATTTGGCCAGGTGCTGATGCGCCTGTTCCAGACCGCGCGCCGCTTCAACATGGAAGTACAACCGCAACTCGTACTGCTGCAAAAGACATTGCTGAACATCGAAGGCCTGGGCCGTCAGCTGTACCCGGATCTGGATCTGTGGAACACCGCGCAGCCGTTCCTCGAACGCTGGATGCGCGAGCGCGTCAGCCCGAAAGCCTTGATCGGCAACGTCCAGAGCCAGTTCGAACAGCTGCCGCACCTGGCCAACATGGCCCGCGACCTGCTCGAACGCATGTCCCAACCCCACGCCAACGACCCACCGCCACCGTGGAAAAAACGCAAGGACGACTGGTTCCTGCGCCTGCTCGGCAGTGCCCATCTGGCGGGCGGTACGATCCTCGCCGCCGGGGGCCCGCTGCACGAACTGGGGCATTGGCCCGCCGGGATCATGGTGGCAGTCGGCTTGTATCTGGTCGTTCGCCGATAGCCAGTTCCGTGATCGGCTGGCACACTGTTTCAACGCCTGAACCCGACTATTGAAGTGTGGGTTCGCTGTCGGAGTCGAAGATGAAAAACTGGCTGGACGAGATCAAGTGGGACGCCGATGGCCTGGTGCCGGCGATTGCCCAGGATCACAAGACCGGACGCGTATTGATGATGGCCTGGATGAACCGCGAAGCCCTGGAGCTGACCGCGGCGGAAAACCGTGCCATCTATTGGTCACGTTCCCGTGGCAAGCTGTGGCGCAAGGGCGAAGAGTCCGGGCACGTACAGACGCTGCATGAAATGCGTCTGGACTGCGACGCCGACGTCATCATCCTGATGGTCGAGCAGATCGGCGACATCGCTTGCCATACTGGCCGTCAAAGCTGCTTCTACCGCGTCTTCGAAAACGGCGACTGGAAAACGGTCGACCCGGTCCTGAAAGACCCGCACGCTATTTACTCCGCAGGACACAAACATGAGTGACACTCTGACTCGCCTTGCTCAGGTGCTGGAAGAGCGCAAGGGCGCAGCCGCCGACAGCTCGTATGTCGCCAGCCTGTATCACAAGGGTCTGAACAAGATTCTGGAAAAGGTCGGCGAAGAATCGGTTGAAACAATCATCGCCGCCAAGGACGCCGCCGTCAGCGGCGACTGCAGCGACGTGATCTACGAGACCGCCGACCTGTGGTTCCACAGCATGGTCATGCTTGCCCAGCTGGGGCAGCATCCGCAGGCAGTGCTGGATGAGCTGGATCGCCGCTTCGGCCTGTCCGGACACGTCGAGAAAGCCTCGCGTCCGTCCGCCTGAACAACTTCAAGAGAGGAACAGCAACATGGGCATTTTTGACTGGAAACACTGGATCGTCATCCTGGTGGTCGTGGTACTGGTGTTCGGCACCAAGAAACTGAAGAACCTCGGCACCGACGTTGGCGAGTCGATCAAGGGCTTTCGCAAAGCCATGAACGACGACGAAAAACCGGCCGACCCGACCGTCACGCCTGCGCAACCGGTACCGCCGGTGCAGCCGCAAGCCACTGCTCAGGCCAACCCGCCGCACACCATCGACGTGCAGGCGCAGAAAGTCGAAGAGCCGATCCGCAAAGACGTGTGAGCACTGACTAATGTTTGGTATCAGCTTCTCTGAACTGCTGCTCGTCGGCCTCGTCGCCCTGCTGGTGCTGGGCCCCGAGCGTCTGCCGGGCGCTGCACGCACCGCCGGCCTGTGGGTCGGACGGCTGAAGCGCAGCTTCAACGCGATCAAACAGGAAGTTGAGCGTGAAATCGGTGCCGACGAAATCCGTCGGCAACTGCACAACGAGCACATCCTGTCGCTGGAACAGGAGGCGCGGAAGATTTTCACGCCGGTTCAGCAGGAGCCGACGCCGGTCGAGCACGTGGGTGAGCAGACGATTCATGCGCCTGCCGCCGCGACGCCACCAGCACCTGTCGTAGCGCCAACCGATTCTGCACCTGCTGTCGCAGCCACGACGGTTGAACATGTAGCTCCAACCGCCGCGCCGACCACACCAGCGCCTCACGACCCAACATTGCCGCCGCGAGCCCCATGAGCGATCTCCCCGAAAACGACCAGCACATGCCGCTGGTTTCGCACCTCACCGAGTTGCGCACCCGCCTGCTGCGTTGCGTCGCGGCGATCTTCATCATCTTCGCCGGGCTGTTTGCCTTTACCCAGCAGATCTACACCTTCGTCTCGACGCCGCTGCGCGAATACCTGCCGGCCGGTGCGACGATGATCGCCACCGACGTGTCGTCGCCGTTCCTGACGCCGCTGAAACTGACGATGATGGTCTCGCTGTTCCTGGCGATTCCGGTGATCCTGCATCAGATCTGGGGCTTCATCGCACCGGGCCTGTACAAGCACGAGAAGCGTGTCGCGGTGCCGTTGCTGATCTCCAGCATCCTGCTGTTCTACACCGGCATGGCGTTCGCCTACTTCTTCGTGTTCCCGCTGATCTTCAAGTTCTTCGCCTCGGCCACCCCGGCCGGCGTGGAAATGATGACCGACATCACCAGTTACCTCGATTTCGTCATGACGCTGTTCTTCGCTTTCGGCGTGGCGTTTGAAATCCCGGTGGCCGTGGTGCTGCTGGTGTGGATCGGCGTGGTCGACGTCAAATACCTGAAGAAGATTCGTCCGTATGTAATCATCGGCTGCTTCGTGGTGGGCATGATCCTGACCCCGCCGGACATCTTCTCCCAGACCCTGCTGGCCGTGCCGATGTGGATGCTGTTCGAAGTCGGCATCCTTTTCGGCAGCCTGGTCAGCAAGCGCGAGCGCCCGGAAGAAACCGCCGACGATCACAACGACCAGCCGCCAGCGACTCAGCCATGAACCTGCTGCTGCTCGAAGAGGCCGACTTCATTGCGGCCGACCGCGTCGTGCTGCGTGATCGGCGCCTGACCCACATGCAGGAAGTCCACCGTTCGGAAGTCGGCGACAGCCTGCGGGTCGGGCGGATCGGCGGGTTGATGGGCTCGGCCGAGCTGCTGCGCCTGGACGCGGGTGAAGCCGAGCTTCGGGTCACCCTCGATCAACCGCCACCGGCCAAACTGCCGCTGACCCTGGTACTCGCCCTACCCCGCCCTAAGATGCTGCGCCGGGTGTTCCAGACAGTGGCGACCATGGGCGTGTCGAAGGTGATTCTGGTCAACAGCTACCGGGTCGAGAAAAGCTTCTGGCAGACGCCGTTCCTCGAACCGGACGCCATCCGCGAACAACTGATCCTCGGCCTCGAACAGGCCCGCGATACCGTGCTGCCGGAAATCATCATCGAGAAGCGCTTCAAGCCGTTCGTCGAAGATCGCCTGCCAGCCATCACCGACGGCACCCTCGGCCTTGTCGGTCATCCGGGCAATTTCCCGCCCTGCCCCCGCGCCCTGAACGAACCGGTGACCCTGGCCATCGGCCCCGAGGGTGGCTGGATTCCCTACGAAATCGATCTGCTGGCCAAGGCCGGGCTGCAACCGGTGCAACTGGGCGAGCGAATCCTGCGGGTCGAAACCGCCGTCACCGCGCTGCTGGCCCGGCTGTTCTGAGCGCTTCTGTTCTAAGCGCTTCGCCGGACAAAAGGCGTTACAGATTGCCATCATCCGGCCGATACCCTCTCCATAAGTCCAATTAGTGGTCCGAGGGAGTCGTCGCATGTACCGTTGGTTAGCCGAGAGTCTTGGAAACGTCAGCGTCAAACGTAAGCTTGGAATCGGTTTCGGCCTGGTGCTGCTGCTGACCCTGTTGATCACCTTCACCGGCTGGACCGGCATGAGCGGGATCATCAGCCGGGGTGACAAGCTCGGCTTCATCTCCAGCCTCAACGAGCTGACCAAAGACCTGCGCCTGGCACGCCTGGACTATGAAGCCCGCCGTGGCGAACAGGGCCCTGGCGCGGTCAATGACCTGCTCGGCAAGCTCGACAGCGGCCTGCAAAGCGCGCGCGGCATGATCGAGCAACCGTCCGACGTGGCCATGATCGACCAGCAACTGGCGGCGGTCGCCGAGTACAAACGCGCCTTTGGCGACATGACCCAGGCCACCGTGCAGCGTGAAGACGCCCGCAGCAAACTCGGCGCCAGCGCCGATAACGCCGTGGCCAAGGTCAGCGAAGTCGAGAAATCCCTGCTGCAAGGCGACAGCGTTGCGCAATTCAACAGCGTGATCGAGCTGAGCAAACTGCTGCAGCAGGCGCGCTATCAGGTGCGCGGCTACACCTACAGCGGCAAGGCCGAAGCCGAACAACCGGCGCTGGATGCCATCGCCGCGGCTCTGAACAATCTGGAAAGCCTGCCGAGCAAACTGCCCGAGCAACACATCGCCAACCTGCAGCAGGCCACCGAATCGCTGAAGGCTTACCGCGCCGCCGTCAGCCAGTTCCGCGACTCCCAGGTGAACAACGCCAAGGCGCTGGCTCGCATGTCGGCTCAAGGCGACATCCTGCTCGACGTCAGCAAGAAGCTCACGGTGTCCCAGACCATCGTCCGCGACACCGATGCCGCGCACGCCAAAAACATGCTGATGATCGCCACCCTGCTGGCCCTGGCCTTCGGTCTGCTCGCGGCCTGGGCGATCACCCGACAGATCATCATTCCGCTGGAGCAGACCCTGAAAGTCGCCGAACGCGTGGCCGCCGGTGACCTGACCCACAATCTGGTGTCCCTGCGCCGTGACGAACTCGGTCAGCTGCAGCGTTCGATGCAGAGCATGACCCAGGGCCTGCGCGAATTGATCGGCGGCATCAGCGACGGCGTGACCCAGATCGCCAGCGCCGCCGAAGAGTTGTCCGCGGTGACCGAGCAGACCAGCGCCGGGGTGAACAATCAGAAAGTCGAAACCGACCAGGTCGCGACCGCCATGAACGAAATGGCCGCCACCGTGCAGGAAGTCGCGCGCAACGCCGAGGAAGCTTCGGAAGCCGCGGTCGCTGCTGACCAGCAGGCCCGTGAAGGCGACAAGGTGGTTGGCGAAGCCATTGCCCAGATCGAACGTCTGGCCGCTGAAGTCGGCCATTCCACCGAGGCCATGGGCGAGCTCAAGCGCGAAAGCGACAAGATCGGCAGCGTGCTCGACGTGATCAAGTCCGTAGCCCAACAAACCAACCTGCTGGCCCTAAACGCCGCCATCGAGGCCGCCCGTGCCGGTGAAGCCGGACGTGGCTTTGCGGTGGTTGCCGACGAAGTCCGCAGCCTGGCCCAGCGCACTCAGAAGTCCACGGAAGAGATCGAAGAACTGATCGTCGGCCTGCAGAACGGCACCCAGCAAGTCGCGACGATCATGGACAACAGCCGCACCCTGACCGACAGCAGCGTCGAGCTGACCCGGCGTGCCGGTGGTTCGCTGGAAAGCATCACCCGTACCGTTTCGGCGATTCAGGCGATGAACCAGCAGATCGCCGCAGCGGCCGAGCAGCAGAGCGCCGTGGCTGAAGAGATCAACCGCAGCGTGCTGAACGTGCGGGATGTCTCGGACCAGACCTCGGCGGCCAGTGAAGAGACGGCGGCCTCCAGCGTCGAGCTGGCGCGTTTGGGCACTCACCTGCAAACGCTGGTGGGCCGGTTCAAGGTGTAAGTGGACGCCCGATCGTTCCCACGCTCCGCGTGGGAATGCATCCTGTGACGCTCCGCGTCACGCTTGCGAAGGGACGCAGAGCGTCCTGGGCGGCATTCCCACGCAGAGCGTGGGAACGATCAGTGATAAAAAAACGCAGCCAATGGCTGCGTTTTTTTTGCCCTGCGTTTAGAGGACTTGCCGCAGGAACGCCTGGGCTCGCGGATCCTTCGGCGCATCGAAGAACTCTGACGGCGAGGCGTCTTCCAACAGTTTGCCGTGATCGAAGAACAGCACCCGATCCGCCACTTCCCGGGCAAAACCCATTTCGTGGGTCACGCAGACCATGGTCATGCCTTCCACAGCCAGGTTTTTCATCACGTCCAGCACTTCACCGACCATTTCCGGGTCGAGGGCCGAGGTCGGTTCGTCGAACAGCATTACTTTGGGGTCCATCGCCAGCGCCCGGGCAATCGCCACCCGCTGTTGCTGACCGCCGGACAGGCGCGACGGGTACTCGCGGGCCTTCTGGGCGATGCCGACCTTCTCCAGCAACGCCAGGGCCTTGGCCTCGCTTTCCTTCTGGCCGCGCTTGCGCACGACTTTCTGTGCCAGGCACAGGTTCTCCAGCACGGTCATGTGCGGGAACAGATTGAAATGCTGGAACACCATGCCGACTTCGCGGCGGTAGGCGTTGACGTCGGTTTTCGGGTCGGCCAGTTGCAGGCCGTCGATGCTCACCGAGCCGGAATCGAACTCTTCCAGACCATTGAGGCAACGCAGGAACGTCGACTTGCCGGAACCGGACGGGCCGATCACCACCAGCACTTCACCCTTGGCGACGGAGGTGCTGACGTTATCCACCGCGCGCACCACCTGCCCACGGGTGTCGAAGACTTTTACCAGATCGCGGACTTCAATCACTTTGCGCGAGCCTCCGCTCAAGCCGGCTGGCGATTTTCGACAGCGGCAGGTTGATCAACAGGTACAGGCCGGCGACGCAGAACAGGATCTCGAACGGCGAGAACGAGGTGGTGATGACTTCACGGCCGCTTTTCAGCAGCTCGGTGATGGCGATCACCGACACCAGCGAAGTGTCTTTGACCAGACTGATGAACTGCCCGGCCAGCGGCGGCAGCACGCGCTTGAACGCCTGCGGCAGCACCACATGACGCATCGACTGGCCGGCGCTCAGGCCCAGCGAACGCGCCGCTTCGTTCTGACCACGGGCAATCGACTGCACACCGGAACGGATGATTTCCGCCACGTAGGCGCCGGTGAACAGCGACAGCGCGGCGATCCCGGCGAACTCCCGGGACAGGTTCATTACCGTGCCGATGAAGAAATAGAAAATGAAGATCTGCACCAGCAGCGGCGTGCCGCGCACCAGTTCGACATAGATCGTCGACAGGTCGCGCAGGGTCGGGTTGCTCGACAACCGGCACAGCCCGGTCGCCAGACCGATCAGCAGACCCAGCACGCCGGACACCACCGACAGCCAAAGCGTGGTCCACAGGCCCCACAACAGCGGGCCCGCCGCCCAATGCCGGGTCACGCCCACGACGTCGCCTTCGGCCACATCGTCGCCCTGAGCGAATTGCAGGCTGTTTTCGTCGACGGTCAGGTGCTGCTCGTCACCGGCATCGTTGCGCAGGGTGACCTGCGCGCTGCCGCCCTTGCGCACCAGTTCGCTGACGGTGGAAATGTCGGTCGCGCGCTGGGTTTCCTCGGCCTGATAGGCGAAGTACTGCGGCACGCGGTTCCAGCGCCATTCGTAGGACATCAGCGACGTGGCGTAATACAGCGCGCCGGCCAGGCCGACCAGCACCAGCACGGTCAGGACGTGCCAGGGCCATTGGGCTTTTTTCTGTTTCATTGAATGTTTCTCTGAGTCGCTCGTTCCCATGCTCTGCGTGGGAATGCATCCTGTGACGCTCTGCGTCACGCTTGCGAAGGGACGCGGAGCGTCCCGGGCGGCATTCCCACGCAGAGCGTGGGAACGATCGGCGAGCGGGTGTTATTCCATGTCCTTGAGCCACTCGGTGCTCTTGAACCACTTGTCATGGATGCGATCGTAGGTGCCGTCTTCGTGGATCTGGTGCAGGAAGTTGTTGATGAAGTTGAGGCTGTCGTAGTCACCCTTCTTCAGGCCGAAGGCCAGTGGCTCGTAGGTGAACGGCTTGTCGAGGAACACCAGTTTGCCGGCGCCGACCTTGTTCACGGCAACGACGTTGTACGGCGCGTCGTAGATGAAGGCGTCAGCCTTGCCGTTGACCACGTCGAGCACGGCTTCCTGCTCGTTGTCGTAGCCGTGGTACTTGGCTTTGGAGATCAGCTTTTTGGCGACCATCTCGCCGGTGGTGCCGAGCTTGGAGGTGATGCGGTAGTCGGCGGTGTTCAGGTCTTTATAGGACTTGATGGTGCCTTCCAGCTCTTTACGGATCAGCAGAGTCTGGCCGACCACGATGAACGGTTCGCTGAAATTCAGGCGCAGGTTGCGTTCCTGGGTCAGGGTCATGCCGCTGCCGATCATGTCGAACTTGTCGGTCATCAGCGCCGGGATGATCCCGTCGTAACCGGTGGAGACCAGCTCCAGCTTGACGCCCATGGCCTTGGTCATGGCTTTGAGGATGTCGACTTCGAAACCGATGATTTCGCCGCGCTTGTTGGTCATTTCGAACGGCATGTAGGTCGGATCCATACCGACTTTCAACGAGCCGCGCTTGACCGCGTCGTCGATTGCGCCGGCCTGCGCCGCATTGACTGCAACCAGTGCCGTGACGCCGACCAGCAGCATCGACAGATACTTCTTCATCTTCAAGTCCCCAAAACCATTGCGTTTGCGGCGCGAAAACCGACAGAAATGGACAAGATTGTCCGGGTGCGCCAATTCGGGGACGGATGCTAACGCACTCGTCCGTTTGCACAAGGTTTTTTGATCGGTTGCTGCCGTATGGGACGCAGAGCGTCCCGGGCTGCATTCCCACGCAGAGCGTGGGAACGAGTGATCCGCGACACTAATCGGCAGGCAAAAAAAACCCCGCTTTCGCGGGGTTCTTCATCAGGCCGGTTGTGCCTGCAAGCTCACCGGCTTGAGCGGCAGCAGCGGCGCGTGGGGATCGGCTTTCACCGAAGCCCGCCAGGCGTCCAGCCACTCGGCGTGACCTTCGGCCCACACCTGCTCGTGCAGACGGGCCAGTGCCACCGGATCGCTCAGCAGTTGCAGACGATCATGGTTGTTCAGCCCGGCCGGGCCGACCTTGATCGCGTGACGCACGCGTTCCTGACGCAGCCATTCGATCGGCTCGGCCTGACCGTGACGCGAGGTCGCCAGCGAGCACGCCAGGGCGTTCTGCTGCGGATCGACCACCGCACGGATAAAGCCGTCATTCAGTGCGTGCCAGCGGTTTTCGTGGGTGTACTGATCGGTGGCCAGCAGCGCCTGTGGCGGATTGTATTCCTCGGGAATGAGGAACAGGCTCTCGTCACGGGACTTCAGGCCCAGGCCCACACGGCTGGAAATCACCGACACCGGAATCGACAGCATCAGCGAACCGACGATCGGCACCAGCCACCACAGGAAGCTCGGGTTCAACCAGATCACCAGCAGCGCCCAGAAGAAGCCCAGCAGGGTCTGCGGGCCGTGACGCTTGACCGCTTCGCTCCATGGCGTGGAGTCATCGTCACGCTGCGGCGAGTTCCAGGTCGCGGCCCAGCCGAGGAACGCGGCCAGAACGAAACGGGTGTGGAAAATCATCCGCACCGGCGCCAGCAGCATGGAGAACAGCATCTCCAGCAGCATCGACAGGGTCACCTTGAACTTGCCGCCGAACTCTTTCGCGCCCTTGGCCCAGATCAGGATGATGCTCAACAGCTTCGGCAGGAACAGCAGCACGATGGTCGTCGAGAACAGTGCGATCGCCTTGTCCGGGTGCCATTGCGGCCACAGCGGATAGAGCTGACGCGGTTCAAGGAAGTACTGCGGCTCCATCAGCGTGTTCACCGCCAGCAGCGCGGTCGACAGCACCAGGAAGAAGAACCACAGCGGAGCCGACAGGTAAGACATCACGCCGGTCAGGAACACCGCGCGGTGCACCGGGTGCATGCCCTTTACCAGGAACAGACGGAAGTTCATCAGGTTGCCGTGGCACCAGCGACGGTCACGCTTGAGCTCGTCGAGCAGGTTCGGCGGCAGTTCTTCGTAGCTGCCCGGCAGATCGTAGGCAATCCACACGCCCCAGCCGGCACGGCGCATCAGCGCCGCTTCAACGAAGTCGTGAGAGAGGATCGCACCGGAGAACGCACCCTTGCCCGGCAACGGCGCCAGGGCGCAGTGGTCGATGAACGGCTTCATGCGGATGATCGCGTTGTGACCCCAGTAGTGGGATTCACCCAGCTGCCAGAAGTGCAGACCGGCCGTGAACAGCGGACCGTAAACCCGGGTGGCGAACTGCTGCATGCGCGCATACAGCGTGTCCATGCCCGAAGCGCGCGGCGCGGTCTGGATGATACCGGCGTCCGGCGTGGCCTCCATCAGGCGCACCAGACTGGTCAGGCACTCGCCACTCATCACCGAGTCGGCGTCGAGCACGACCATGTACTTGTAGTCACCGCCCCAGCGACGGCAGAAGTCGTCGAGGTTGCCGCTCTTGCGTTTGACGCGACGGCGACGGCGGCGATAGAAGATCTTGCCGAAGCCCTTGGCCTCGCGGCAGACGTCCAGCCAGGCCTGCTGCTCGGCAACGCAGATGTCGGTGTCGTTACTGTCGCTGAGGACGAAGAAGTCGAAACGGTCCAGGTCACCGGTAGCGGCGACCGACTCGAACGTCGCGCGCAGACCGGCAAACACCCGAGGCACGTCTTCGTTGCAGATCGGCATCACCAGTGCGGTGCGCGCGTCTTTCGGAATCGGCTCGTTACCGGCACTTTTACCGGAAATCCGGTATTTATCGTGACCGGTGAGCAATTCGAGGAAGCCCATCAGCGCGGTCCAGAAACCGGCCGACACCCAGCAGAACAGAATCCCGAACATGATCAGGATGCTGGTCTGCAGCGCATACGGCAGCACTTGCGTGGCGGTTTGCAGCAGCGGTTGATGCAGGACTTCTTCCAGATCGACGAACGACCAGCCCTGGTACGGCATGATGCCTTTCATGTACCAGCCGGCGACGATGGTCTGACCCAGCATCAGCACCAGCAGAATGTAGCGACGGATCGAACCGACCGTGCGCCAGCGCGCCGCCGGCAGCACGTTGGCGTCCTTCGGCGGTTGCGGCGGGTTGGTCCGGCCGGTCAGGCGGCGCCAGCCACGCACCAGAATGTTGGTGCGCCACGGCTCCGGCACGACCTTGGTCCGACGGATCGGCGGCGTGGCCTTCATGCTGACCCGGCCGCTGGCGTCGAGCACCAGCATTTCCGCGTCTTGCAGCTCTTCGGCGGTGCTCAGGATCAGGCGCTGGCCGACCGAAGCCTGGGCGGCTTCGGTCGGCGCGTCAAAGGTCTTGGACGACAGGCGTTCATGCAATTCGCTGAAGGACTGGCAGCCCGCGAGTTCCGCGCGCTGCTCGTCGGTCATCGGCAGATGCGCCAGGTACTCGGACAGAGTCTCTGGCTGTACTTGAGAGTTACTCATCGGCAGGCAACTGATAGCTCCAGGTCTCGGTCAGGACTTCTTCAGTCGGTGCCGATTCCGGTGTGGCTGGGGCCGCGTCCGCAGCGGCTGGCTGCTTGGCGTCTTTGTTGGCCTTGTCCTTGGCATCTGCAACCGGCTTGGCGTCGGCCTGCTTGGCCTCGGCGGCCTTGGCTTCCTTGTCGGCTTTCTCTTGTTGCTTGGCGGCAACCTTGTCGGCCTTGGCCACCGACGAGTTGGACGTCGGCACCGAAGACTTGGCCAGATCAGCGGTCACCACTGGCTGCACCAGGGCAGCGCGCATTTCGGTGGACTTGCTCGGGTCCTTGATCTTCATCCGCAGGGTCAGGCGCCAGCCTTTGGTTTCCGGGTTGTAGCGCACGCTGTTTTCGACCAGTTCGGCGTTGTCACCGACGCTGACCTGGCTGCGAACGTCCGCGTCCGGGGCCAGGGCCGCCAGGGACGGGCCTTCGAAATCGACCAGGTAGGCCACGCTGCCATCCGGCTGACGGATCAGGTTCGACTGCTTGACGTCACCGGTCGAACGCAGGGTCTGGTTGACCCAGGCGCTGTCCGGCGCGTGCAGCGCGGCTTCGTCGATGGTCCAGTGCATGCGGTAGGCGAAGTCCAGCGGCTGGCCAGGCTCCGGCAGTTTTTCCGGGTTCCAGAACGCTACGATGTTGTCGTTGGTTTCGTCGGCGGTCGGGATCTCGACCAGATCAACGGTGCCCTTGCCCCAATCGCCCTTCGGCTCGATCCAGGCGCTTGGGCGCTTGTCGTAGCGGTCGTCGAGGTCTTCGTAGTGGCTGAAGTCACGGCCACGTTGCAGCAGACCGAAACCACGCGGGTTCTCGACGCTGAACTGGCTGACAGCCAAGTGTTTCGGGTTGTTCAGCGGACGCCAGATCCACTCGCCATTGCCGGCATGGATCGACAGACCGCTGGAGTCGTGCAGTTCACGACGGTAGTTGAGCACTTTCGACGGCTGGTTGGCGCCGAACAGGAACATGCTGGTCAGCGGCGCGATGCCGAGCTTGCCGACCTTGTCACGCAGGTACATCTGGCCCTTGACGTCGACGATGGTGTCGCTGCCTGGGCGCAGGATCAGACGGTAGGCGCCGGTCGCACGTGGCGAATCCAGCAAAGCGAAGATCACCAGGTGCTTGTCGCTCGGCTTTGGCTGCTGAATCCAGAACTCGCGAAAACGCGGGAATTCTTCGCCGGACGGCAAAGCGGTATCGATCGCCAGACCACGGGCCGACAGACCGTAGGTGTGACCCTTGCCGACGACGCGGAAGTAGCTCGCGCCCAGCATGGTCATGATTTCGTCTTGCTTGTCCGCCTTGTTGATCGGGTACAGCACACGGAAACCGGCATAGCCCAGTTGTTCGGTGGCCTTCGGATCGAACTGCAGGTCGCCGAAATCGAAACGGCTTGGATCGTATTTGATCTCTTCGACGGTGTTCGCGGTGATTTCGTTGATTTTCACCGGCGTATCGAAGTGCATGCCCTGATGATAGAAGGACAGCTTGAACGGGGTCTTCTGGTCGGCCCATTCGGCTTTTTCGGTGCGGAAACGAATCTTCTGATAGTCCGCGAATTTCATTTCACGGAATTCGTTTGGCAGGTTGCTGCGCGGGGCTTCGAACTTCTGCCCGGCCAGCTCTTTGGCCTTGGCCGACACATCGTCAAGATTGAATGCCCAGAGCTGGCCGGCGCTGAGCAGGCAGAGTACTGCCGAGCCCGCTACCAGAGCGCTGCGCAAGCGTTTGGCAGACAATTTTGCTGCATTACAGGGACTAACAATCACGAGCAACCCTCGCCGAAAACAGATCAATAAACCAACGGCCAGATGAAGTGCCTGTGAGGAATTCGGTACAAAAAAACCGACCTTGCAGGGCACCCTTGCCAAGTTGGCGAGCATTGTTCCGACTCCGCTGGGTCAAAATGATTCCCCAATCGGATCCGGACAAGTCTCTACCTAAGTCAAAATGGACCAACGAACGCTGATCCCCGTAGCGCGCGATTATCTAGTAGCCCGCGTGACAACGCATCAGGGGTAACAAAGTATTTATCGCGAAAATTCCCTGTTTTCAGTCGAAAAGCCCTTAAAAAGATGTTTCAAGCGCTTTCATGTCTGTAACAGGAAGGTTACCGGGCCATCGTTGACCAGGTGCACCTGCATATCCGCGCCGAATCTACCTGATGCCACTGTGCCATGCATCTGTTTCGCTCTGCTTAATAGATAGTCGAATAATTTTTCGCCCAGCGCCGGAGGAGCGGCGGTCGAGAAACTCGGGCGCAACCCGCTTTTGGTGTCGGCGGCGAGGGTGAACTGAGAGACCAGCAGCAACCCGCCGCCCACATCCGCCAGGGACAGATTCATCTTGCCCTCGGCGTCACTGAACACTCGATAGTTAAGCAGCTTATGCAGAAGTTTGTCGGCGCTGGCCGGCGTGTCGTCGGGTTCTACCGCCACCAGCACCAGCAAACCCTGATCGACACTGCCAACCACCTCGCCCGCCACTTCGACCCGCGCGCCTTTCACGCGCTGCAACAGACCCTTCATGCTTCTTCGGGCGGCAGATCGAGCAGACGACGGGCCATTTTGCTGGCGGCACGCACCAGTGCATCGGTGATGCCCGGTTCGGACGCAGCGTGGCCGGCATCGCGGATCACCTGCAGCTCGCTGTTCGGCCAGGCCTGATGCAGTTCCCAGGCGTTGTCGAGCGGGCAGATCACGTCGTAGCGGCCGTGGATGATCACGCCCGGCAGATGGGCGATCTTGCCCATGTCGCGGATCAGCTGGTTCGGCTCAAGGAACGCATTGTTGGTGAAGTAGTGGCATTCGATCCGTGCGATCGACAGGGCGCGCTGCGGTTCGGAGAAGCGGTCGACCACCAGCGGATTCGGCCGCAGGGTCGCGGTGCGCCCTTCCCAGGTCGACCAGGCCTTGGCCGCATGCATCTGGGCGATCTGGTCGTTGCCGGTCAGGCGTTTGTGGAACGCGCTGAGCAGGTCGTCGCGCTCGTCCAGCGGAATCGGCGCGAGGTAGTCCTGCCAGTAATCGGGGAACAGACGGCTGGCGCCGGCCTGGTAGAACCATTCGATTTCCTGCGGACGGCAGAGAAAGATCCCGCGC
Source organism: Pseudomonas sp. R15(2017) (assembly GCF_002112685.1). Classification (NCBI taxonomy): domain Bacteria; kingdom Pseudomonadati; phylum Pseudomonadota; class Gammaproteobacteria; order Pseudomonadales; family Pseudomonadaceae; genus Pseudomonas; species Pseudomonas sp. R15(2017). The sequence goes on from NZ_NEII01000004.1 coordinate 161,401, forward strand.
AGGATCAGGCCATGTACGCGCTCCGGATGGGTCTGCGCGTAGGCCAGCGCCAGGGTCGAACCCCAGGAGCCGCCGAACAGCACCCATTTGTCGATGCCCAGGTGTTTGCGGATACGCTCGAGGTCTTCGACCAGATCCCAGGTGGTGTTGTTTTCCAGACTGGCGTGGGGCGTGGAGCGACCGCAGCCGCGCTGGTCGAAGGTGACAATGCGATACAGGTTCGGATCGAAATAACGGCGACTCTGGGCGTCGCACCCGGCGCCGGGACCTCCGTGGATGAACACCACCGGCAAACCTTCCGGTGAACCGCTTTCGTCGACGTACAGCGTATGGGTGTCATCGACGGCCAGATCGTGCCGTGCGTGAGGTTTGATCTGCGGAAACAAAGTCTGCATTGCGCGCTCCGTAAGGGGTCGAGGTCATCCCTGGGGGGACTTCTATTATTCTGCCGTCCGGCATCATAAACCCGATTTACGTCAATGAGCATGCCCGTGCGCTGTCACATTTTGTCAGCCATGAACCCCAGCAGGTTCTCAAAGAGACGATCGACCTCGGCGACCTGATGTCGCGCCCGCAGGCAGCCGTGAACCAGCCCTTCGCCGTAATACAGCGCCGCGTCGACGCCCGCTGCGTCAAGCAGTTCGGCATAGCACACGCCATCGTCACGCAACGGATCGAACTGCGCCACGGCAATCCAGGCCGGTGGCAAACCGCTGAAGTCCCCGGCCAGCAACGGCATCGCATAGGCGTTCGGCTTCGCGGTGCCGCGCAGGTACAAGGCGTGATAACAATCGACATCGCTGCTGGCGAGCAGCGGCGCATCGGCGCATTCACTGCGTGACGGTAACTTCTCGTCGCCTCCAAGCCCCGGATAGATCAAAACCTGCGCACCCGGCAGCGGCTCGCCCGCATCGCGCAGCGCCAGACAAAGTGCCGCCGCCAGATTGCCGCCGGCGCTGTCGCCCGCCACCAGCATTCGTCCGGGGTCGAACCAGAAGGGCCCACTGCGCAACGCGCGCCAGACGCTCAGGCAATCCTCGAAACCGGCCGGGAACGGATGCTCCGGCGCCAGCCGATAATCCACCGCGACCACCATCGCCCCGAGCGCCATGGCCAGCTCGCAGCAGATGAAATCGTGGGAATCCAGCCCGCCGACCACCCAACCGCCGCCGTGCAGATACAACACGCACGGCCAGCCACTGGCCGATGGCCGGACAGGCGGGCGATACGAGCGCACCGCCACCCCGCTCAACTGGAAATCCACCACCTCCAGACCCGCCGGCCGTTCGGGCGTGAAGGCGCGACACATGTCGTCATAGGATTTGCGCAATCCGCCGAGGCTGCTGTCATCGCTGGCGAAGCTTTCGGTTCTGGCGACGAACGCCGCCATCGACGGCGAGAGTGGATAAGTGCCCATCAGTTTTTCAGGCTGGCCTGAACCGTGGCCACGCCGTCCTTGCCGTCGAAGCTGCTGACACCCGCCAGCCAGCGTTGCAGGTCTTCGGGATGCTCGCGCAGCCAGGTCTTCGCCACTTCCTGCGGTGTCTTGCGCTCCATGATCGGCACCATCAACTGGCTTTCCTGGGCGGCGGTGAAGGTCAGGTTTTCCAGCAGACGATGGACGTTCGGGCAGCGCTCGGCGTAGTCCGGCGCGGTGACGGTGGAAACGGTGGCGGCGCCTTCGTTGGGGCCGTAGACGTCTTCGCTGCCGGTCAGGTAGGTGATTTTCATGTTGATGTTCATCGGGTGCGGGGTCCAGCCGACGAACACCACGAACTCCTTGCGGTTAACCGCCCGCTGCACGGCCGCAAGCATGCCGGCCTCACCGGATTCGATGATCTTGAAATCCTTCAGGCCGAAATGGTTGGTTTCGATCATGGTCTTGATCGTGGTGTTGGCGCCGCTGCCGGGCTCGATGCCGTAAATCTTGCCACCGAGCTGATCCTTGAATTTCGCGATGTCGCCGAAGGTCTTCAGCCCTGCCGCCGCCACGTAATCCGGCACTGCCAGCGTCGCCTGGGCGTCGGCCAGGCTGGGCTTGTCCATGACCTTGACCTGATTGGCGGCGAGGAACGGCGCGATGTTCTTGTCCATCGCCGGTTTCCAGTAACCGAGAAAGATATCGAGGCGCTTGTCGCGGATGCCGGCGAAGATGATTTGCTGCACGGCGCTGGTCTGCTTGCTTTCGTAACCGAGGCCGTTGAGCAGCACGTCGGCCATGCCGCTGGTGGCGATCACGTCGGTCCAGTTGACCACGCCCATGCGCACGGTTTTGCAGGAAGCATCATCGGAAGCCATGGCACCGGCGCTGAGCAGCGCACTGCCGGTGAGGATTAACGCACAACGAGTGAACAGTCTTTTCATGTGGGATCGTCTCGTGCGGCAGCGGGTTATTGTTCGGATCGGTGTCTTCTTGCACCGTGGTCGAAACATTACGCAGCAGACGAGCGGGAAAAGCGAACTGTGGCGACCGGGATTTGCACGGTGGCGACTGTTTGAGGGCGCCCCCCAGATCGCTCACTCACCGCAGATCGTTCCCACGCTCTGCGTGGGAATGCCTCAAGGGACGCTCCGCGTCCAGTGACGCGGAGCGTCACGGGCTGCATTCCCACGCGGAGCGTGGGAACGATCAGACAATCAGTTAGGCTGTATAGCGGGATTTGCCCCAAGCGAGCAGTCCTTGCAGCAATTCCTTCAGCACCACCCGCGTCGGCTCCGCCAGATCGGCGCGGTAGCGGAACGGTTCGAACTCTTCCATATACGTGCACTGGCCCAGCTCCAGTTGCACGGCGTGGATGTTCTCGGCCGGGTTGCCGTAGTGACGGGTAATGTGGCCGCCCTTGAAGCGTCCGTTCAGCACATGGCTGTAATCGCCATGGCGTGCGCAGATCGCTTCCAGTTGCGTGGCCAGCTGTGGATCGCAACTGGCGCCATTGAAGGTGCCGAGGTTGAAGTCCGGCAGCTTGCCGTCGAACAGGTGCGGGATGATCGAACGGATCGAGTGCGCATCGAACAGCAGCGCGTAACCGAACTCGGCCTTCAGCCGCGCCAGTTCTTCCTGCAAGGTGCGGTGGTACGGCGTCCAGATTTGCTCCAGGTACGTCGCACGTTCTTCTTTCGACGGCTCCTTGCCTTCCTTGAACAACGGAATGCCATCGAACAGCGTCGCCGGGTACAGCCCGGTGGTGGCGCCGACGTACAGCGGTTTGTCGTCGGACGGCCGGTTCAGGTCGATGACGAATCGCGAGTACTCGGCCGCCAGGGTGCTGGCGCCCAGTTCGGCGGCGAAGTCGTAGAGCTGCGGAATGTGCCAGTCGGTGTCCGGCAGGCTTCTCGCGTCCGGGATCAATCCGGCCTCGACCGCCGGGGTCAGGCGCACACCGGCGTGGGGCATGCTGATCAGCAGCGGCACGCGACCTTGTTTGAAGTTCAGAACCTTATCCACAACCGCTCTCCTACAGACTTGATTCAACGCCGTGACGCACGACGCGTTTGTCCAGTTCACCACCCAGCCAGTACGCCAGATCCGCCGGCCGATCGATCTGCCAGGCGACAAAATCGGCGACCTTGCCGACTTCCAGCGAACCGTGGGTCTCGGCCATGCCCAGGGCTTGTGCCGCATGAATCGTGGCGCCGGCCAGGGCTTCTTCCGGGGTCATGCGGAAGCAGGTGCAGGCCATGTTCAGCATCAGGCGCAACGACAGCGCCGGCGAGGTGCCGGGGTTGAGGTCGCTGGCGATGGCGATTTTCACTTTGTGTTTGCGCAGGGCTTCCATCGGCGGCAACCGGGTTTCACGCAGGAAGTAGAACGCGCCCGGCAACAACACCGCGACGGTGTCGGATTCGGCCATGGCGATGGCGTCGGCTTCGTCCATGAACTCCAGGTGATCGGCAGACAATGCGTGGTAGCGCGCAGCCAGGCTGGAACCGTGCAGCGACGACAATTGTTCGGCGTGCAGTTTCACCGGCAGACCGAGTTTTTGCGCGGCGATGAACACCCGCTCGACCTGCTCCGGCGAAAACGCCAGGTATTCGCAGAAGGCATCCACCGCATCCACCAGCCCTTCGGCGGCCAGCGCCGGGAGCATCTCGGCGCAGATGTGATCGATGTAAGCGTCGGCGCGATCCTTGTACTCCGGCGGCAATGCGTGGGCGGCCAGGCAGGTGCTGCGCACGCTGATCGGCAGTTCGTCGGCGAGGCGACGGATGACCCGCAGGATCTTGCGCTCGCTGGCCAGATCGAGGCCGTAGCCGGATTTCATTTCGACCGTGGTCACGCCGTCGCGCATCAGGCTTTTCAGACGTTTGGCGGCGCTGGCGAACAGCTCGTCTTCCGTGGCTTCGCGCGTGGCACGCACGGTGCTGGCGATGCCGCCGCCGGCGGCTGCGATCTCGGCGTAGCTGACGCCTTGCAGGCGCTTCTCGAACTCGCCGCTGCGGTTGCCGCCGAACACGGTGTGGGTGTGGCAGTCGATCAGGCCGGGGGTGACCCACGCGCCTTGCAGGTCATTGACCGCCGGGTATTCGCCTGACGGCAATTGGCTGCGCGGGCCGATCCACTCGATGAGTGCACCGGACGTCACGATGGCCGCATCCTCGATGATCGAGTAGACGCCTTGCGCCATGGTTGCGACGTGGCAGTGTTGCCAGAGGGTTTTCATCCCAAGTCCTCGTCTTGTGATCGTTCCCACGCTCTGCGTGGGAATGCCTCAAGGGACGCTCCGCGTCCAGCGACGCGGAGCGTCACGGGCTGCATTCCCACGCGGACGGTTCGACGCCTCGACGTGGGAACGATCAGTGGTGGGGTTAAAGGCTCGGCAGCAACTTCGCCGGAACCAGTTCAGTCAGAACCCGCGAAGCCAACAGTTCGGTCGCCGCATTGATGTCCGGCGCGAAGAAGCGGTCCTTCTCGTAGAACGGCACTTCGCGACGCAGAATCCCACGGGCCTGTTCCAGTTTGGCCGAGGTCTTCAAACCGTTGCGCAGGTCCAGCCCCTGCACCGCCGCCAGCCATTCCACCGCGAGGATCCCACGGGTGTTCTCGGCCATTTCCCACAGGCGCTTGCCGGCAGCCGGGGCCATGGAGACGTGGTCTTCCTGGTTGGCGGAGGTCGGCAGGCTGTCCACCGAGTGCGGATGGGACAACGCCTTGTTTTCGCTGGCCAGTGCCGCAGCGGTCACCTGGGCGATCATGAAGCCGGAGTTCACGCCGCCATTGGCCACCAGGAACGGCGGCAGTTGCGACATGTGCTTGTCCATCATCAGCGAGATACGACGCTCGCTCAGGGAACCGATTTCGGCAATGGCCAACGCCATGTTGTCAGCGGCCATGGCCACCGGCTCGGCGTGGAAGTTGCCGCCGGAAATCACGTCGCCTTCGGCCGCGAACACCAGCGGGTTGTCGGATACGGCGTTGGCTTCGACAGCCAGCACCTCGGCGGCCTGACGGAACTGGGTCAGGCAGGCGCCCATGACTTGCGGCTGGCAACGCAGCGAGTACGGATCCTGAACCTTTTCGCAGTTCTGGTGCGAGTCGGAGACTTCGCTGCGCTCGCCCAGCAGATCGCGGTAAGCGGCAGCGGCGTCGATCTGGCCTTTCTGGCCACGGGCGGCGTGGATGCGTGCGTCGAACGGCGAACGCGAACCGAGCACCGCTTCCACCGTCAGACCGCCCAGCGCCAGCGCACCGGCAAACAGGTCTTCACCTTCGAACAGACCACGCAGTGCGAATGCGGTAGAAACCTGAGTACCGTTGAGCAGCGCCAGACCTTCTTTGGCCGCCAGCGTCAGCGGGGTCAGACCGGCGACTTTCAGCGCTTCGGTCGCTTCTAACCACTCACCCTTGTAACGCGCCTTGCCCTCGCCCAGCAGCACCAGCGACATGTGCGCCAGCGGTGCCAGGTCACCGGATGCACCGACCGAGCCTTTCAACGGAATGTGCGGATAGACCTCGGCGTTGATCAGCGCGATCAGCGCATCGATCACCACCCGACGAATGCCGGAGAAACCACGGCTGAGGCTGTTGACCTTGAGCACCATGATCAGGCGCACCAGCTCATCGCTGATCGGCTGGCCAACGCCGGCGGCGTGGGACAGCACCAGCGAGCGCTGAAGGTTTTCCAGGTCTTCGCTGGCGATGCGGGTCGAGGCCAGCAGGCCGAAACCGGTGTTGATGCCGTACGCGGTGCGGTTTTCCGCGAGGATCTGCTCGACGCAGGCCACGCTGGCTTCGATCTGCGCGCTGGCGCTGTTGTCGAGGGTCAGCTTGACGGGGTTCTGATAAACGTCACGCAGTTGGGCCAGGCTCAGTTGGCCGGGGATCAGGTTCAGCGCAGTCATTTTGTGCTCCTTTTGAGAGTTTATTGTTAACTCGCCAGACGCTCCGGAGATGTCCGTTGTCCGTCGCGTCTGCCCTTTTGGGGAGCCGCGCCTTGGCACGCTGGCGTGGGTAGTTTTCAGTGCAAATTCGGTAATGCGCTGTGCAGCAGATCCGGGTCTTTCAGAACGCTTGCGGCAGCGGCGATATCCGGTGCCAGCCAGCGGTCCTGATCGTAGGCCGGGACTTTTTCGCGCAGCAGTCGCCAGGCGGTATCGGTGCCGGCGCCGAAGCGCTGTTCCTTGAGAAATTCAAACGCCTGGGCCGCCAGCAGGTACTCGATGGCGAGGATCTGCGTGCAGTTTTCCAGCGCGCGGTGCAGCTTCAGCGCGGCGTTGGTGCCCATGCTCAAGTGATCTTCCTGCAGGCCCGAGGTGACGTAGTTGTCGATCACCGCCGGTTGCGCCAACTGGCGGTTTTCCGCGCACAGCGACGCAGCGACGTATTGCACGATCATCATCCCGGAGTTCACCCCCGGATTGGCCACCAGAAACGCCGGCAGACCGCTGACGTGCGGGTTGATCAGGCGATCCAGACGCCGCTCGGCAATCGAGCCGATTTCAGCCATCGCAATCGCCAGAAGATCCGCCGCCAGCGCCACCGATTGTCCGTGCGGGTTGGCCTGGGACATGACACGGAAGTCATCCGGCGTGCCCAGCAACAACGGGTTGTCGGTGCAGCCGTTGAGCTCGGTTTCGATCTGCTTGATCGCGTGTTCCAGTTGATCGCGGGCGGCGCCGTGCACCTGCGGGATCGAGCGGATGCTCAAGGCATCCTGCGTGCGAATGCCCTTGCTCGCGGCAATCACTTCACTGCCATCGAGCAAGGCGCGCAGATTGACGCCGACCTGCTGCATGCCCGGATGCGGCTTGAGCGCGATGATCTCGGCATCGAACGCGGCGATCTGGCCGCGCTGGGCCTCGAAGCTCATGGCGCCGATCACGTCGGCCCATTGCACCAGCCGCGTGGCATCGGCAATCGCCAGGCAACCGAGGCCGGTCATGCACGGCGTGCCGTTGACCAGGCACAGACCGTCCTTCGCTCCGAGCTGCACCGGTTGCAGGCCCTCTTCGGCCAGCGCCTGCTGCGCGGAAACCACTTGCCCGCGATAGCTGACATTGCCCACGCCCAGCAGCGCGATACCGATGTGTGCCATGTGGGTCAGGTAACCCACCGAACCCTGGGACGGCACTTGCGGGGTGATGCCGCGATTGAGCAGCGCCAGCAGCGCTTCGACCACCCGGCGATGAATGCCGGATTTGCCGTGGCTGTAGTTGCGGATCGCCGAGCACATGATCGCGCGCGTCTGCTCGTCGGCCAGTACCGGGCCGACGCCGCAGGCATGGCTGAGCAAGGTGTTGCGCGACAGCTGGCTGAGCTGTTCGTCTTTCAGCGAGACGTTGCACAGCGCACCGAGCCCGGTGTTCACGCCGTAGGCGCGCTCGCCGCTGGCAACGATACGCTGGACGATGCCCTGCGCGTTTTCAATGCGCGCCCAGGTCTGCGCCGACAGCTCGAGCTGCGCGCCATGACGAGCGACTGCGACCACATCCTGCCAACGCATCGGAGCGTCGGCGATAACGATTTTTTCAGCCTGGGACATCACTTACCTCAACCATAATTTTGATGCAGCTTCACCGGCCTCATCGCTGGCAAGCCAGCTCCCACAGAATCTCCGCTGCTCACACAATCCCTGTGGGAGCGGGCTTGCCCGCGATGAGGCCAGTCTGTGCACTGCAAAACTCAGATCAGACCACCGCCGCCCGCCGCTGCACGAAGCGGTCGACATACTCGTCCGCCGGCGAATGCAGGATCTCTTTCGGCGTGCCGACCTGGATCAGGCGGCCGTCCTTGAGGATCGCGATGCGGTTGCCGATGCGCACGGCCTCGTCGAGGTCGTGGGTGATGAAGACGATGGTCTTGTGCAGGGTCTTTTGCAGCTCCAGCAACTGGTCCTGCATCTCGGCGCGGATCAGCGGATCCAGCGCACTGAACGCTTCGTCCATCAGGATGATGTCGGTGTCCGCTGCCAATGCCCGGGCCAGACCTACACGTTGGCGCATGCCGCCGGAGAGCTGGTGCGGGTATTTGTTTTCGTAGCCCTTGAGGCCCACGGTGTTGATCCAGTGCAGCGCACGCTCGGCGCACAGTTGCTTGCTCTCGCCGCGCACTTTCAGGCCGTAGGCGACATTGTCGAGCACGGTCTTGTGCGGCAGCAGACCGAAGCTCTGGAACACCATGCTGATCTTGTGCCGGCGAAATTCGCGCAAGGCGTCCATGTCGTATTGCAGGATGTCCACGCCGTCCACCAGGATCGCGCCGCTGGTCGGGTCGATCAGGCGGTTGAAGTGGCGCACCAGGGTCGATTTGCCCGAGCCGGACAGGCCCATGATCACGAAGATCTCGCCGGTGCCGATGCTCAGGGACAAATCGTTGACCCCGACCACGCAACCGGTTTCGTTCAGCACCTGATCCTTGGTCTTGCCCTGGCCGACCATCGTCAGTGCATCCTTGGCGCGGTTGCCGAAAATCTTGAAGACGTTTTTGACTTCGATCTTGCTCACGGTTGCGTTGCTCATTTGCTCACCTCATGCCGTGGCCGACCATACGCCTGGGTAATGCGGTCGATGACCACTGCGAGAATCACGATCGCCAGACCGGCCTCGAGACCGCGTCCGACGTTGAGGGTCTGAATGCCCACCAGCACATCTTCACCCAGGCCACGGGCGCCGATCATCGAGGCGATCACCACCATCGACAGGGCCATCATGGTGGTCTGGTTGATCCCGGCCATGATGCTCGGCAGGGCCAGCGGCAGTTGCACGCCGAACAGTTGCTGCCAGCGGTTGGCGCCGAAAGCGTTGATCGCTTCCATCACTTCGCCGTCGACCTGGCGGATGCCCAGATCGGTCAGGCGGATCAGCGGCGGCGCGGCGTAGATCACGGTGGCGAAAATCGCCGGCACCTTGCCCAGGCCGAACAGCATCAGCACCGGAATCAGGTACACGAAGCTGGGCATGGTCTGCATGATGTCGAGCAGCGGCATCAGCACCGAGCGCAGGCGATTGCTGCGCGCCGAGAGAATCCCCAGCGGTACGCCGATCAGCACCGAAATGACCGTCGCCACCATCATCAGCGCGAGGGTCTGCATCAACTTGTCCCACAGGCCGACGGCGCCGACCAGGAACAACAGACCGACGATCACGGCAGTGGTCACGACTTTGCGCGTCGCATGCCAGGCCACGACGCCGACGATGGCCAGCATCAACCACCACGGCGCGGCGCGCAGCAGGCCTTCAAGATTGACGATGGCCCACAGCAGGGTGTCGGAGATATGGCGGAACACGTCGCCGTAATTGGTGACCAGCGCATCGACCCAACCGTTGACCCAGTCGGCGATGGAAAAGGTAAAGCTTTCGGGAAACATAAGCGGCTCTCAATCAGGAAACTCAATCAAGCGATTGCGGCGAACACCCCGGCCAGCCTCTCGGTTGGCCGGGAGGAATTCGACCTACAGCGCCGCGTCGATTTTCTTGGCAGCGTCTTCACTCACCCACGCATGCCAGACCTCAGGATGTTCCTTGAGGAAGATTTTCGCCAGTTTTGGCGACTCGATACGTTCCTTCGCCATGCGGCCCAGGTTCTGGTTCAGCAGGTCGATCGGCAGGTTGACCTTTTCCAGCACGGCCACCAGTTCCGGCGCTTGCTCGTGGAAGGTCTTGGACAGACCGACCTTGATGGTCACGGTCTTGTCGACGCCCGGTTTCTCTTCCAGTTTCACCGCGTCGATCTGGCCCATCAGCGGGGTTGGCGACCAGTAGTAGAACAGGATCGGCTCGCCACGCTTGTAGCTGGACAGCACGGCCGCATCCAGCGCCGGGCCGGTGCCCGGACGGAAGTTGGTGTAGCTGTTTTCCAGGCCGTAGCTTTTCAGCATTTCGCTGTTGTCCAGCTCGCAGGTCCAGCCGGCCGGGCAGTTGTAGAAGCGGCCCTTGGAAGGCTCTTCGGCGTCCTTGAAGATGGCGGCGTATTTGCCCAGGTCGGCGATGTTTTTCAGGTCCGGCGCCTTGGCTTCGAGTTTGCGTTTGGCGTCGCCTTCGATCACGTAGCGCGGCACGTACCAGCCTTCGATCGCACCCACCACCGGGGCGCCGACACCGACGACCTTGCCGGCCTTCTCGGCCTTGTTCCAGACCTCGCTGCGGCCGACCCATTCTTCGGCGAAGATCTGGATGTCGTTGCTGCTCAGGGCGTTTTCCATGGTGATGGAGTTGCCCGGCAGGCTGTCGGTCTTGCAGTCGTAACCTTTTTCCAGCACCACTTGCAGAACGTCGGTCAGCAGCATGCCGCTTTCCCAGTTCAGGCCGGCGAATTTCACCGGTTTGCCGGACTCGCACCAGCCGGCGGCCTGGGTCGCGCCGGCACTGGCCAGCAGGCCCATGGAAAGCAAGGTGGTCAGCAGGGTCTTGTTCGATTTCATTGTTGTGACGCTCCTAATCATGAATTGGCTTACGGCAGTCAAGAGGCATCCAGCCCTGTCCACGTCCAAATCAGGCCTGCGCCGCAGCGCGACCGGCCCCGCTTGTTTTAGGTTGTACAACGCTGTCCTGCTCGACGGGCAGAATCAGTCGATCGGGTACGGTGCCGTGCCATTTTTTCGCGCAGATGTAGTACAGCGCTGCGGGCAGCACGAGACCGATGATCCAGGAAATATCCACATCCCCCAGGGCCGCTACCAATGGACCGGTATAGAACTTGGTGGAAATGAACGGCAGTTGCACCAGCACCCCGAACACATAAACGCTGATACCGAGGAGGTTCCAGCGGCCGTAGCGACCGTTCGGATCCGCCAGCGCCGGTACGTCGTAGCGCTCACGGGTGATGCAGTAGTAGTCCACCAGGTTGATCGCGCTCCACGGCGTGAAGAACGCCAGCAGGAACAGGATGAAGGACTTGAACGCACCGAGGAACGAATGCTGGCCGAGCAGCGCGATCAGTGTCGCCGCGCCGACAATCACCAGCACGAACACCAGACGCTGCATGCGGGTCACCGTCAGGTGGCCACGGAAGCCGCTGATGATGGTCGCGATGCACATGAAGCTGCCGTAGGAGTTCAGGGTAGAGATGGTGACCTTGCCGAACGCGATGCTGAAATACAGCAGCGCGGCGGTGGCACCGGTTCCGCCCAGACCGACGATGTAAGCGACTTCATGACCGGCGAATTGCCCGTTGGCCGAAGCGGCCGCGAACACACCGAGGATCATCGCCACCTGCGCACCAATCACCGAACCGGCACCGGCGGCGAAGAAGGTTTTCACCGACGACACCTTGCTCGGCAGGTAGCGCGAGTAGTCCGCCACGTACGGGCCGAAAGCGATCTGCCAGGAGGCCGCGAGCGACACCGCCAGCAGGAAACTGCTCCAGCTGAAGTGACGGATTTCCAGAAGTGCGCCGACGTCCACCTGGCTCATCAAACGGCTGAACAGGTAAACGAAAGCAATCACGCCAATGGCGCTGGCGATCCGGCCGATCCAGTGAATCACCCGATAGCCAAGCACCGTGACCACCACAATGACGCTGGCGAAAAGCAGGATGCCGACGGTGTCGCTGACCCCGAACAACTGGCCCAGCGCCTGACCGGACAGCACGGTCCCGGTGGCGGTGAAGCCGAGGTACATCAGGCACACCAGCACGATCGGAATCGCCGCGCCGTAGACGCCGAACTGCACCCGGCTGGAAATCATCTGCGGCAGGCCAAGCTTCGGCCCTTGCGCCGCATGCAGCGCCATCACCCCGCCGCCCAGCAGTTGACCGATCAGCAGACCGATCAACGACCAGAACACATCGCCGCCCAGCACCACGGCCAGGGCCCCGGTGACAATCGCGGTGATTTGCAGGTTGGCACCCATCCACAGGGTGAACTGACTGAACAGACGACCGTGTCTTTCCGCTTCCGGGATGTAGTCGATCGAACGCCTTTCGATCAACGGTTTACTGCCTGCACGATCGGTGTTGCCCGCCATGATTCAACCTCTGTGGATTGTTTTAATTGCTCTGTCCGGTTTACGCGATTCCTGTGGGAGCGGAGCTTGCCCGCGATGACGTCGGCACCTGCAACATCAATTCCGGCAGTGCCGCCGCCATCGCTGGCAAGCCAGCTCCCACAGGTTCTTTATTTGCCGGTGATCATCGGCAGGTTCAGCCCTTGTTCCTTGGCGCAGTCGATGGCGATCTGGTAACCGGCATCGGCGTGACGCATGACACCGGTGCCCGGGTCGTTGTGCAGCACGCGAGCGATACGCTCGGCCGCTTCGTCAGTACCGTCGCAGACAATCACCATGCCCGAGTGCTGGGAGAAGCCCATGCCGACGCCGCCGCCGTGGTGCAGGGACACCCAGGTCGCACCGCTCGCGGTGTTCAGCAGGGCATTCAGCAGCGGCCAGTCGGAGACGGCATCGGAGCCGTCCTGCATCGATTCGGTTTCACGGTTCGGGCTGGATACCGAGCCGGAGTCGAGGTGGTCGCGACCGATCACGATCGGAGCCGACAGCTCGCCGCTGCGGACCATTTCGTTGAACGCCAGACCGAGCTTGGCGCGCAGGCCCAGGCCGACCCAGCAGATACGCGCCGGCAGACCCTGGAAGCTGATGCGCTCGCGGGCCATGTCCAGCCAGTTGTGCAGGTGGGCGTCGTCCGGGATCAGTTCTTTGACTTTGGCGTCGGTCTTGTAGATGTCCTGCGGATCACCCGACAGTGCAGCCCAGCGGAACGGGCCGATGCCACGGCAGAACAGCGGACGGATGTAGGCCGGTACGAAGCCTGGGAAATCGAATGCGTTTTCGACGCCTTCTTCCTGAGCCATCTGACGGATGTTGTTGCCGTAGTCGAAGGTCGGCACGCCCATTTTCTGGAAGTCGAGCATGGCTTTGACGTGAACGGCCATCGACTGTTTGGCAGCCTTGACCACAGCGGCTGGCTCGGTCTTGGCGCGGGCGCGGTATTCGTCCCAGGTCCAGCCGGCCGGCAGATAACCGTTGAGCGGGTCATGGGCGCTGGTCTGGTCGGTGACCATGTCCGGGCGCACGCCGCGCTTGACCAGCTCCGGGAGGATTTCAGCGGCGTTGCCGCACAGGGCGATGGAAACCGCCTTGCCTTCGGAGGTGTATTTGGCGATGCGGGCCAGCGCGTCGTCGAGGTCTTTGGCCTGCTCGTCGACGTAGCGGGTCTTGAGGCGGAAATCGATGCTGATCTGCTGGCATTCGATGTTCAGCGAGCAGGCACCGGCGAGGGTCGCGGCCAGTGGCTGGGCGCCGCCCATGCCGCCGAGGCCGGCGGTCAGTACCCACTTGCCGGTGAGGTTGTCGTTGTAGTGCTGGCGACCGGCTTCAACGAAGGTTTCGTAGGTGCCCTGGACGATGCCCTGGCTGCCGATGTAGATCCAGCTGCCGGCGGTCATCTGGCCGTACATGGCCAGGCCTTTGGCGTCGAGTTCGTTGAAGTGTTCCCAGGTCGCCCAGTGCGGCACCAGGTTGGAGTTGGCGATCAGTACGCGCGGGGCGTTGCTGTGGGTCTTGAACACGCCGACCGGCTTGCCCGATTGCACCAGCAGGGTTTCGTCTTCGTTGAGGTTGGTCAGGCTCTCGACGATCTTGTCGTAGCACTCCCAGTTACGCGCCGCGCGGCCGATGCCACCATAGACCACCAGCTCTTTCGGGTTCTCGGCGACTTCCGGGTCGAGGTTGTTCATCAGCATGCGCAGCGGCGCTTCGGTCAGCCAGCTCTTGGCGGTCAGCTTGTTGCCGCGGGCGGCGCGGATTTCGACGTCACGGAATTTAGTGCGGTTGTTGTCAGTCACGAAAAAGACTCCTCAGCGATCAATTCAAACCAACCCTGGCAGTGGGCAAGCAGCCTGTGCGCCTCAGTGCGCGACAAGCGAATCAGTGGACGCTGCGGAGAGTCTCGTTCGACTCATACGCATACGTCTTTACTTGTACATACAAGCATATGCAATCAAGCGGCCAACTTGTTGGAGGGCTGTTCAATAAAAATTCCGAACAGGGCTGCAGAGCGCCTGAATCAAGGGCTCTGGCGTTCATGAAATTTTCCGTGGGGTGAATTGAGGGTGGCGAGAGGTTGTTACGGAAGCGCGGTTTTGCGCCACGCTGGGGCGTTCGGTAACAAGTTGGTGCGCATTTCGGGAACGTCGGGACGAAAAAAAACCGCTGCTTTCAAAGCAGCGGTTTTTGATCGTTGATCGTTAGATCGTTCCCACGCTCTGCGTGGGAATGCCGCCATGGACGCTCCGCGTCCGCTTTGTGACGCGGAGCGTCACGGTATGCAAGCGTGTGAAGGAATCAGTGCGGGGACAGTTCGATCACGCAGCAGCCGGCATTGACGGCGATCTCGGTCAGCCCGGTGTTACCGTCCATTTGCAGGCAGTCATGGCGGCCGAGTTGCGACGCACTGTCACCGACCGTGACCTCCAGCAGTTCGCTGACGCTGAAGACCAGCACGGTGCTTGCCGAACTGAAAAACCGCTGTTCGCCGTCCAGCCATTGCAGGCGTGCGCTGTAACGCTGGGGCGAGTAGATCAGGTTAAAGTCACGGATCGCGCCGCCGAGCAAGGTGCAGGACACCTGGCTTTCGCCGCTGAAGGCAAACGGGTCGAGGGGTAACAACGGCCGGGTATCGTCGCCGTCGACACACAGGGTCATGCCGTCGCCCTGCAACACCGTGATGACCCGCTGGTAACCGGCGAAGGTCGAGAAACCGCCGGATTCGGCGATGTCGGCAATCGACAGACGCCAGCCAAAACCGTCGAGGCCTGCGCCGGCGTCACGGGTGATCTCCTCGGTGCTGCCGCCGCCGTTTTTCCACGGCATGCGCGGGTAGCCTTCAGCGCGTAAAACCTTCACTTCACTCATTTATGAAACCGACCTTCCAGACGATGACGGGAACCGGGGTGGATCAGGCGCGCCGCCGTCACCGGCTGACGACCCGACCAGGTACGACGACGGATCAAAAGGCAAGGCTCGCCTTTTTCGATCTGCAGCAATTTGCATTCGGACGCTTCGGCAAGGATCGCTTCGACCACGTGCTCGCCTTCGGTCAGCGGCGCGACCTGGTTCAGATAGGCGTAAGGCGTCTGCAGGGTGAAGTCCTGCTTGAGGTATTCCGGGGCGACCAGCGCGTTGACGAAACGGTCTTCGATTTGCACCGGAACATCGTTTTCGTAGTGCACGATCAGCGAGTGAAAGACCTTCTGCCCTTCGCGCATGTCCAGCGCCAGCGCGCGCTCGGAACCGGCGGCCTCTTCTTCCAGGGTGATCACCTGGCAGGTGTGGCGATGGCCACGGGAGGCGATTTCGTCGGCGATGTTGTGCACTTCAAACAGCGCGGACTGGCTCTTCGGTTCGGCGACAAACGTGCCGACGCCTTGCATCCGCACCAGCAGACCGTCGGCGGTCATTTCCCGCAGGGCGCGGTTGATGGTCATGCGGCTGAAACCCAGCTGGCTGACCAGCTCGCTTTCCGACGGCACGCGGTAATGCGGCGGCCAGTTACCGCTGTCGATCTGCTGGGTGATCATCTGTTTGACGCGGGCGTACAAGGGCGCCGGACTGTCGCCCATGTTCGCGGCCAACGGGGAGACTGGAGGCGGAGTCGGCACGGTGGATCCCTGTTCATTGGTGAAAGTGGCTAGCTTGCCGGAGTTTACCGGGCAGGCAAACGTCTGTATATGTATATACAAATAACACACGATGGGGTGCTGAACCATGTCCGCCTTCTTTGCCGAACGCGCGCTGCTGCCTAACGGATGGGCCAACAATGTACGTCTCGAGGTCAGCGCCGATGGCGTGTTGACCCGAATCCAGGCCGATTCCACTGCAGACGGCGCCGAACGGCTGAGCGGTCCGCTGCTGCCGGGGATGCCGAATCTGCACTCCCACGCGTTCCAGCGAGCGATGGCGGGACTGGCGGAAGTGGCCGGCAATCCCAACGACAGTTTCTGGACCTGGCGCGACCTGATGTATCGGCTCGTCGGAAAAATCAGCCCCGACCAGCTCGGTGTGATTGCCCGTCAGCTGTACATCGAAATGCTCAAGGCCGGTTACACCTCGGTCGCCGAATTCCATTACGTCCACCACGATAACAACGGCCAGCCTTACGCCGACCCGGCGGAACTGGCATTGCGCATCAGCCAGGCGGCCAGTTCCGTCGGCATCGGTCTGACCTTGCTGCCCGTGCTCTACAGCCACAGCGGTTTCGGTGGCCAGACGCCGAACGAAGGCCAGCGCCGTTTCATCAACAGCACCGAAAACTACCTGAAGCTGCAATCGCGCCTGCAACCCCTGCTGGCACAGCAAAAGGCGCAGTCGCTGGGCCTGTGCTTTCACTCGTTGCGCGCGGTCACGCCACAGCAGATCAGCGAAGTACTGGCGGCCAGCGACCAGCAATGCCCGGTGCACATCCACATCGCCGAGCAGCAGAAGGAAGTCGACGACTGCCTGAGCTGGAGCGGTCGCCGTCCGCTGCAATGGTTGTACGAAAACACCGAGGTCGATCAGCGCTGGTGCCTGGTGCACGCGACCCACGCCAATCCGGAAGAAGTCACGCTGATGGCCAAGAGTCGCGCCATCGCCGGCCTGTGCCTGACCACCGAAGCCAACCTCGGCGACGGGATTTTCCCGGCGGTGGATTTCCTCGCTCAGGGCGGGCGCATGGGCATCGGCTCCGACAGCCATGTGTCGTTGAGTGTGGTGGAAGAACTGCGCTGGCTGGAATACGGCCAGCGTCTGCGCGATCAGCGGCGCAATCGCTTGTATGGCGCGGATCAGCCGATGGTCGGCCGTACGCTGTACGACGCGGCACTGGACGGTGGCGCTCAGGCGCTGGGCCAGCCGATCGGTGCGCTGGAAGTCGGCAAGCGTGCCGACTGGATCGTACTCGATGGCAGCGATCCCTACCTGGCCACGGCCAGCGGTGACGGGATTCTCAATCGCTGGCTGTTTGCCGGCGGCGACCGTCAGGTGCGCGATGTGCTGGTCAACGGTCAGTGGGTCGTGCGCGAGGGGCGACATGCCGGGGAGGAATACAGCAATCGCGCCTTTACCCAGGTCCTGCGAGAGCTTTTGGGCTGACACAAACTTCTGTTACTGATCGTTCCCACGCTCTGCGTGGGAACGCGGCCCGGGACGCTCCGCGTCCCAAAAGCGGACGCAGAGCGTCCATTGAGGCATTCCCACGCGGAGCGTGGGAACGATCAGAACAGGAGAAGTCAGTTGGACGTCTTGGCCATCTGCTGATCCGACGTGCGCCAGATCAGGCGCGTGGTGTCATAACCCTGCTGACGCGCCTTGCTCAGCAGTTCCTCACGCACCACACCGTTGACGGTCGGCGTGCGGGACAACAGCCACAGGTAGCGACGACTCGGGTCACCGACGAGGGCGGTCTTGTAGTCATCGCTGACATACAGCACCCAGTATTGCCCCTTCGCCACACCCGGAATCAGGCGCGAGAACCAGGTATCGAACTCGACCCACAGCTTGTCGGTCTTGCCCGGCACTTGTGGATAAGCCGTGCCTTTGACCTCTTCCCACTTCCAGTCTGCCGTCAGACAGCGGTTGTACACCGCGATGTTACCGTCGGGCTTGAGCGAGTAACGGGCTTCGGATTGCGCGCAATTGCGCTGGAAATACATCGGCAGACGCGCCAGTTCGTACCAGGTGCCCTGGTAACGCTTGAGATTGACACTGTTGACCGTCTTCGGCGCCAGCGGATCTTCACCGGACGTGGCGCAGCCGGCCAATACCAGGCCGGCAAAAAGGACAAGCAATAACCGCTTCATTGTTTTTCTCCCGTGGGCACGTGGCCCCGGTTTACTTCAGGCCTTGGCCGGAAAACATCAGCACTTTGTCACCGGCGTACTGCACGCTGATAAAGCTGTTCTTGTCGCCCCAGGTGCAACTGGACATGCCGAGCGCGCCGGAGCAATCGGTAGGCTTGCCGAGCAGCGTCTCGACTTCGGCCTTGGCCATGCCGGCCGAGAGCTTCGAATAGTTTTCCTGATTGACCTTGCTGCATGCGGCCAACAGCACGCAAAACGACAGAAGGGCGATAGATCGCAGCGACATGGTGTAACTCCTGGAACGGAAGGGGGATGGCATGGCGCCAACCAGAAGCTTAGAAGAGAAAACCCCTGTCTGGTTCCCTGGGAGGCTGGCTATTTGTTAGCCCGCTCGTCCGTCTTTCGCCGGTAAATCAGACAGTTTGTAAGGCTATCGAGCATTTCGTCGCTTTCAGCAAAAAGCGCCTAATCTTTGGCGCGCGGCGGTCGAAATAAGAGCAGCGCAAAGCCCCAGAGTGTGGCAAATTGCCGCCCTTTCTTGACCAGCCCCTTCGCGGTAGCTCACTTAATGACCAGAAACATGAAATTCAGCCACAAGATCTTGTTGGCTGCCGCCCTCGTGGTGGCCGTTGCATTCGCCTGTTTCATTTTGTTCAACGACTATCGCCAGCGCGAAGCCCTGCAAAGCAGCACCGAAGCGTCGATGCAGGAACTGGGCAGCCTGACCACCAGCAATATCCAGACCTGGCTGGAAAGCCGCATCCAGTTGCTGCAATCGATGGCGCAGCAGATTGTCGCCGACGGCAACGCCCCGGCCAGCCTGAAACGCATCATCGACCTGCCCGCCTACACCGGCAACTTCCAGCTCAGCTACTTCGGTGGCGCCGACGGTGTGATGTTCTCGGTTCCGGCCGGCAACCGCGCGCCGGACTACGACCCGCGCGCCCGTGGCTGGTACAAGGCCGCCAACGCTGCGCAACAGACCATCGTCACCGAACCGTACGTCGCCGCCTCGTCGGGCAAACTGGTGATCACGGTCGCCACCCCGGTACAGCGCCAGGGCCAGATGATTGGTGTGGCCGGTGCCGACATTGACCTGTCGAGTGTCAGCGCGATCATCAACTCGCTGAACTTCGGCGGCCACGGCCATGCGTTCATCGTCAGCGCCGACGGCAAGATCCTGATCCACCCGGACAGCAAGCTGGTGCTCAAGACCCTGGCCGAGGCCTACCCCAACGGCGCGCCGAACGTCAGCCCGGGTCTGAAAGAAGTCAAGTTCGACGGCAAGACCCAACTGATCTCCTTCAACCGCGTCAACGGCGTGCCGTCGGCCGACTGGTACGTGGCGCTGGTGCTGGACAAGGACACCGCGTTCTCGATGCTCAGCGAGTTCCGCACCTCGGCGCTGATCGCCATGGTCATTGCGGTAGTGATCATCATCGCCCTGCTCGGCATGCTGATCCGCGTACTGATGCAGCCGCTGCTGACCATGGGCCGCGCCATGCACGACATCGCCGAAGGCGAAGGTGACCTGACCAAACGCCTGATCATCCACGGCCACGATGAATTCGGTGCGCTGGGACTGTCGTTCAACCGTTTCGTCGAGCGCATCCACACTTCGATCCGCGAAGTATCGTCCGCCACCGGGCAAGTCAACGAAGTCGCGCTGCGCGTGGTCGCGGCGTCGAACTCGTCGATGTTCAACTCCGACCAGCAGGCCTCGCGCACCAACAGCGTGGCCGCCGCGATCAACCAGCTCGGCGCCGCCGCCCAGGAAATCGCCCAGAACGCCGCCCTCGCCTCGCAACATTCCAGCGACGCGCGCAGCCTGGCTGAAGACGGCCAGCAGGTGGTGGATAAAACCATCCACGCCATGCAACAGCTGTCGGCGAAGATCAGCGACTCCTGCGGCAACATCGAAACCCTGAACAGCAACACCGTGAACATCGGGCAGATTCTGGAAGTGATCACCAGCATCTCCCAGCAAACCAACCTGCTGGCGCTCAACGCCGCCATCGAAGCAGCCCGTGCCGGCGAAGCCGGTCGTGGTTTCGCGGTGGTCGCCGACGAAGTCCGCAACCTGGCGCACCGCACCCAGGATTCGGCGCAGCAAGTGCAGAAGATGATTGAAGAGCTGCAAGTCGGCGCGCGTCAGGCGGTCGGCATCATGACCGAGAGCCAGCGTGAGAGCGAAAGCAGCGTCGGCATCGCCAACCAGGCAGGCGAACGCCTGGGCAGCGTGACCCAGCGCATCGGCGAGATCGACGGCATGAACCAGTCGGTGGCGACCGCGACGGAAGAGCAGACGGCGGTGGTCGAGTCGATCAACGTCGATATCAACGAGATCAACACGCTGAACCAGGAAGGTGTGGAGAACTTGCAGGCGACGTTGCGGGCTTGTGCGGATCTGGAGCAGCAGGCTGCTCGACTCAAGCAGTTGGTGGGTAGTTTCCGGATCTAAGTCGTTCGAAGCCGTCTTCGCGCTTGAACCCGCGAAGACGGAACAACGCTAGACACGCTTGTCACCTCGGACTGACTCAGGACTGAATTAAGACTAAACTCAGTCCTATTCCACCCAGCGAGGCGCAGCCCGTGAAGCTTTCATCCCAGATCAAACCCATCAGCTACCTGAAAAGCCATACCGCAGAAATCGTCAAAACGATTAGCGAAAGCCGTGAGCCGCTGGTGATTACCCAGAACGGCGAAGCGAAGCTTGTAGTCATGGACGTCAAAAGTTTTGAAGAGCAGGAAGAAACAATGGCTCTGCTCAAACTGCTTGCCATGGGAAATCGAGAAATTGAGGAAGGCAAGTACAGGGATGTTGAAGACGTTTTCGCAGAGCTGGACAGGATCGACCCCCAATGAGTTTGAGGGTCGTTATTCTTCAGTCCGCCGAAACAGATCTCAAAGATCTTCGCACCTACCTCATCAAACAGTTCTCACCTCAAACCTGGCATAGCACCTATGCCAGCTTGAAGGTCGCTATTCGTAGTCTCGCATCCTTACCCTATTCAGGCTCCATTCCCGAAGAAATAGAAAGGCTGAACCTCGGTCAATATCGACAAGTCATCTCTGGCTTGAATCGCATTGTTTATGAAGTCCGAGAGCAGACCATCTATATCCATATCATCGCTGATACGAGAAAAAACCTGCCTGCGCTCTTGATGAAACGTTTGCTTCAAGGCAATCCGTGAGTCTGATGAAGCTTCAGAAACTCGACCCCGGCTGCGAAAGAAACTCCAGCTCCTCAACCGTAGACTCCCTCCCCAACACCGCATTGCGATGCGGAAACCGTCCAAACCGCGCAATCACCCGCTGATGCCGCTCGGCATAGTCCAGATTGTCGGCAAACACCCCGCGCTCCGCTTCCGGCTGTTCAGCCACCAGTTCGATAAATCGCGAGACCGCTTCATTCTGCACCGCGAGGTTTTCGCAGTGTTCGAAGACGAGGTAGATGAAGAGTCGCTGGATCGGCTTCAACTGCCGATCGAAATCTGCGGCAATCCCCTGAGCCACCAGTTTTTGGGCCCGTAGATCACCCGAGAAAGCCTTGGACGTATCGCGAAAAATCATTCGCGGGAGTTGGTCGAGCAGCAGCACCAGCGCCAGCCAACCTTCGGGACGTTGCGTCCATTCGGTCAATTCGCCAGCAAGGGCCTGATCGACAAAGACCCCGAAACGCTCACGCGCTTCGAGGTCCTGGCTGTCTTTCTTGCCGAACCACAACTTGCCCTTTTCAGCCGTTACATCCTTTGCCGATTCGGAGTGACCGAACCACCAATCGAGCAACGGCTGCCAGGGCGCGGTCATGGTTTATTCCTTGTGGTAGGCCGTAGCGCGGGCGACTTCTTCTTTCGAGCCGAGGAACACCGCTACGCGCTGGTGCAGGCCTTCAGGCTTGATATCGAGAATGCGCTGGTGACCGTCGGTGGAAGCGCCGCCTGCCTGTTCCACCAGGAACGACATCGGGTTGGCTTCGTACATCAGGCGCAGTTTGCCCGGTTTGGACGGCTCGCGGCTGTCGCGCGGGTACATGAACAGACCGCCACGGGTCAGGATGCGGTGCACGTCGGCAACCATCGCCGCGACCCAGCGCATGTTGTAGTTCTTTTTCAGCGGGCCTTCTTCACCGGCCAGCAGTTCCGAAACGTAGCGCTGTACCGGAGCTTCCCAGTGACGCTGGTTGGACATGTTGATGGCGAATTCCTGGGTGCTTTCAGGAATGGTGATGTCTTCGTGGGTCAGGACGAAGCTGCCCATTTCGCGGTCCAGGGTGAAGCCTTTGACGCCGTGGCCCAGGGTCAGCACCAGCATGGTCTGCGGGCCATAGATGGCATAACCGGCGGCAACTTGCTGAGTGCCCGGCTGCAGGAAGGCCTTCTCATCCAGGGCTTCGTTCTGGCTCAGATATTCGTTCGGGCAACGCAGCACGGAGAAGATGGTGCCGACCGGGGCGTTGATGTCGATGTTCGACGAACCGTCCAGCGGGTCGAATACCAGCAGGTAGGCGCCTTTCGGGTATTTGCCCGGGATCTGGTAGGCGTTGTCCATTTCTTCGGACGCCATGCCGGCCAGGTGACCGCCCCATTCGTTGGCTTCGAGCAGGATTTCGTTCGACAGCACGTCGAGCTTCTTCTGCACTTCGCCTTGCACGTTTTCTGTGCCCATGCTGCCCAGAACGCCGCCCAGGGCGCCTTTGGACACGGCGTGGCTGATCTCCTTGCAGGCACGCGCCACCACTTCGATCAGGAAGCGCAGATCGGCAGGAGTGTTGTTGCTGCGGGTCTGCTCAATCAAATAGCGACTCAGGGTAACGCGGGACATGGACGGCTCCGGTGGAATGGGGGGCTAAAAACCCGCGCAGTTTACAGGGAGTCTGAAACCGTAGCGAGCAATGACGCCCGGTAACGTGCGTCGGGTGCAATTCCTGCTATCAGACGTGATCGAACCCAGAGAGTTCAGGCACCGGATTCAGCGTAGTTGGAAACCCGACGGGTGTAGAGGCCACCCCCGTCATATTCAGGACTTGGCCGGCGGCTTGCGCAGCAGACTGAAGGCCATCGCCGCCAGAAACAGCACACTGAGCAGCAACACCGCCCACAGGCCGAACTTCTTCCAGTGGGTGTCGGTGGTCGCAGCCGTGGTGGCCGTCGAGGTCTGAGTCGCCAGCGCTTCACCCTGCACCGTGGCCTTGCCCAGCGTGGCCAGTTTCTCCGGTTTGAAATCGGGGATCAGCGTGGTCAGCGGCAGGTTCGCCGTCTTCACCGTCGGATTGCCCAGCGCCAGGCTGTAAGGCCCGTCGCCGCGCGCGAGGAAAATGACCTGAGTGGCGCGCACCGCGTATTTCACGCTCGGTGCCTGCTCGCCGAGACCGCCGCCGCGTTCGTCGACCGTGAGTTTCAACTGCTGCACGGTCTGGCCGTAGAGCTGCAATTCGTTCTGCACCACGTCCTGGCCATTTTGAGTCAGACGATAAAGCAAGCCGCTGCTCAGCGGTTGCCACGGCAGACTGCTGTCGCGACGGCCCGAGAGTGTCACCGGCGCCAGGCTGTTGGCCTGTTTCAGTTCGACCTGCACTCGCTCGATGTTCAGCCCCATCGGCAACTGCCAGGTGTATTCCCCGGCCTTGCCGCTGCTGCCGGCCAGCGCTGGCGACCAGACCAATGGCAGCGGCAGGTTGCGCGGGTCGCTGCTTTTCAGTTGCGCCGACGTCAGGACCGGCGCCGAGGCCGGCGAATCCCACAGCAGACGCAGATACCGCGCCGATTGCCCCGGCAGCGCCACTTCATGTTGCTCGACCCGTTCGTCGGCAAAGGTCAGGCGCGCGACCTGGCCTTCGCCCCAGGCTTGCCAGTGCTGCAGGTCGTCGCTGGCCTCGATGCTGAAACGCTGGAAGCCGTCGCGCTCGCTGGTCCAGTCGAGGATCAGTTGCTGCAACGGCGCCTTGATCGCGCTGGCGTCGAGCAGCCAGCCACGCAGGACTTCTTCCCCGGCTTCAAGCTGACTGGACGGCTGCACTTCCACCAGCGTGCCGGTGGTGGTGGATTGCACGCGAACGCTCGGCGCACGTTCGGTGGCATCCGCCGAGTTGTACAGCGGGAACCACTTCACCTCATGCAATTGGCCATCGTCGCGGGTCTGCGCCGATTCCCGGGCCAGCGCATAAGCCTGCGGTTCTCCGGCGGCGTTGAACACCCGCAGGTCGCTGAGATCGGTCTGACGTGCCTGCAACTGCACGCTCAGCGGCAGTTCGAGGCGATACCATGGGCCGGAACCACTGACCGACAACGGCACCTGCGCGGCGAAGTCCGCCGGTTTTTCCTGGGCGCCGGCCGCCATGGCCACGCCCAGCAACAGCCACCCGAGATTAAGCTTGCGACTCAAGACGACACTCCTTCGGTTTCCGGGGCCGGTTGGTCCGCCTCCGGTGCAGCGTCGACGCGTTTGGGCGGCAGCGGCGCGAAGTAGCCCACCACCAGCAGCAACACGCCGACGCCGATAAACGAGACGATCCGGGCCAGCCCGCCACGGTTGCTCAGTTCGACAAAAATCAGTTTGGCCACCACCAGCGCAATCAGCGCCGCGCCGATCAGCCACACTTCGCGACGATGGCGAAGGTGCCCGCCGATCATCAGCCCGAGCGCCATCAGCGTCCAGACGATCGACAACCCGGCCTGCACCAGCATCGAATCGAGCAGCAGATCCAGCTCGAACGGAATCCCCGCCCAATGGTGCGCGGCGCGGGTGACCAGCGCGGTGCAGAACGCAAACAGCGAAACACCGGCAATCAGTTGCGTCGCGTAAGCCGCGTAATCCTGGCGGATCGACAGCTCGGCAACGGCGCTGCGCGACCAGACATAAACACCGAACAGCGCAAACAGCAGACCCAATTCCAGCGGGTTGAGCAGCGGCACATAAGGCAGCGGCTCGGCATTGCCATCGCTGATGCCATTGGCCAGCCAGAACCAGACCAGCATCAGCAGCGCCAGCGGCGCCACCGCGTACAGACGATATTCGCGAGGGAACGCTGCTACCGGCCATGGCCACTGACGCGGTGCGGCCATCAACAACAGATACACGCTCGGCAAAATCGCCCAGCCCAGCCAGCGCCAGGCGTTGTATTGCTCGGACAACAGCAGCAGGCCGTAGCGCAACTCCAGCGCCAGCACGCCGATCAGCAGCCAGCAACCGAGCACATGCGCCGTACTCAGGGCCCGCGCCGGCAGCATCGGTGCCAGACGTCGCAGACTGATGAAGTGCACGACGAACACCGTTGCCCAGGCCAGCCAGCCGAAATCCGCCGCCGGGTGATAACGCGAGTGCCACGCGCCGAGCAACACCAGTCCGGCCGCCGGAATCAGCACGCTGCAGAGCAGCGCGAGCGACGGCCATTTCAGGCGCAAGGCCAACAGCGCCCACAACGCGGCGCTCAGCGCAGCGACCAGCAGCAACAGCGGCCCCTGCAGATTCAGCGGCGCAAAGCGCAGCACTTCGCTGACCCACGCCAGCGCCCACCAACCGGCGCCCCACACCAGCAACACGTCGGACAGTCGCTGCAGGCTCAGCACATCGAACGCCGAAGCGTGATTGCCCAATTGCAGGCGCCACGCTCCGATCATCGCCGCCAGGCCCAGCACCAGTGGCGTCCAGAATCCGCCATGGGCCAGCGGTCGCAGATCTTCGCTGGACAGCGGCCCGAGCAGCTCGGGACCGGCGAGCAGAAACGCCGCGCCGCCGATCAGTTGCAAGAGCAGGCCGAAGACAAAACTCACGCGCTGCTTGAGGTACAGACTGAGCCAGATGATCAGCAAGCCACTGGCCGCCCAAACGGCGCTCGCGGTTTGCCACGGCAGCACGAACAACACCGCCAGATTGATCAGTACCAGCCCCGCCAGCAGCACCACCGACAAACCGCGCAGCAGCCGCACATCGCTGCGCACCATCTCGTCGCGCGCCGCCAGCAGCATGCCGGCGATCAGCGCCAGACCGATCAGCGAGGCGCTGAGCAAACCGCTCCAGCCGGCGCTGAACACGGCCGCCGAATCCTCGCCCGCCCCTTGCAGGCGCAACAGGAATAACGCCCCGCCAAGCAACTGCACGGCAAACGCGGTGAACAGGAACGTGCGCGATTGCAGGCGCAAGCCGACGAACAAGGTCGCCAGCCCGGCCAATGCCCAACTGATCGCCGTGCCCTGAGTGAAGAAGAACAGCGGCGCCAGCAGATACAGGAAGATCAGCCCCAGGCACGCCAGCACCGGCAAGCCCTGACGCTCCCAAGGTGAAGTTTGCTCCGGCGACGCCTTGCGCAATTGATAGAAGCTGAACAGCAACGCCGCGCCGAGCATTAATGCGCCCAACGGCGCACCGTCGAGCAGGCTGCTTTCGCCGACGCGCAGCTGGCTGAGAAACCCCAGGGCCGAACCGAGTTGCAGCAGCAATGCGAAAGCCCGGGCCAACGGCCGTTGCTGACGCAAGCCCAACCAGAAAATCCCCGCGCCCTCCACCGCCCACGCGGCAGATGTCCAGCGTGCATCCAGCCCCAGCGGAATCGCCAGGCTGGCGAAAATCACCCCGAGCGCCAGGCAAGTCTCGCCCAGCAACATCGCCCGACCGCCCATCAGCACTTTGGCGAGGGCCATGTAAATCATGCCCAGCGCCAGTGCGCTGAACGCCGCCGCAAACTCAAGATGCTGAACCAGCGCGAATTGCAGGCCGAAACCCACCAGCGGCGGACCGAACAGCATCGTCCCGTCGACGTAATCGCCCTTGCGCGCCGACCAGTGCAGCAGCGCCTCGCGATCGTCGTCCGCCGGGGCGTCCGGCATGTCCAGCAACTTGCGTCGGGCGAACAGCAGGCCGATGGCCAGGTACATCAGGAAGAACAGCATCAGGAACGGCTCGGTGCTCCACAGCAGTTCCGGCGTGTACGAACGCAAGCCCCAGGCGAAACCGATGCCGAAGGTCCCAACGAAGCCGATCAGGTTGAGCAGACGCCAGGCCTTGAACCAGGCGATGGCCAGAATGCCGGCGTTGAGCAGCGCGAAATAACTGAACAGCGCCACATGGTTGCCGGCGCCGGTGGAGGTCAGAATCGGCGCGGCGAAACCGCCCAGTGCGGCGACACAGGCCAGGGCCAGGGAGTCCTGAGTGATGGCCAGAATGGCCGAAAACACCGTCACTGCCACCAGCAATCCCAGCGCGGCAGACGGATCGAGCAGCGGATGCAAACGCATCGCCGCAAACACCGTCAGGTACAACACCGCGATCCCGGTGCCTTGCAGCATCAAGGCGTAGCTGTTGTTGCGATGGCGCAACCACCAGCCCAGCGCCAGCAAGCCCAGTGCTGCCGCCGCAACCCCGGCGTAACGCAATTCGATCGGCACCACCATGCCTTCGGTGGCGTAGCGCAACAGGAAAGCCAGGCCGAAGAACAACAGCACCACGCCGACCCGCAGCACAGTATTGCCACCGAACAGCCAGTTGCGCGCAGCGCTGATGCCGCGCTCGATGAGGTTCGGGCCACGGGGTTCGGCGGGTCGTCGGGGTTCAGGTTCAGGCGTAACGGCGTCCAGACGCCAGACATCGACCGGCAGCGGCTGGCTGGATGCGCTGGCAGCGACGGCAACAGGTTCGAGTTCGAGTGGCAGTTCCCAGACCAGCTCGGGTTCTGCGGCAGTGGGTTGTTCAAATACCGTGACAGGCTCAACGACTGTTTCGCTGGCCGGCGCGACACTCGGTGGCGCTGGCGAATGCGTCTGAGCGCCCTCCAGCAGAAACAGACGCTGTTCGACGCCCTGCAACGCAATCTTCGCGTGATCCAGCTGACGCTGTTGCTCGGCAGCCTGTGAACCGAGCCGCGCGATACGCATCGCCTGGCCGATGGCAAGCCCGAGCAAGGCGCCCAACAGCGCATCGCTGAACGACTCGTCGAGCAGCCAGCCGAGCAACAGCCCGATCAACATGAACATCCATTGCATGGTCGATATCCCTGAGCAGCCCCGTGACGGGGCGGAACCAACGCTCAGTATATCGGCCCGGCCCAACAATCGTGGGGCCGGGCGCACATTTGTCGCTAAAAGTTACTCGAGTGCCTTCCAGATATCCGTGGCGTACTCGCGGATTGTCCGGTCGGACGAGAACCAGCCCATGCGCGAAGTATTCAGCACCGCCGAACGCCACCAGCTATTGGCGTCGTGCCAGAGCGCATCGACGCGCATCTGCGCCTCCCAGTAGGAGTCGAAATCGGCGCAGACGAAGAACCGGTCGTAATCCACCAGCGAATCGATCAGCCCGGTGTAGCGCGACGTGTCGTCCGGGGAGAACACCCCGCTGCGGATCGCCTGCAACACATCGTTGAGGCGATGGGACGCGGCAATGTCCGGCACCGCGCTGAACTCGTGGTTCTGCTTGCGCGCTTCGACCTGCTGGGCACTGAGGCCAAAGATAAACATGTGCTCGGCGCCGATGCTCTCGCACATTTCCACATTGGCGCCGTCGAGGGTGCCGATGGTCAGCGCACCGTTCAGGCCGAACTTCATGTTGCTGGTGCCCGAGGCCTCGAAACCGGCAGTGGAGATCTGCTCCGACAGGTCCGCCGCCGGAATGATGCTTTCCGCCAGGCTGACATTGTAGTTGGGTAGGAACACCACTTTGAGCAGGCCACGCACGGTCGGATCGTTGTTCACCACCCGGGCGATGTCGTTGGTCAACTTGATGATCAGTTTGGCCTGGTGATAACTCGCCGCGGCTTTGCCGGCGAAGATTTTCACCCGTGGCACCCAATCGATTTCCGGCTCGGCACGGATCGCCTGGTACAGCGCAACGGTGTGCATCAGGTTGAGCAACTGCCGCTTGTATTCGTGGATCCGTTTGACCTGCACGTCGAACATGGCCGCCGGGTTGACCGCGATCCCCAGCCGTTCGTGGATCAGATAGGCGAGGGCTTTTTTGCTGTGCAGCCGCTGCTCGGCGAAGGCTTTACGGAAGGCGGGTTTCTCGGCGAACGGTTCAAGATCGAGCAGCCGCTCTTCGGGGTTATCCAGAACGTCCGGGCCAAGGGCATCGACCAGCATCGAGGTCAACTCCGGGTTGGCCTGGTACAGCCAGCGGCGGAAGGTGATGCCGTTGGTCTTGTTGTTGATCCGCTCCGGATACAGCTTGTGCAGTTCAGCGAACACGGTTTTGCGCATCAGCTGCGTGTGCAGCCCGGACACGCCGTTGACGCTGTGGGAGCCGAGGAACGCGAGGTTGCCCATGCGCACCCGTCGGCCGTTGTCTTCCTCGATCAGCGACACCGCGCGCAGCACGTCGAAATCGTGGATGCCCTTGGCCCGCAGCGAATCGATATGCTGGGCGTTGATCAGGTAAATGATCTGCATGTGCCGCGGCAGCATGCGTTCCATCAGCCCCACCGGCCAGGTTTCCAGCGCTTCGGGCAGCAGCGTGTGGTTGGTGTACGACAGCGTGTCGACGGTGACTTGCCACGCAGCGTCCCAAGCGACGTCGTAGACGTCGACCAGTTGGCGCATCAGTTCGGCGACGGCAATCGAGGGGTGGGTGTCGTTGAGCTGGATTGCCGCGTGATCGCCGAGGGTCAGCACCGAGGTGTGCATGTTGCGATGACGGCGCAGCAAATCCTGCAGCGAGGCGGCGACGAAGAAGTATTCCTGGCGCAGGCGCAGTTCCTGCCCGGCTTCGGTGCTGTCCGCTGGGTAAAGCACGCGGGAGATACTTTCGGCCCGGGCCACTTCGGCGACGGCGCCCAGGTGGTCGCCGGCGTTGAAGCGCTCCAGATGCAAGTCTTCCATGGCCCTCGCCCGCCACAGGCGCAAGGTGTTGACGCTCGCCCCGCGCCAGCCGACCACCGGGGTGTCGTAGGCAATGGCCCGGACGGTTTCCGCCGGGTGCCAGACCTGCCGGGACTTGCCATTGGCGTCGGTGACGGTCTCGACGCTGCCGCCAAAGCCGATCGGATAGACCACCTCCGGCCGCTCGAACTCCCAGGGGTTGCCGAAATCCAGCCAGTGCTCGGTCTGCTCCTGTTGCCAGCCATCGACGATGGCCTGGCGAAACAGCCCGTGTTCATAACGAATGCCGTAGCCGTGACCAGCGATACCGAGGGTCGACATGCTTTCCATGAAGCACGCCGCCAATCGTCCGAGGCCACCGTTGCCCAGCGCCGCATCCGGCTCCAGGATGCGGATGCGCTCGAGATCGACGCCCAGTTCGGTCAAGGCTTCACGGGCGACGTCCAGCAGACCAAGGTTGCTCAGACTGTCGTAGAGCAAGCGGCCGATGAGGAATTCCAGCGAGAGGTAATACACCCGCTTCTGGCCTTTGCGGTAGATCTGCCGGGTGTGGTCCATCCAGTGCTCGACCATGTGATCGCGCGCCGCCAGGGCGATGGCTTCGAACCAGTCATGGTCGAAGGCGTGATCCGGGTCTTTGCCCACCGCGTAGGTGAGTTTGGTCAGGACGGCGTCGCGGAATGCGGCCACCTCTGCTTCGCGAACTAGTGGTTCTTGAGTCATCGATAGGACCTCGAGCGAGCGGGGAGTTGTCAGAGCCTAGACGGTCTGACCGACGGTAAGGGCTCTGGTTCGGCAGTTTTTACCGAGAGTGTGAGATCGACCGGCAATACTCTGGCGAATGCCTCAATGAATGCAGGGGCCGTGCCGAATTGTCGGACGATGCGGGTGCATGAAGAAAAAATCTGGCGAAAGGTTGTTCAAAAATCCACCCGTCCCGGTATGATCGCGCGCCCTGACGCACACGCCTGGTAAACACCGATGATGAAGCCCAACCTGATCGCCGCCGCCGAGATCGACCGTCTCGATACCTGGGCCAAATATTCGGCCCCGATGTGCGGTTCGTGCGTTTCCAGCTGCTGCACGCTGCCGGTCGAGGTCAAGATCAAGGACCTGGTACGCATCGGCGTGGTCGACGAGTTCGAACTGGGCGACCCGCCGAAGAACATCGCCAAGCGTCTGCAAAAGGAAGGTCTGGTAGAGCGCTTCAACCAGAAGTCGGGGATCTTCACCCTGCAGCGCATGAGCAACAACGATTGCTACTACCTGGATCGCAAGAGCCGCCTGTGCACCATTTATGACAAGCGCCCGGACACCTGCCGCAACCACCCGAAGATCGGCCCGCGCCCTGGCTATTGCGCGTACAAGCCGAAGGAAGTGGAACGGGTGCAGAATTCGCGGTCGATCGAGAAGTTCTGATCTGCCCTGAGATGTTCGGCGGCTGATCGGCCGCCTTCGCTGGCAAGCCAGCTCCCACAAAGGTTACTGGTGATCAAGTAACTTGTGTTCCCCCCCCCAAAAAAAACCTGTGGGAGCTGGCTTGCCAGCGATGGGGCCCGCACAAACACCGCATAAATCCCGGACAAACAAAAACGCCCCCGGTCTCTCGACCGGGGGCGTTTTTTTCAGCCTTGGCTAAATCTTATGCCTTGGCTTTCTTGGCAGCGCGGGTACGCTCGCTTTCGTCCAGGATCTTCTTGCGAAGACGGATGGACTTAGGAGTAACTTCGCACAGCTCGTCTTCCTGGATGTATTCCAGAGCCTGTTCCAGGGTGAAGCGAACAGGTGGGACCAGAGCGATGGTTTCGTCTTTACCCGAAGCACGCATGTTGTCGAGCTTCTTGCCTTTGGTCGGGTTCACACCCAGGTCGTTGTCGCGGGAGTTCTGACCAACGATCTGACCGTTGTAGATCTCCTGGCCGTGTTCTACGAACAGCTTGCCACGAGCCTGCAGGGTTTCCAGGGAGTAGGTCAGTGCCTTGCCGGTTTCAACCGAAACCAGAACGCCGTTCTGACGGCCGGACATGTGGCCCGACTTCACTGGAGCATAACGGTCGAAGATCGAGGTCAGGATGCCAGCACCGTTGGTCAGGGTCAGGAACTGGTTACGGAAACCGATCAGACCGCGAGCAGGGATGTTGTATTCCAGACGAACACGGCCTTTGCCATCCGGCACCATGTTGCTCAGGTCGCCTTTACGCAGACCCATTTCTTCCATGACCTTGCCCTGGGATTCTTCAGGGATGTCGATGGTCACGTTTTCGAACGGTTCCTGCTTCACGCCGTCAACTTCACGGATGATCACTTCAGGACGGCCCAGGGCCAGCTCGAAGCCTTCGCGACGCATGGTTTCGATCAGTACCGAGAGGTGCAGCTCACCACGGCCGGAAACCTTGAACTTGTCAGCCGAGTCGCCTTCTTCAACGCGCAGTGCAACGTTGTACAGCAGCTCTTTGTCCAGACGATCCTTGATGTTACGGGAGGTCACGAACTTGCCTTCTTTACCGCAGAATGGCGAGTCGTTTACCTGGAAGGTCATGGAAACGGTTGGCTCGTCAACGGTCAGAGGCTTCATCGCCTCGACGTTGTTGATGTCGCACAGTGTGTCGGAGATGAACAGCTCGTCGAAACCGCTGATGCAGACGATGTCGCCAGCTGCAGCTTCTTCAACGTCAACGCGGTGCAGACCATGGTGACCCATCAGCTTCAGGATACGACCGTTGCGGCGCTTGCCGTCGGCGCTGATAGCGACAACCGGGGTGTTCGGCTTGACGCGACCACGAGCGATACGGCCAACACCGATAACACCCAGGAAGCTGTTGTAGTCCAGAGCGGAGATCTGCATCTGGAACGGGCCGTCACGGTCAACAGCCGGAGGCGGAACGTGGTCGACTACCGCCTGGTACAGCGCGGTCATGTCTTCGCCCATGGCGGTGTGGTCCAGACCGGCGATGCCGTTCAGGGCCGAAGCGTAAACAACCTGGAAGTCCAGTTGTTCTTCGGTGGCGCCCAGGTTGTCGAACAGATCGAAGATCTGATCCAGAACCCAGTCAGGACGCGCGCCCGGACGGTCAACCTTGTTGATGACCACGATTGGACGCAGGCCGGCTTCGAAAGCCTTCTTGGTCACGAAACGGGTTTGCGGCATAGGGCCGTCCTGGGCGTCGACCAGCAACAGCACGGAGTCAACCATGGACATTACGCGCTCAACTTCGCCGCCGAAGTCGGCGTGGCCCGGGGTGTCCACGATGTTGATGTGGTAGCCGTTCCAGTTGATGGCGGTGTTTTTCGCCAGAATGGTAATGCCGCGCTCTTTTTCCTGGTCGTTGGAGTCCATCACGCGCTCGTCGTTGAGCTCGTTGCGCTCCAGGGTGCCGGATTGACGCAGGAGTTTGTCTACCAGGGTGGTCTTACCATGGTCAACGTGGGCAATGATGGCGATGTTGCGTAGATTTTCGATCACTTGTGTATCTCGATCAGAGGATTCGGTTTGCTGACAAGTCTTGGCAGCGATTGACAGTAGTGTCCGGCATGGCCGTTACAGCTTGACGGCGGTGTCGGGGGGCCGGTGACGCAGGCCACAGGCAAACAGCCCCGGGCACTTAGCTCGGTCGATAAACGCGCACATTGGCATGCCCCTCACTGAGCAAATGGTGGGCATGCAGGCGACTCATCACGCCTTTGTCGCAATACAGCAGGTACTGGCGAGTAGGGTCCAGTTCCTTGAAACGAGCGTTCACTGCGTAGAACGGCATCGTCTGTACCTCTATGCCGGCGAGTTCCAGCGGGTCATCCTCGGCGGCATCCGGGTGACGGATGTCGATGACGATCTGACCGGCCAGCGCTTCGCTGACTTCTTCGATCTGCAAATCCTGGCCCAATTCGTCGATCACCCGATCGATCGGCACCAGTCTGGCGTTTGCGAGCGCACGCTCGAGCACCGCCATGTCGAATTCCTGCTCTTCGTGCTCGACCCGGCCACGCTTGGCGGCGGTCTTCGGGTTGACCGAGATGACGCCGCAGTATTCCGGCATGTGCCGGGCGAAATCACCGGTACCGATCTGGTCGGCCGTGTCGATGATGTCCTGCTTGTGGGCGACGATCAGCGGCCGCAGCACCAGCTTGTCGGTGACGCAATCGATGACCGACAGGTTCGGCAGCGTCTGGCTCGACACCTGAGAAATCGCTTCACCGGTGACCAGCGCATCGATGTGCAGGCGTTCGGCAATGCTCGACGCTGCGCGCAACATCATACGCTTCAACACGACGCCCATATGACTGTCGTCGACCTTGCCGAGAATTTCGCCCAAGACTTCTTCGAACGGAACACTGACAAATAGCACGCGTTGCGAGCTGCCGTACTTCTTCCAGATGAAATGCGCGACTTCCATCACGCCCAATTCGTGGGCACGACCGCCCAGATTGAAGAAGCAGAAGTGCGTCATCAGGCCGCGGCGCAGGATCTGGTACGCGGCAACCGTCGAGTCAAAGCCGCCGGACATCAGCACCAGCGTCTGTTCCAGCGCACCGAGCGGGTAGCCGCCGATGCCATTGTGCTGGCTGTGGATCACAAACAACCGTTTGTCGCGAACTTCGATGCGGACTTCGATTTCCGGCTGCTTCAGGTCGATTCCGGCAGCGCCGCACTCACGGCGCAGCTTGCTGCCGACGTATTTTTCGACGTCCATCGAGCTGAACGCATGCTTGCCCGCACGCTTGCAGCGCACCGAAAAGATCTTCCCGGCCAGCGCATCGCCATAGTGCTGCTTGCACTTCTCGGTGATGTCGTCGAAGTCACCCAGCGGGTACTCGTCGATCTGCAGAAAGTGCGCGATGCCCGGCATGCAGGTCAGGCGTTCGCCCATCTCTTTCAGGGCCTTGGGGTCGGTGACGCGGGTTTCCAGCTCGAGGTTGTCCCACACACCGTTCACCACCACGGCCGGGTCCAGGTCGCGGAGCACGGTGCGGATGTTCTTGGCCAGCTGGCGGATGAATTTCGTCCGGACAGGTCGGCTTTTGATGGTGATCTCGGGGAAGACTTTTACGATTAGTTTCATGAAAACAGCGCGCGCAGGGCCAGCCGAAAAAGGGGGGCGCGGATTATAGCGGAAATTGCTCAAGGTTTAACCAGTTAATGTGCAGAAGGTTTTGCTCGCACCAAAACGGGTCATTTTTCGATTTGAGCGCTACATTAAAGGGCGAGATTTTCGCCTTTAAGGCGCTTTCGACCTTCAGAAGCGTGAATTTGGGGCAAAAAACCCATGCTGGGGCACTGGCATGCAATTTGCTCCCTTGTGAGGCAGGTTGCCTTGGCAGAGTATTCGCGCCGGCATCACCACTATTAAGGGCATCCACTACCCGCCCTAATTCACCCGGAGGACACTATGTCGAAGTCGGTTCAACTCATCAAAGATCATGACGTCAAGTGGATTGATCTGCGCTTCACGGACACCAAAGGCACTCAGCACCACGTGACCATGCCGGCTCGCGATGCGCTGGAAGACGACTTCTTCGAAGTTGGCAAGATGTTCGACGGTTCCTCCATCGCTGGCTGGAAAGGCATCGAAGCCTCCGACATGATCCTGCTGCCGGACGACGAAACCGCCGTTCTGGACCCGTTCACCGAAGAGCCGACCCTGATCCTGGTCTGCGACATCATCGAACCTTCGACCATGCAAGGTTACGATCGCGACCCGCGCGCCATCGCCCGCCGCGCCGAGGAATACCTGAAGACCACCGGTATCGGTGACACCGTATTCGCCGGTCCAGAGCCTGAGTTCTTCATCTTCGACGAAGTGAAGTTCAAGTCCGACATCTCCGGTTCGATGTTCAAGATCTACTCCGAGCAAGGCTCGTGGATGTCCGACCAGGACGTGGAAGGCGGCAACAAAGGCCACCGTCCAGGCGTGAAAGGTGGCTACTTCCCGGTTCCGCCGTTCGACCACGACCACGAAATCCGTACCTCCATGTGCAACGCACTGGAAGAAATGGGCCTGACCGTTGAAGTTCACCACCACGAAGTGGCAACTGCCGGCCAGAACGAAATCGGCGTCAAGTTCAACACCCTGGTGAAGAAAGCCGACGAAACCCAGACCCTGAAATACGTTGTACACAACGTTGCCGACGCCTACGGCCGTACCGCGACCTTCATGCCGAAGCCTCTGTACGGCGACAACGGTTCGGGCATGCACGTTCACATGTCCATCTCCAAAGATGGCAAGAACACCTTCGCGGGTGAAGGCTATGCCGGCCTGTCCGACACCGCCCTGTACTTCATCGGCGGCATCATCAAGCACGGTAAGGCCCTGAACGGCTTCACCAACCCGGCCACCAACTCCTACAAGCGTCTGGTGCCAGGCTTTGAAGCTCCAGTGATGCTGGCCTACTCGGCTCGCAACCGTTCCGCCTCGATCCGTATTCCTTACGTCAACAGCCCGAAAGGCCGTCGTATCGAAGCCCGCTTCCCGGATCCGGCTGCCAACCCGTACCTGGCTTTCGCAGCGCTGCTGATGGCTGGTCTTGACGGTATCCAGAACAAGATCCACCCAGGCGATGCTGCCGACAAAAACCTGTACGACCTGCCGCCTGAAGAGGCGAAAGAAATCCCGCAAGTTTGCGGCAGCCTGAAAGAAGCCCTGGAAGAGCTGGACAAGGGCCGTGCGTTCCTGACCAAGGGCGGCGTGTTCTCCGACGACTTCATCGACGCTTACATCGCGCTGAAATCCGAAGAAGAAATCAAGGTCCGCACCTTCGTACACCCACTGGAATATGAGCTGTACTACAGCTGCTGATCCGGTAGCGCCGCGCCACGCGGCGTGACAAAAAGAGGCCTCCTTCGGGAGGCCTTTTTTGTGCCCGCTCATCCATGGATAATCCGCCGCTTTCGCGCCACGACCGGCGCCTTGACGAAGGGATTCGCATGAAGTGGTTACGGGTTATCGCCCTGATGGCCGGCCTCGCCTGCTCAACAACTGGCGCTGCCGAGTTCTATGAAGACAAGCCGCTGGCTCACCCGCTGATCCAGGGCTTGCAGGAAAGCTCGATGACTCTGGCGTTCATCAAGGAAACGAACGGCGTCAAAGGCTATTACTGCCGTTGCGACACGCCGGGCGAACGCCCACAACTGCTTGATGAGTTCGGCCAGGTGAACATCGAATCGGTTTTTCTCATGTCGCTCGACAGTGAGGATCCGACCCGCTTCGTGCTTTTTCGGCAAAACGACCGCTACAAAATCTACGCCTACAAATACAACGCCAACGACCACCTCTACAGCCGCGTCACGCGATTGCAGCCGGCGCTGGACCGCATCGCCGAAGGTCGCAAACACCTCGACGCCCTGACCATCAAGAAGGCTCTGAGCCAAATCACCCCGCTCAACTACAGCCTCTTCCTTGAAGAGTCCGGCATACCGGAATTCGACCAGCTCGATTTCAGCCAAGGGAAACTGGTGAGCTTTTACGGCCAGTACTACGACCCACTGAGCGACCCGACGCCAGATGACGAACCTTACTTCTTCAAGAAGACCTATCAGGAAAAAAACGGCCGGTTCCTTACCGTTACTTTCTGGCGATGGCTCGACCAGACGCTCGTCGAGGGCAAGCGCACGCTCTACAACTATCGGGTGAGGCGTATTGCCTGGGAAACCGAACCGACTAAATTCACCGGCAGCGAAGACGGTCAATCGGTGTCTTATGATTCCGGCTCGCTCTCGGCCCAAGGTGCCTACAAGCAGGGCGTTCGGGTCGGTCCGTGGTCTTCTTCCAAAGACGAGAAATATTCGGAGTCCGGCAATTTCGTAGAGGGCAAACGAGAGGGCCAGTGGACGCTGTACCAGGATGGGCAAACACTGGAGGGCGAATTCCACAATGATTTGCGCGAGGGTCGTTGGCAGCTTCTCAACCACGACGACATGGAATGGGTCGCCACCGGATTCCAGACCTATGCCCACGGCCAACTCAACGGTCTGAGTGAATTGACTGTTCGTGGCACTACCGAGCGCGGCGAATATCGCGATCACAAACGCCAAGGTCTCTGGGTGACCAGACTCGACAATGGCCACACCCTCAACGTCAACTTCGTTGACGATGCAAAGGAAGGCGAATGGCGCGAAGTCGACGCCAAGGGTGTGCCGGTTCTGATCGAGCACTACAAGGCAGGTGTCCTGTCCGGCGCCCGCGAAAATACGGGTGCGCCTGGCGCCGCGCAATAAATCCTGAGCAGTTTGTGTGAGCAGATATTGTCCCGATTGGGCTTACCGCCGCCCCTGGCCTATGCTGCAAGCCAATCTCATTGTTGATCGGTCGAATCCATGGGTCGTGGTTTTTTTCTCCTGTTGCTGCTGATCGCCCTGCCCGCTGCCGCACAGATTTACAAGTACACCGACGCCGACGGCAACACGGTCTACAGCGATCACGCGCCGGACGGCGTGCAGGCGCAGCCGGTGGAGTTGCCGCCGCTCAACAGCGTCCAGCCCCAGGCACCGAGCCCGCCCTCTTCAGACACCCCCAGCCCTGCGCCAGCGCGCAATGCCTATGAAGTGCTGGAGCTGACCGGCCTGCCCACCGAGGAAGCCCTGCGCGCCAACAACGGCACCTTCACGGTCAGCGTGCTGATCAAGCCGCGCCTGCAACCGCCGCATCAACTGCGCCTGCTGCTGGACGACGCGCCTTATGGCCAGCCGAGCAATGTGCCGATCCTGCAACTGGTTAACGTCGACCGGGGCGAGCATCGGCTGGCGGTGCAGGTGATCAATGGCGAGACGATCATTCAGCAGAGTCCTGCGGTGGTGTTCACCGTGCAGCGGGTGCACAAGCCATGACGCGAGGATTGATTGCCTTGTGCCTGTCGCTGATCGCGTCTGGCGCATCGGCCGAGGTGTTCACTTACATCGACGCCCAAGGCAATCGCGTCTACACCGATCAACCGCGCGGCAACGCCAAGCGTGTGCCGCTGGCCACCAGTAATCGCATGGCCTCGAACCCGACCGCCGCTGCACCGGTCGCGCCGTCGAAGCAATCAGCAGAGCCGCCGCTGTTCCACTACGACATGCTGCGCGTGCTGATCCCCGAGCCGGACGCGACCATTCGCAGCAGCGCCGGCGAGCTGATCGTCAGCGTCACCAGCGAACCGGGCCTGCAAAGAGGTCATCGGTATCGCCTGCTGCTGGATGGCCAGGCCGTCGGCGAACCCGGTCTGAGCCCGGTGTTCCCGCTGAGCAACATCGATCGTGGCAGCCACAACCTGTCTGTCGAGATCCTTGATGCCGAGGGCCGCACCGTGGAGAAAACCGCCAACCAGCCGTTCCACATGC
Organism: Pseudomonas sp. R15(2017); assembly: GCF_002112685.1. Lineage (NCBI taxonomy): Bacteria > Pseudomonadati > Pseudomonadota > Gammaproteobacteria > Pseudomonadales > Pseudomonadaceae > Pseudomonas > Pseudomonas sp. R15(2017). The sequence goes on from NZ_NEII01000004.1 coordinate 200,742, forward strand.
AGCGCATTTCCCTGGCACAGAAGCGTCAGGTCAAACCGTGCGTCAGCGCCGACTATGGCGTGCGCCCGGAATGCCCGCTGAAAGACAAACCCGCCGAACCGAAAAATCCTTTCCTGCGTTTCTTCTGACGTCGTTCAGCTTTGCGCACTATATTGGTGCAATACGCTGCACCGTACTCACATTCCAACCCATTTTGGTTCGAAAGTACCCGCCAGAGCGGTTCGACTGCCACGCAAACGAGCGTCAAACGCCCGTTTCAGGGGTTGAACGCTTCTTTTCGGAGCCTTGGTTTGGTTTTTGCATTTTCCTCGCATCAGCGCTGTATCCCTGCGCGCGCCATGCTCCAAAAGAGGTCCTCATGACCATCAGTGACGCACTGCATCGCTTGCTACTCGACAATCTGACCACCGCCACCATCCTGCTCGACAGCGAATTGCGCCTCGAGTACATGAACCCGGCGGCGGAGATGCTGCTGGCCATCAGCGGTCAGCGCAGCCATGGGCAGTTCATCAGCGAGCTGTTCACCGAGTCCACCGAGGCGCTCAATTCGTTGCGCCAGGCGGTGGAGCAGGCGCACCCGTTTACCAAGCGCGAAGCGATGCTCACTGCCCTCACCGGCCAGACCCTGACCGTGGATTACGCGGTGACGCCGATCCTCAGCAACGGCGCGACCCTGCTTTTGCTGGAAGTCCATCCTCGTGACCGCCTGTTGCGGATCACCAAGGAAGAGGCCCAGTTGTCGAAGCAGGAAACCAGCAAGATGCTGGTGCGCGGCCTGGCCCACGAGATCAAGAACCCGCTCGGCGGCATCCGCGGCGCCGCGCAACTGCTGGCCCGGGAACTGCCGGAAGACAGCCTGCGCGACTACACCAACGTGATCATCGAAGAGGCCGACCGCCTGCGCAATCTGGTCGACCGCATGCTCGGTTCGAACAAACTGCCGTCGCTGGCCCTGTGCAACGTCCACGAAGTGCTGGAGCGCGTCTGCCAACTGGTCGAGGCCGAAAGCCAGGGCTGCATCACGCTGGTGCGCGATTACGACCCGAGCATCCCCGACGTCCTGATTGATCGCGAACAAATGATTCAGGCCGTGCTAAACATCGTGCGCAACGCGATGCAGGCCATCAGCAGCCAGAACGAGCTGCGCCTGGGCCGCATCAGCCTGCGTACCCGCGCCATGCGCCAGTTCACCATCGGCCACGTCCGCCATCGCCTGGTGACCAAGATCGAGATCATCGACAACGGTCCGGGCATTCCGGCGGAACTCCAGGAAACCATCTTCTTTCCCATGGTCAGCGGCCGTCCGGACGGTACCGGGCTGGGCCTGGCCATCACCCAGAACATCATCAGCCAGCACCAGGGCCTGATCGAGTGTGACAGCCATCCAGGCCACACCACGTTCTCGATCTTTCTGCCACTGGAACAAGGAGCCACATCGACATGAGCCGTAGTGAAACCGTGTGGATCGTCGATGACGACCGTTCTATCCGTTGGGTTCTGGAAAAAGCCCTGCAACAGGAAGGCATGACCACCCAGAGCTTCGACAGTGCCGATGGCGTGATGAGCCGCCTCGCGCGCCAGCAGCCGGACGTGATCATCTCTGACATCCGCATGCCGGGTGCCAGCGGCCTGGACCTGCTGGCGCGGATCCGCGAGCAGCACCCGCGGCTGCCGGTGATCATCATGACCGCTCACTCCGATCTGGACAGCGCTGTTGCCTCCTATCAGGGCGGCGCGTTCGAATACCTGCCCAAGCCGTTCGATGTCGACGAAGCGGTGTCGCTGGTCAAGCGCGCCAATCAGCATGCCCAGGAGCAGCAAGGCCTGGAAGTCGCCCCGACCCTGACCCGCACCCCGGAAATCATCGGCGAAGCGCCGGCAATGCAGGAAGTGTTTCGCGCCATCGGGCGCCTGAGCCATTCCAATATCACCGTGCTGATCAACGGCGAATCCGGCACCGGTAAAGAACTGGTGGCCCACGCCCTGCACCGCCACAGCCCGCGTGCAGCCTCGCCGTTCATCGCGCTGAACATGGCGGCGATCCCGAAAGACCTGATGGAATCCGAGCTGTTCGGCCACGAAAAAGGCGCGTTCACCGGTGCGGCCAACCTGCGTCGCGGCCGCTTCGAACAGGCCGACGGCGGCACGCTGTTCCTCGATGAAATCGGCGACATGCCGGCGGATACCCAGACCCGACTGCTGCGGGTGCTGGCCGATGGCGAGTTCTATCGCGTCGGCGGACATGTGCCGGTCAAGGTCGATGTACGGATCATCGCCGCAACGCACCAGAATCTGGAAACCCTGGTTCACGCCGGGAAATTCCGTGAGGACTTGTTCCACCGCCTCAACGTGATCCGCATCCACATCCCGCGCCTGTCGGACCGTCGCGAAGACATCCCGACCCTGGCCAAGCACTTCCTCAGCCGCGCCGCGCAAGAACTGGCGGTGGAGCCTAAGCTGCTGAAAAGCGAGACCGAGGAATACCTGAAGAACCTGCCATGGCCGGGCAACGTGCGGCAGCTGGAAAACACCTGCCGCTGGATCACGGTGATGGCGTCCGGACGCGAAGTGCACATCAGCGATCTGCCGCCGGAACTGCTGAGCCTGCCGCAGGACTCGGCGCCGGTGACCAACTGGGAACAGGCGCTGCGTCAGTGGGCCGATCAGGCCCTGGCGCGCGGTCAGTCGAGCCTGCTCGACAGCGCGGTGCCGGCGTTCGAGCGAATCATGATCGAGACCGCGTTGAAGCACACTGCCGGACGTCGTCGCGACGCAGCCGTGCTGCTGGGCTGGGGCCGGAACACCTTGACCCGCAAGATCAAGGAACTCGGCATGAAGGTCGATGGCGGGGATGACGATGAGGGCGATGAAGGCTGAGACTCAGCGCCAGCCTGCACCGCCGCAAGGCACCGTGACCCTTAATCGGGCACGGCCACGAACTCAGGCTTGCACTGTAAATCGCTGAAAACCCCGTCCTGTGAAAAGCCGAAGGCCCCGTATTACGGGGCCTTCGTCGTTGTGCCGGGCTTTTTTGTTTCAAAACGAGAAAAACTGGCACGCCCCCTGCAATAACTCCTTCAGGTGATTCGATTCACCCACCCTTTCGGGGGCCTTGGTACAGGCAGGCCGGGGATTCCCCTCTTTACACCGGACTCAGCGAGTCCACCCTTTTGGGGCCCTTGATACAGGCAGGTCAGGGGTTCCTTCTTTACACCGGCTCAGAACGCCATGCGATGAGCCCGCCCGTTTCGGGAACCTTGGTACAGGCAGGCCGGGGATTCCCTCTTTTATTGCTCCCGGAGATGGATCTCCAGCCGCCAGCGGTCATCGACCGCCTGGCCGGCCCAGTCGCCCTGCAGCGGCCGCGCCGCCACCAGCGTCAGCAACAATCCCCCGTCACTCAACCGCGTCCGCCAGTTCACGTCCTTGCCGTTGAACTTGAGCTGGCCTTTCTGCGCCTGGCCTTCGGCCTCAAACAGCAACGCAACGCTGCCATCGACGATCTCGCCATGCAGCTTCGGCTCGTTGTTGAACCAGACCGCCAGACCATCATCGATCACCTCGACCTGCTGCAAGACGGTTGGGTCAGGCGTGGTCAAACGGCCGATCATCATCCCGACCATCACACCGATGATCGCCAGCGATGACATCACCCGCGGGAATAGTTTCGAACGCGGATCCGCTTGCGGCGTAGAATGCGCGTCATCTTTACCTTCGGAGCCGTGCATGTTTCACGTCATCCTTTTTCAACCGGAAATTCCGCCGAACACCGGCAACGTTATCAGGCTGTGCGCCAACAGCGGCTGCCACCTGCATTTGATCGAACCGCTGGGCTTCGAGATGGACGACAAGCGCCTGCGCCGCGCCGGTCTCGACTACCACGAGTATGCCACTTTGCAGCGCCACGCCGACCTCGCCAGTTGCCTGGAAAGCCTCGGTCATCCACGGCTGTTCGCCTTCACCACCAAGGGTTCGCGGCCGTTTCACGATGCCGCGTTCGTCCCCGGCGATGCGTTCATCTTCGGCCCGGAAAGCCGTGGCCTGCCGCCGGAAGTGCTCGATGCCCTGCCCGGCGAACAGCGCCTGCGCCTGCCGATGCGCGAAGGCTGCCGCAGCCTGAACCTGTCGAACACCGTGGCGGTGGCCGTGTACGAAGCGTGGCGGCAGAACGACTTCAAATAACACCGCCCAAGAAGACACCGCTGATCGTTCCCACGCTCTGCGTGGGAATGCCTCTGGGGACGCTCCGCGTCCAGTGACGCGGAGCGTCACGGGCTGCATTCCCACGCGGAGCGTGGGAACGATCAGCACAGGAACGATCAGCCAAGAAAAAAGCGCCTGTAACGGCGCTTTTTTCGTTGTTGCATCGACCGCTTACTGAACGGTCGGGGTCTCGCCGGCTTCCTGCATGCGCTGCAGCTCTTGCGCGTACAGGGCGTCGAAGTTCACCGGGGCCAGCATCAGGGCCGGGAACGAACCGCGGGTCACCAGGCTGTCCAGGGTTTCGCGAGCGTAAGGGAACAGGATGTTCGGGCAGAACGCACCCAGGGTGTGGCTCATCGAAGCCGCGTCCAGGTTCTTGATCAGGAAGATACCGGCCTGTTGCACTTCAGCGATGAAGGCCACTTCTTCACCGTTTTTCACGGTGACGGACAGGGTCAGCACGACTTCGTAGAAATCACCTTCCAGGGCTTTCTGGCGGGTGTTCAGATCCAGAGCGACCGCCGGATCCCACTGCTGGCGGAAGATCGCCGGGCTTTTCGGGGCTTCGAAGGACAGGTCGCGTACGTAGATGCGCTGCAAGGAGAATTGCGGTGCGGTTTCTTCTTCGCTGGCTGCAGTGTTCTGTTGGTCAGTCATCTCAGATCCTTTCTGATCTTGGGTCTTTTAGGGTTCTTTACGTTTGCAGCAGGTCAGGCCTTGAGCAGCGCGTCGAGCTTGCCGGCACGCTCCAGGGCATACAAATCATCACATCCGCCGACGTGGGTGTCGCCGATCCAGATCTGCGGCACGGACGTGCGTCCGGCCTTCTGGGCCATGGCGGCGCGCACCTGCGGCTTGCCATCGACCTTGATCTCTTCGAAGGCCACGCCTTTGTTCGCGAGCAGGTACTTGGCGCGCGAGCAGTAAGGGCAGTAATCGCTGGAGTAGACGATGACGTCGCTCATGTCACTTCACCAACGGCAGGTTGTCGCCTTTCCAGCTGGAAATCCCGCCGGACAGCTTGGCGGCGGTGAAGCCGGCCTTCATCAGCTCGCGGGCGTGGGTGCCGGCGGTCTGGCCCAGGGCGTCGACCAGAATGATGGTCTTGGCCTTGTGTTTTTCCAGCTCGCCGATGCGGGCGGCCAGTTTGTCCTGGGGAATGTTCACCGCGCCAACGATGTGACCAGCGGCATAGTCCTTGCTCGGACGGATGTCCACCACCACGCCGGCTTCCTTGTTGACCAGAGCGGTCAGCTCGCCCGTGCTCAGGCTTTTACCGCCGCCCTGCACCGTATGCGCCAGCAGCAAAGCCAGCAGTACGACGAAGATACCGACAAGAATGTAGTGGTTAGTGGCAAATTCAATCAGGTGAGCAACCATCGAAGGAGGTTCCAGGGCGTTAAAATGTCGGCCAGTATACACAGCCACTATGGTCGGCCAAACCCCGTCCGGCGGTGACGCCGCCGGAACTTCGCTTTAAACTCCAACTCCCTTTTCCATCGCCCTCTTCTTATTAGCCACGAGTGGATTCCATGACTACCACGCCTAAACCTTTGGTCCTGATGATTCTCGACGGCTTCGGTCACAGCGACAGCCCCGAGTCCAACGCCGTCTATGCGGCCAAGAAGCCTGTGCTGGATCGCCTGTGGGCCACCGTGCCGAACGGCTTGATCTCGGGCAGCGGCATGGACGTCGGTCTGCCGGACGGCCAGATGGGCAACTCCGAAGTCGGCCACATGAACCTCGGCGCCGGGCGCGTGGTGTATCAGGACTTCACCCGTGTGACCAAAGCGATCCGCGACGGCGAGTTCTTCGAGAACCCGACCATCTGCGCCGCCGTGGACAAGGCCGTGGCCGCCGGCAAGGCCGTGCATTTCATGGGGCTGCTGTCGGACGGCGGCGTTCACAGCCACCAGGATCACCTGATCGCCATGGCCGAACTGGCCTTCAAGCGCGGTGCCGAAAAAATCTACCTGCACGCCTTCCTCGATGGCCGTGACACCCCGCCGAAAAGCGCCGCTTCGTCGATCGAACTGCTCGACGCGACCTTCCAGGCCCTCGGCAAGGGCCGCATCGCCAGCCTGATTGGTCGCTACTACGCCATGGATCGCGACAACCGTTGGGATCGCGTGGCCCAGGCTTACAATCTAATCGTCGACGGCAAGGGCGAATTCAACGCCGCCACCGCCCAGGAAGGCCTGGAAGCCGCCTACGCCCGTGGCGAGAGCGACGAATTCGTCAAAGCCACCAGCATCGGCGAGCCGGTAAAAGTCGAAGACGGCGACGCCGTGGTGTTCATGAACTTCCGCGCCGACCGCGCCCGCGAGCTGAGCCGCGTATTTGTCGAAGATGGTTTCAAGGAATTCGAGCGCGCACGCCAGCCAAAAGTGCAATACGTCGGCCTGACCCAATACGCCGCCAGCATCCCGGCCCCCGCCGCCTTCGCGCCGGGCAGCCTGGAAAACGTGCTCGGCGACTACCTGGCGAAAAACGGCAAGACCCAGCTGCGCATCGCCGAAACCGAGAAATACGCCCACGTGACCTTCTTCTTCTCCGGTGGTCGCGAAGAACCGTTCCCGGGCGAAGAACGCATCCTGATTCCGTCGCCGAAAGTCGCCACGTATGACTTGCAGCCGGAAATGAGCGCGCCGGAAGTCACCGACCGCATCGTCGAGGCCATCGAGAACCAGCGTTACGACGTGATCGTGGTCAACTACGCCAATGGCGACATGGTCGGCCATAGCGGCGTGTTCGAAGCCGCGGTCAAAGCCGTGGAATGCCTGGACACCTGCGTCGGCCGCATCGTCGACGCTCTGGAAAAAGTCGGCGGCGAAGCGTTGATCACCGCCGACCACGGCAACGTCGAGCAGATGGCTGACGAAGCCACCGGGCAAGCGCACACCGCACACACCACCGAGCCGGTGCCGTTCATCTATGTCGGCAAGCGCGATCTGAAAGTCCGCGAAGGCGGCGTGCTGGCGGATGTGGCGCCGACCATGCTGAAACTGCTGGGTCTGGAAAAACCGGCGGAAATGACTGGCACTTCGATTCTGGTGTAATCGCCCGTCAAAAACACCGCAAAACCCTGTGGGAGCTGGCCTGCCAGCGATAGCAATCTGACAGCCAACAACCCTGTTGAATGTTCGGACGCCATCGCTGGCAAGCCAGCTCCCACAGTGGTTTATGGAGATTTCGAAATGGAATTCGGCCTGTCGCTTGCCCCAGTTATCACACAGTCCCAATTGGGCGTTTTTTTTGCTGCGTCGGGCGGGCATACTAGGCCGTCCCTTACCCTGGTGCCGCCCGCCTCTATGCTTCGCGTCCTGATCGCCCTCGCTCTGACATGCCTGCTCCAACCGGCCTTCGCGGATGAGCGCGCGCAAACCCAACAGCAACTGGACGCCACGCGCCAGGACATTGCCGAGCTGAAAAAACTGCTGGGCAAGCTCCAGGAAGAAAAATCCGGGGTGCAAAAGGAGCTCAAGGGCACCGAAACCGAGATGGGCAAGCTCGAGAAACAGGTCGAAGCCCTGCAGAAAGAGCTGAAGAAGAGCGAATCCGAGCTGCAGCGGCTCGATGCGGAGAAAAAAAAACTCCAGAGCGCGCGCACTGAACAGCAGCGACTGATCGCCATCCAGGCCCGCGCCGCCTACCAGAACGGTCGCCAGGAATACCTCAAGCTGCTGCTCAACCAGCAGAATCCCGAAAAATTCGCCCGCACCCTCACCTATTACGACTACCTGAGCCAGGCCCGCCTGGAGCAGCTGAAGAGCTTCAACGAAACCCTGCGCCAGTTGGCCAATGTCGAAAAGGACATCGGCTTGCAGCAGGCTCAGTTGCTGGCGCAGCAAAGTGATCTCGACACTCAGCGCGAAGCGCTCGACAAGGTCCGCAAGGAGCGCCAGCAGGCCCTCGCCAAGTTGAACGAAGACGTGAAAGCCCGGGACCAGAAACTGGCCGCCCGCGAGCAGGATCAGGCAGACCTGTCTAAAGTCCTTAAAACCATTGAAGAAACCCTGGCCCGCCAGGCCCGTGAGGCAGAAGAAGCGCGGCAGAAAGCGCTCATCGCCCAGCAGGAAGCCGAAAAAAAGCGCTTGCGTGAGGCCGAGGCAGAAAACACCGACGCCCCACGCAAACCGGTCAGATCGACGCCTGGCGCCCTGGTGTCCAGCGGCGGCGAGACCTTCGGTGGCCCCTTTGCCTCAAGTCGAGGAAAACTTCCATGGCCGGTTGATGGTCGACTGCTGGCACGCTTTGGCGAAAACCGTGGCGACGATGCGCGCACCAAGTGGGACGGCGTGATGATCAGCGCCTCCGCCGGCAGCCAGGTGCATGCCGTACACGGTGGGCGCGTGGTGTTTGCCGACTGGCTGCGCGGTGCCGGGCTGCTGGTGATTCTCGACCACGGCAACGGTTTTCTGAGTCTTTACGGTCACAACCAGACGCTGCTCAAGTCGGCAGGTGACGTGGTAAAAGCCGGTGAGTCCATCTCCACTGTGGGTAACAGTGGCGGCCAGGACACACCAGCGCTGTATTTCGCAATTCGTCAGCAGGGTCACCCGAGTGATCCGGCGCAATGGTGCCGTGCGCAAGGATAAGCACGCCATCTAATTCAGGAGTTCGTTCGACATGCTGCATTTGTCCCGCCTTACCTCGCTGGCCCTGACGATCGCCCTGGTGATCGGCGCGCCTCTGGCGTTTGCCGCTCAACCGGCTCCGGCCGTCGCTCCGGCAGGTACTGCCGCGACTTCCAAGGCGCCGTTGCCGCTGGAAGAGCTGCGCACCTTTGCCGAGGTCATGGACCGGATCAAGGCCGCCTATGTCGAGCCGGTGGACGACAAGACCCTGCTGGAAAACGCGATCAAGGGCATGCTCAGCAACCTCGATCCGCACTCCGCCTACCTTGGCCCTGAAGACTTTGCCGAGTTGCAGGAAAGCACCAGCGGTGAATTCGGTGGCCTGGGCATCGAAGTCGGCGCCGAGGACGGCTTCATCAAGGTCGTGTCGCCGATCGATGACACTCCGGCGTCGAAGGCCGGCATCCAGGCCGGCGACTTCATCGTCAAGATCAACGGCGCGCCGACCCGCGGCCAGACCATGACCGAAGCCGTGGACAAGATGCGCGGCAAGATCGGCCAGAAGATCACCCTGACCCTGGTGCGCGACGGCGGCACGCCGTTCGATGTAACCCTGGCTCGTGCCGTGATCCAGGTGAAGAGCGTCAAGGCGCAACTGCTGGAGTCGGGCTACGGCCTGATCCGCATCACTCAGTTCCAGGTCAAGACCGGCGAAGAAGTCTCCAAGGCCCTGGCCAAGCTGCGCAAGGACAATGGCAAGAAGCTCAACGGCATCATCCTCGACCTGCGCAACAACCCGGGTGGCGTGCTGCAGGCGGCGGTGGAAGTGGTCGACCACTTCATCACCAAAGGCCTGATCGTCTACACCAAGGGCCGGATCGCCAACTCCGAGCTGCGCTTCTCCGCCACCGGCAAGGACGAAAGCGAAGCGGTGCCGATGGTCGTGCTGATCAACGGTGGCAGCGCTTCGGCCTCGGAAATCGTCGCCGGCGCCCTGCAGGATCAGAAACGCGCCGTGGTCATGGGCACCACCAGTTTCGGCAAGGGCTCGGTACAGACCGTGCTGCCGCTGAACAACGACCGCGCACTGAAGATCACCACGGCGCTGTACTTCACGCCGAACGGTCGCTCGATCCAGGCCCAGGGCATCGTCCCGGACATCGAAGTACGCAAGGCCAAGATCACCAACGAAGCGGACGGCGACTACTTCAAGGAAGCCGACCTGCAAGGTCACCTGGGCAACGGCAACGGCGGCGCGGACAAACCGACCGGCTCGGGCGGCAAGGCCAAGGCGATGCCGCAGGATGACGATTACCAGCTGGCCCAGGCACTGAGCCTGCTCAAAGGCCTGAGCATCACGTCCGGCCGTTGAGGATGTCCTTGCGTCTGGTCTTTGTCCTGCTGTGCTGTCTGGCGGGCGCTGCTCACGCAGAACCTGCCAGACCCACACCTCAAAAAGCCTACCTGACACTGATCATCGACGACCTGGGGCAGAACCTGCCCCGGGACCGCCGGGTGCTGGCCCTGCCCGGGCCGGTCACCACGGCGATCATGCCCGACACCCCGCACGCCACCGAATTTGCCCGCGAAGCCCATCGCGCCGGCAAGATCGTGATCCTGCACATGCCGATGGACCCCGCCACAGGCCCGTTCGCCTGGCATCCCGAACTGCCCATCGAAGAACTCGAGAAACGGCTGAATGCCGCGTTCAAAATGGTCCCCTACACCGCCGGCATCAACAACCACATGGGCAGTCGCATGACTGCGCAGCCGGTGGCCATGGCGTGGTTGATGGGCGAGTTGCAGCGCCGCCACAAGTTCTTCGTCGACAGCCGGACCAGCGCCCAGACTGTCGCCGCGCAGCAGGCACAGAAGATCGATCTGGCAAGTGTTTCGCGGGATGTATTTCTCGATGACGAGCGCACCGAAGCGGCGATCCTGACTCAATTGCAGACGGCAATCAGCCTGGCGCACAAGCAGGGTTCAGCCGTGATGATCGGACACCCTTATCCACAGACACTGGCGGTGCTGGAGCGGGAGCTGCCAAAGTTGAAAGCCCAAGGCATCGAGTGGATCGACATCAAGCAGATGATCAGCGTGCGCAGCAATCGCGCCACGGCCGCACACGGCAAAAACGGTGTCTACCGATAAATGCCCTGATACAACCGCTACACATAGTTATTGCCTGACGACTCGCCCGCGTCTGGATAGTCACCCCTGTAATGGTTAGCGACTCTTGTGGGTCGCCTTGCAAACTTCAGGACTGACTATGACAGGCATCGACAGCAACACATTATCTGCGCAGCGAATGGAACCGATTCGGTTCGGCAATCTGCTGATCAATTTCACCAGCGAATTCCACCGGATCTGGGACAGCCGCGGCTCCGGTTCCGCGGTTGGCAGTTTTTGGCGCCCGGCTCCCGCCCCCGATCTGCTACCGGGGTATTTCCCGTTGGGGGATGTGGCCGTGACCGGGTACGAAAACGTCAATGGAAACAGAATCGTGGCTGTCGTCCGTGAAGGCGAGCCGCAAGGCGATGGCCCCTCCCGGAGCAACGCACTCAGCCCGCCCACGGACTACGAAAGAGTCTGGAAGGACGCCAACTCCGGAGCCGCCGCCGACTGCACGGTATGGCGCCCGATCCCTCCTCCCGGCTATGTGGCCATGGGGTTTGTCTGCTCCAACGGGCGCGACAAGCCATTACTCAATGCGATCCGCTGTGTCCGCGAAGATCTGGTCATGCCCGCAACCGTTGGCGATTTGATCTGGGATGACAAAGGCAGTGGTGCCAGGCAGAACTTCAGCGCCTGGGACATTGAACCTGCGCAGGCTGCTGCGGGTGAAATCCACTTTGCAGCGGGCACGTTCTTCGGAGTCCAGAGCCACTCCAAACCTGTGAATTCCGCCGTCCACGCGTTGCGAATGCAGCTTCCCCGACAGTCAATACCTGCACCCGAGGCGCCTGAACTGTCGGGGTATGGAGCCCCTCCGGAACTGGCACCGGCCAAGGTCACACAGACCGTGCGAATTCCATGGTTCGCGGTAAACGATCAACTGTCCGCGGGCGAGCAGTTGTCCACTTCCCCGTTCTACCGTCTGGAACGCTCGGATCAATATGTCCTGGTGGGGCACGGCCACAACACCACTGATCTGCCACGGCCTTTCAAATGGAAAGCGGTTCGCACCCAGAACTCGCAGATGCAGCAGATTTTCAGCCGCCTCACCGCTATCGAGTTCTCGACAGCGTGGTCAGCGCTGCCTTCGAGCGCACCCCCTGCCATCCGCTTCTCGGCACATCTGTACAAAGACTTTACCTACTGCGAGACATCAGCCAGCGGCTGGGATGAATCGCGCCCACTGGACATCGTCGCCATGGCTGCCAAACACAAGGCCGTGGCGGTCTATCAAATACAAAGTATCTATACGTTGAGGCGCGCAGACGGCACTCATGTAGCAGTGAGCGTGGGTTACACCGATGATGAAAGCCTTTACCTGACCGAGTATCCGCCAGAAAGCGACAGCACGCTGACCTTCACTCCGCAACTGGCGACAGAGCCACCTGCAAGCGAAAGCCATTCAGACAGTGACAGCGACAATATTGGCTTTGCCCCTCAACCGACGACAGAGGAAGAAGTCGCTACAAATACCGTCCCATGATCTCATCGACCACACCGTCCTTGCGCATCTGATCCAGCTCGGCCTGCAACCGGGCAACCGTTGCATCGGGCACGTCCTTGTTCAGTGCCAGATACAGTTCGGCACTGTTGAAGCGCAGTACGGTTTTCAACCCGGTCACCCCATCCTGCCGCGCCAGATAACGGCCGGCAGGATCGCCGGTGGCCCACAGATCGATCTGACCACCGACGAGTTTCCTGGCGTTGTCCTGATCGCGCAGCACCACCACCGGCTTCAGGCCCTGTTTGGTCAACGTCTCGGCAATCGCATCGCCCTTGTAGGCGCCGATCTTGTATTTGCGCGCGTCATTGAGGGTTTCGAGGGTGATTTTGCTGTCGGCCCTGGCCAGCATGACCCAGTCGTCCGGGCCGATCGGGCCGACCCACTTGAAGAGCTTTTCGCGATCCGGCAGCCGCGCCATGACGAACGCACCGTAGCCGGGATTCTCCAGCGCCAGCTTGTAGACCCGCTCCCAGGGGAAGCGCAGGGTCAGGCTGTAAGTGATGCCGGCACGCTTGAACATCTCGCGCACGATGTCCGTGGCGATGCCATTGATGTTTTCATCCTGGGCGAAATTCTTGCCGTTCTTCGCCATGTTGTACGGCGGGAAGTTTTCGGTGAGGAGCACCAGATCGGTGTCGGGACTTTCCTCGGCGTGGCCGGTGTTGATCAACAACACGGAGGCACTGGCGAGGGCGAGAAGCAGGCGTTTGATCATGTCGGGCTACCGAAATCCATGGCGTGCCCAAGAGTGCCTTGGGTACGCCATGCTGTCCACTGGCCTGTATGGATGTTTAACGCATTACGATGCCGCGGTGCGCCATGTAGGCCTTGGCTTCCTGAACGGTGTATTCGCCGAAGTGGAAAATACTCGCCGCCAGTACTGCACTGGCGTGGCCTTCAAGGATGCCGTCCGCCAGATGCTGCAGGTTGCCGACGCCGCCGGAAGCGATCACCGGAATGCCCAGCGCATCGCTGATGGCGCGGGTCACGCCGAGGTCGAAACCGTTTTTCATGCCGTCCTGATCCATGCTGGTCAGGAGGATTTCACCGGCACCCAGGCCTTCCATTTTCTTCGCCCACTCGACCGCGTCGAGGCCGGTCGGCTTGCGGCCGCCGTGGGTGAAGATTTCCCAGCGCGGGGTTTCGCCCGGGCCGGACACCTTCTTCGCGTCGATGGCGACGACGATGCATTGCGAGCCGAAATGCTGCGCCGCTTCGCCGACGAACTCCGGGTTGAACACGGCAGCGGTGTTGATCGACACCTTGTCCGCACCGGCATTGAGCAGGTTGCGAATGTCCTGCACGGTCCGCACGCCACCGCCGACGGTCAGCGGGATGAACACCTGGCTGGCCATGCGCTCGACGGTGTGCAGCGTGGTGTCACGACCATCGACGCTGGCGGTGATGTCGAGAAAGGTAATCTCGTCAGCACCCTGCTCGTCGTAGCGACGGGCGATTTCCACCGGGTCGCCGGCGTCACGGATGTTCTCGAACTTCACACCTTTGACGACCCGGCCGTTGTCCACGTCCAGGCAAGGGATGATGCGTTTGGCCAGCGCCATGGTCAGTCCTCAGCCTTGATACGAGTCGCAGAAAGCTTGCGCTTCGGCGACGTCGAGAGTGCCTTCGTAGATCGCCCGGCCGGTGATGGCGCCGATGATGCCTGGCGCCTTGGCGTCGAGCAGCGACTTGATATCACCGAGGTTGTGAATGCCACCGGAAGCGATCACCGGGATCTTCGTGGCAGCCGCCAGCGCAGCGGTGAACGGCACGTTGCAGCCCTGCATCATGCCGTCTTTGGCGATGTCGGTATAAACGATCGAGGACACGCCGTCGGCTTCGAACTGCTTGGCCAGGTCGATGACCTGCACGGTGCTGATTTCAGCCCAGCCATCGGTGGCGACAAAACCGTCCTTGGCATCCAGACCGACGATGATCTTGCCCGGGAACGCGCGGCAGGCTTCAGCGACAAACGCCGGATCCTTCACCGCTTTGGTGCCGATGATCACGTAGCTGACGCCGGCCTTGACGTAGTGCTCGATGGTTTCCAGCGAACGAATGCCGCCGCCGATCTGGATCGGCAGAGTCGGGTAGCGCTTGGCGATCGCGGTCACCACTTCGCCGTTGACCGGCTGGCCTTCGAAAGCACCGTTCAGGTCGACCAGATGCAGACGACGGCAGCCGCCCTCCACCCACTTGGCAGCCATGCTCACCGGGTCATCGGAGAACACTGTGGAATCTTCCATGCGGCCCTGGCGCAGACGTACGCAGGCACCGTCTTTAAGATCGATAGCGGGAATAATCAGCATCTGGCAAACCTTCAAATTTGAATGTTCAGCTTGGCTCGGAAATCAGTTTTTCTCGAGCGCCCACAGGTCGCTTTCGATGCTTTCAAACCGCTCCTTGAGGTGGGTCTGCACATCGAAAATCGCCCTGTTGTAATAGTGCGGAGCAATTTCGCGGGTAAACAGCTCAAGAATTTCCGCCGCTTCGAACGAACCCAGGTCCAGTTCGAAACGATCCTCCATGAACCGCTGAATCTTGCGGTTGGCCTCGCTCTCCTGCTCGGGAGTGAGGGTCAGGATCGGCGGTTTGGATTTCTTGACGGCCATTTACCAGCGACCGTCCCACGCCGCGAAGTTCTGCAGCAATTGCAGGCCATGGGTATGGCTCTTCTCCGGGTGGAACTGCACGGCGAAACGCGAACCTTCGGCCAGCGCCGCGGCGAAATCGACGCCGTAATGACCGCTGCCGACCACCTGCCGCGGGTTACCGGCGGCGATGTAGTAGCTGTGCACGAAGTAGAAACGCGCCAGGTCCGGAATGTTGTGCCACAGCGGGTGATCCACCGCCTGCTTCACTTCGTTCCAGCCCATGTGCGGGACTTTCAGGTGCTCGCCGTCTTCATGCAGGTCTTTGCCGAAGAACTTCACCGCGCCCGGGAACAGGCCGATGCAGTCGACGCCGTCGTTCTCTTCGCTGGAGTCGAGCAAGGCTTGCATGCCGACGCAGATGCCGAGGAACGGACGATCCTGGCTGACTTCACGCACCAGCGAATCGAAACCGAGGCGACGGATCTCCGCCATGCAATCGCGAATCGCGCCGACACCGGGGAACACCACGCGGTCGGCTTCGCGGATCACTGCCGCATCGCTGGTGATCAGCACCTTGCCGGCACCGACGTGCTCGAGGGCCTTGGCCACCGAGTGCAGGTTGCCCATGCCGTAATCGATAACTGCGACCGTCTGCATTACAGGACGCCCTTGGTCGAAGGCATCTGGCCGGCCATGCGCTCGTCCAGCTCGACGGCCATGCGCAGCGCGCGGCCGAAAGCCTTGAACACGGTTTCGATCTGGTGGTGGGTGTTGGTGCCGCGCAGGTTGTCGATGTGCAGGCTGACCAGCGCGTGGTTGACGAAGCCCTGGAAGAATTCCTGGAACAGGTCGACGTCAAAGCCGCCAACGGTGGCGCGGGTGTACGGCACGTGCATCTGCAGGCCCGGACGGCCGGAGAAGTCGATGACCACGCGCGACAGCGCTTCATCGAGCGGCACGTAGGCGTGGCCGTAGCGACGGATGCCTTTCTTGTCGCCAATGGCTTGCGCGAAGGCCTGGCCGAGGGTGATACCGACGTCTTCCACCGTATGGTGGTCGTCGATATGCAGATCGCCCTTGCATTGGATATCCAGGTCGATCAACCCGTGACGGGCGATCTGATCCAGCATGTGCTCAAGAAAAGGAACACCGATATCGAATCGGGCCTTTCCGGTGCCATCAAGGTTGATCGAGGCTTTGATCTGGGTTTCCAGAGTGTCGCGCTCGACAGACGCCTTACGTTCGGCCATCACCAGCTCCGCAAAATCATTGGGCGAAAAAGGCAGCCATTATAGGGGCGCGGGGCCGAAACAGAAACACGAGAGGTGGAATGACTGACGGATAGAACTCTGTGCTGTCGGGGATAGACATGTCCATACAAGCGTTGAATGGCGCTGATCGCTCCCACGCTCTGCGTGGGAGTGCAGCCCCGGACGCTCTGCGTCCACTTCGAATGTGACGCAGAGCGTCACAGGGAGACATTCCCACGCAGAGCGTGGGAACGATCAGGTGTAAACGAACTTAGTGGAACAGAACCGCCGTCTTCTGCAGGGTCACCCACACACCCCACGCCAACGGAATCCCCACCACCAGCCACGCAGCGATCGCCAGCGGCTTGCTGCCCGGCGCGGCTTTCCACTCCAGCACGGTGCTGCCGTCAGCACCCTTGTCGTGACCCAGCGCCTGTTCGGCGGCCAGTTCGGCGTCGGTCATGAAGTACTTGTCCGCCACCGGGCGCACCAGCAGGTTGCACAGGAAGCCCAGCACCAGCAGGCCGGCGAGGATGTACAGGGTGATGTCGTAAGCGGCGGCGCGTTCAACGCCGATGCTCAGCTGATACTCACGCAGGTAGTTCACCAGCACCGGACCCAGCACGCCAGCGGCGGCCCAGGCAGTCAGCAGACGGCCGTGGATCGCGCCCACCATCTGCGTACCGAACAGGTCGGCCAGATACGCCGGAACGGTCGCGAAACCACCGCCGTACATCGACAGGATGATGCAGAACGCCGCCACGAACAGCGCAACGTTACCCAGGTGACCGAGGTTCGGAATCAGTGCGTACAGCGCAAAACCCAGCGCGAAGAACACGAAGTAAGTGTTCTTGCGGCCCAGGTAGTCCGAGAACGACGCCCAGAAGAAACGACCGCCGATGTTGAACAGGCTCAGCAGACCGGTGAAACCGGCCGCAATCGCTGCGATGGAAGCCAGTTGACCGGCATCCAGCTGACCGAACGGCAGATCGTTGCCCAGCAGCTTGCCGCCGAACACTTCCTGCAACAATGGCGAAGCCATGCCGAGGATGCCGATACCGGCAGACACGTTCAGGCACAGCACCAGCCACACCAGACGGAATTGCGGGGTTTTCCACGCCACATTCACGTGGACGTGACGGTGGGTGATCATCGCGTTCGACGCTTTTTTCGCCGGCGCGGTCCAGCCTTCAGGCTTCCAGCCGGTTGGCGGTACGCGGTAGGCCAAGGCGCCACCGATCATGAACACGAAGTAGATTGCGGCCATGGCCACGAAGCTCTGCCACACGCCCACGCCAGTCGGCGAAGCGAAATGGCTCATCAGAGCGGTCGCCAGTGGTGCACCAACCATCGCGCCACCGCCGAAGCCCATGATCGCCATGCCGGTCGCCATGCCGCGCTTGTCCGGGAACCATTTGATCAGGGTCGAGACCGGCGAGATGTAGCCCAGACCCAGACCGATACCGCCGATCACACCGGAGCCGATCCACATCAGCCAGATCTGGTGGGTATAGATACCCAGCGCAGAAATCAGCAGACCGCCGCACCAGCAAAGTGCCGATACAACGCCGGCCTTGCGTGGTCCTGCGTGTTCAAGCCAGCCACCCCAGATCGCTGCCGAGCAGCCGAGGAAGATGAAGAACAGGGTGTAGATCCAGCCGAGCATGGAGATCGGCCAGTCACATTGCGACGAGAAGACTTGTGCGATGAAGCTCATGTCCGGTGCGCAAGCCACCGGAGCGGTGACGCCCAGTGCCTTGGACAGCGGCAACCAGAACACCGAGAAGCCGTAGGCCATGCCGATGCACAGGTGAATGGCCAGAGCGGCCGGCGGCACCAGCCAACGGTTGAAACCGGGCTTGGCGATGATGCGTTCCTTGGACAGGAACCCGGGCTGATCGGCTTTGAAGCCGTCCGCCGTAATGGTCGTGCTCATTGTGTATCCCCCAATTATTAGTATGGTTCGCCAGCCACTGCCCACCCCGGCCTTTATGCACGCAGGCATGACCGTTTTTTGCGGGTGAAGCTCCTTGAAAGCGCGACGTTAAGTCGCAGATGGGCGGACGAACGGGCGAAGGTTACCATTTGCACGTGACAGAAAAACCAAACTGATATCACCTTTTTTGAGTCATCTGATCTCATGACGCCGGGGAACCCCGATGCCGACCGTTGTCGAAGCGCTGTACATCACGGTTCAGCAGCGTGCAGGGGACACCGCAACAGCGCGGGTTGATGCAGCGCTATACTCCCCGGCTAAATTACGAATTCGACTACTTACAAGGACTCGCCCATGAAAGCGTTCGGCAAAATCCTGGGTCTGGTACTTCTCGGGCTGTTGCTGATCATTGTGGCGGCGGGCTTCGCCCTGACCCACCTGTTTGATCCCAACGACTACAAAGACGAGATCCGCCAGATTGCCCGCGACAAGGCCCACATCGAGCTGACGCTCAATGGCGACATCGGCTGGAGCCTGTTCCCGTGGCTCGGCCTGGAACTGCACGAGGCCAGCGTCGCGACCCTGGCCAAGCCTGCCGAACCGTTCGCCGACCTGCAAATGCTCGGCCTGTCCGTGCGCGTGCTGCCGCTGCTGCGCCGCGAAGTGCAGATGAGTGACGTACGTGTCGAAGGCCTGAACCTGCGCCTGAATCGTGACAAGAATGGTCACGGTAACTGGGAGGACATCGGCAAGGTGCCGGCTCCCGCCGGCAGCACACCGCCTGCGACCGCTGGGGAAGCCTCTCCAGCAACACCGGCCCCGGTGGAAAAACCGGCCCAGCCGATCCGCCTCGACATCGACAGCCTGACCGTCAACAACGCCCGCGTGGAATACAACGACGAGCTGACCGGCAAGCAATTCAGCGCCGAAAGCATTCAGCTGAGCACCGGCGCGGTTCACGATTCGACCAACATCCCGGTCAAGGCCACCGCGTTCCTCGGCACCAACCAGCCAGTGCTGCGGGTGCGCACCGAGCTCAACGGCGAGCTGCGCTTCGAGCGCGCCCTGCAACGCTACAAGTTCGAAGACCTGAAGCTGTCCGGCGAAGTCGCCGGCGATCCGCTGCAGGGCAAAACCGTAACCTTTGCCGCCCAGGGCCAATTGTTGCTGGACAAGGCCGCCAACGTCGCCGAATGGACCGGCATCAAACTGTCGGTCAATCAGTTGCGTGCCCTCGGCGAGTTGAAGGCCAATGACCTGGACAAGACGCCACAGATCAGCGGCGGGATTTCCATCGCCCAGTTCGACCTGGCGAAATTCGTCGACAGCATCGGTCAGACCCTGCCGGCCATGGCCGAAGGCAGCCTGAGCAAGGTTGAACTGGTCAGCCGTGTCGCCGCGACGCCGACCAGCGTGGCGCTGGACAACATCAACCTGAAACTCGACGACAGCAGTTTCAGTGGCCGCATCGCCGTCGAGGATTTCGCCAAACAATCGCTGCGGGCGGTCCTCAAGGCCGACACCTTCAACGTCGACCGTTACCTGCCGCCGAAATCGGAAAAAGCCAATAACGCCACTCAGGTTCGTCAGGCCGAAGTCGCCAGTACCGAGGCCGATGCGATGGCGGGTGCCGGCAGCACACCGCTGCCGGAGAAACCGAGCAAAAGCGCCTGGAGCACCGAGCGCCTGTTCCCGGTCGAGCGCCTGAGCAAGCTCGACGTGAACGCTGACCTGACCTTCGGCCAGTTGACCCTCGACAAATTGCCGATCCAGAACGCCGCACTGAAAGCGACCGGCCAGGGCGGCCTGCTGACTCTGGAGAACCTGCGCGGCGAGCTGTACAACGGCGACTTCGAAGCCAAGGGGACGCTGGATGTGCGCCAGACCGCGCCGGTACTGAACCTGCAAACCCGGATCAACCGCGTGCCGGTGGAGAAAATCCTCGAAAGCCAGGGCAAGAATCCGCCGGTCAAGGGGCTGGTCAATCTCACCAGCACCGTCACCGGCAGCGGCAACAGCCAGCAGGCGCTGATCGAAACCCTCAACGGCAACGCCAGTTTCGTGATCAACAACGGCGTGCTGCTCAACGCCAACCTTGAGCAGCAACTGTGCAAGGGCATCGCCACCCTCAACCGTAAATCCCTGAGCGGCGAGCCGCGCGGCAAGGACACGCCGTTCCAGGAACTCAAGGGCAACCTGACCTTCCGCAACGGCGTGGCCAGCAACCCGGACCTGAAAGTGCGCATCCCCGGCATGAGTGTCAACGGTGACGGCGATATCGACCTCAAGGTGCTGGGCATGGACTATCGCGTCGGCATCATCGTCGAAGGCGACACCAGCGCCATGCCTGACCCGGCCTGCCAGGTCGGCGACAAATTCGTCGGCATCGAATGGCCGCTGCGTTGCCGTGGCCCACTGGAACTGGGCGCCAAGGCCTGCCGCGTGGACAACGAACGGATGGGCCAGGTCGCGAGCAAACTGGCCGGCGACAAGCTCAGCGAAAAGATCGACGAGAAACTGGGCGACAAAGTCAGCCCGGAACTGAAAAACGCATTGAAGGGGCTGTTCAAGCGATGAGAGCGGAGCAGTTTTCCACGGCGGTGCTGGAATGGTACGACCGCCACGGCCGCCATGATTTGCCCTGGCAACAGAACATCAACCCGTACCGGGTGTGGGTGTCCGAGATCATGTTGCAGCAGACCCAGGTCAGCACCGTGCTCAATTACTTCGACCGCTTCATGGCCGCCCTGCCGACGGTCGAAGCCCTGGCCGAAGCGCCGGAAGACGAAGTACTGCACCTGTGGACCGGGCTCGGTTACTACACCCGCGCGCGCAATCTGCAGAAGACCGCGAAGATCGTCGTGAGCCAGTACGGTGGCGAGTTCCCCCGGGATGTCGAGAAGCTCACGGATTTGCCGGGCATCGGCCTGTCGACTGCCGGCGCGATCGCCAGCATCAGCATGGGCCTGCGCGCGCCGATCCTCGATGGCAACGTCAAACGGGTGCTGGCGCGCTTTACCGCGCAGGAGGGCTACCCCGGCGAGCCGAAGGTTGCCAAACAGCTGTGGGCCAACGCCGAGCGCTTCACGCCGCAGGATCGGGTCAACGCCTACACCCAGGCGATGATGGACCTGGGCGCCACGCTCTGCACCCGCAGCAAACCGAGCTGCCTGCTGTGTCCGCTGAAAAACGGCTGCGAAGCGCACATGCTCGGCCTGGAGACGCGCTACCCGATCCCTAAGCCGCGCAAGGCCATCCCGCAGAAACGCACGTTGATGCCGCTGTTGGCCAACGAGGACGGCGCGATTTTGCTTTATCGCCGCCCGTCCAGCGGACTGTGGGGCGGTTTGTGGAGCCTGCCGGAACTCGACGACCTCGACGACCTGCAGCACCTCGCCGCGCAGCACTCGCTGGAACTGGGCGAGCAGCAGGCGCTGCCGAGCCTGGTCCACACCTTCAGCCACTTCCAGTTGTCCATCGAACCCTGGCTGGTTCAGGTGCAGGAAGCCGGCGGCCACGTGGCCGAGGCCGACTGGCTCTGGTATAACCTCGCCACCCCGCCGCGCCTGGGCCTCGCCGCCCCGGTCAAGACCTTGCTCGAACGCGCGGCCGCCGTCTTGAATGCAGGAGAGTCGACATGACCCGCACCGTAATGTGCCGCAAGTACAAAGAACAACTCGAAGGTCTGGAGCGCCCACCGTACCCGGGCGCCAAGGGCCAGGATATTTTCGAACACGTCTCGGCCAAGGCCTGGGCTGACTGGCAGAAACACCAGACCCTGCTGATCAACGAAAAACGCCTGAACATGATGAACGCCGAAGACCGCAAATTTCTTCAGGGCGAAATGGACAAGTACTTCTCCGGCGAGGAATACGCTCAGGCCGAAGGCTACGTTCCGCCCGCAGAGTAAACCCCGCGAAATCGGGGGTCGGATCGTAAGCGACGGAATTAATTTAAGAAATTTTAAAAAAGTGTTTGACGTAAATCCGAAAAACCCTTTTAATGCGCCCCGTTGCCCAGATAGCTCAGTCGGTAGAGCAGGGGATTGAAAATCCCCGTGTCGGCGGTTCGATTCCGTCTCTGGGCACCAAATACCGAAAACCCTGAATCGCAAGATTCAGGGTTTTTTTATGCCTGCGATTTGATGGCGACCGGATCCCGCTCTTCTTGCAGGCCGGAATTCGCGATACGTTGCTCAACCCTTACGGAAGAGGGTCATCCCGCGATGAACCAGAAAAGAACCCGCGTTCCCCTGCCCCATCCCGCGCCGCCCGTAAAACGTACCGACTGGCTGATGATCGCGCTCGGCCTGGTGCTGATCCTGTGTATCGGCCTGATCGCCTACGAAACCGTGGACGGCCTGATTCAGGGGCGCATCGGCAACATGGCGCGCGGCAAACGCTTCGCCGTGTATTCGTTGACCACACAACCCAGCAGCTTCTGGTTTGCCGTCGCCGCGCATTGCCTCCTCGCCCTCTTCCTGTCTGGCGCCGCCTGGGTATTGATCTGGCTGGGCCGCCGGGCAACGGTCGCGCCATCCCGGTGCGACCGTCAGCAACGCTAGCTGTTGTCGTTCCAGTGGAACACCAGATTGCGCGCAGCACCGCCGCCAATATCCGCCGTATCCCGGCGCGTTTCACCATTGCGGGTCGCGACGACCGTATATTTGCCGGGCGGTAACTGCACGTACACCAATGGCCCGGTTTGACTCAGCGTCAGCACGGTCTGGCCGGGTGCTTTTTGAATCATCACATCGACATCGGCGGTGTATTGATTTTGCATGCCGACAGCGAACGTCATGTGCAGGTTGTAGCCCGCGGATTGCTGAATGGCTTTCGACTCATCTTCACCAATCCCGCCGGCCAGATAGCGAACACCGTTTTGCTCTTGCTGCTGAACCTGCACGGCGGAACTGTCGATCGGCTCCAGGCTTGCAGCCTGCGCCATGATCGGAAACAGCAGCACCGCCGCAGCGGCAAGGGGCAGCACGAATGAAAGAACGCGTTTCATGAGGACGACTCCCGGGCTCTCGCGGAACCCAATCGTTACCTCTTTTTAGATTTTGTCTTGCGGGGTGGGTTTTAGAACGATTGGGAGTTGCGGTTGATACGAAAAGGACTACAGAAAACTCCATCAACGATTCGCGCCGCATTGCGTCTCGAATTAGCGATTGCCTGATCAACCTGCGAATTGGGTACTCACTGCGTTCCAATTCGTTGCATACCCACTCACTTGAAGTTCATCCTCGACCCGTCCCCGAAAGTCTGGATCGCCATGAACCTACAAAGCGCGACACTGCCACTCGGTCAGCTGTCAGCAGAAAGCGAGCCCTTCCACGAGCCCGCCGCCGACGGCTATCTGCTCGGCGGTTTCACCTGGCGCCACGCTTCGCCCGATCCACAGCGCCCAGTGGTCATCATCAACGCCGCCACGTCCGTGCGCTGCCGCCACTACTCGCGCTTCGCGGCGTATCTGTTCGCCAACGGCTTCGACGTGATCATTTACGACTACCGCGGCATTGGCGAGTCGCGGCCGAAGTCGATGAGGCATTTGCAGGCTTCATGGACGGATTGGGGCGCGCTGGATTTCGAGGCGATGCTCAAACGCGCGCAACGGGAGTTTCCCGGCCAGCCGATCGATGTGGTCGGGCACAGCTTTGGTGGCTGCGCAGCAGGCCTGGGGGCCTCCGGACAGGTAATCCGACGACTAGTGACGGTCGGCGCGCAATTCGCTTATTGGCGCGATTACGCGCCCGAGCACCGCTGGCGGATGTTCGGAAAATGGCATCTGCTGATGCCGCTGGTCACGCTGTTGTGTGGCTACTTTCCGGGCAAACGACTTGGCTGGCTGGAAGACACGCCCGCCGGCGTGGTGCGCGACTGGAGCACGCCGGCCGCACGTTATGAGCGGCGCTCGAGCGGTAGAAAGATGGCGGACTTGCCGTTCGCCAAAGTCCGGGCCAAAGCCTTGGCAATCAGCATCAGCGACGATCCCTACGGCACGATTCCCGCCATCGAACGCCTGCTCGCTTACTTCCACAACGCGCAAAAGACCCACCTGCGAATCGAGCCGCAGGACATCGGCGAACAGCACGTCGGACATTTCGCCTTTTTTCGCAGCGCATACCAAGCCACACTATGGCCCATCGCTCTGACCTGGCTGCAGACCGGCGAACTGGCCTCCGACACACCGGGGCGCAAGATCCCACGCAGCCAAGCCCTTTAACGCACCACGGAACACACACCATGGCTTCCGCCAACAAGCAGCAAAAACGCGCCGCCCGGGCCAAGACCAAGGCCAAGCAGAACCGCACCAAACGTGCGGAAGCGCTGGTCGAGCTGGACCCGAACGACGACCGCATCGATTTCGAGTCGGTAGACCTCACCGAACTGTTCAAGAAAATGATCGACGCCGAAAAGATCAGCCAGCAGGCCCTGTGCACCGCGTTCCTCGAAGACCCGCTGCTGGAGCTGGTGTACGAGCAGGAAGGCGAAGAAGGCGCAATGGACTTCATCCTCGCCGCGCTGATCGAGTACCGCCAGTGGTCCACCGAGACTGACGAGGCTGGCGCTCTGGCGTGGATCGAATCGCCGGATTTCCAGAAAGACTATGTGGCCGCGTCCGACGCAATCGCCGCACAAACCCAACAGAAAAACTGAGTTCCCATGGCATCCCTGAACAAGCAACAGAAACGCGCCAAACGCGCCAAGGCCAAAGCCAAGCAGATCCGCATGGTCGGTCGCAAACCCCTGGCGCAGGACGATGACCTTGGCCATCTGGCCGAGCCGATCCCGGAATACACCTTGGCGATGTTCAGCAAGATGCGCGACGCCGAAGCCGTCAGCCGCAACGAAATGCTGCTGACGCTGCTCCGCGAGCTGGCGTTCATCATCGTCGATCATCCTGATCTGCTGGACATGGAAAACGCCGAGAACGAAGGCATGGCCGCCACTCACCTGGCCGCCGACATGCTGATCGACTACCGCATGTGGGCCGACGGCATGGATCGCGAGACCGCCCAGGCCTGGCTGAGCGAACCGCAGTTCATCAGCGATTTCGGGATTGCGCTGGACACCTACGGTCAGTCGGTGGAAACGCAGGAAGAGAAGAGCGAATAAACCGCTCGCAGTAACAAAAACGGCCGCTTGTCATCACTGACAGCGGCCGTTTTGCGTTACTCGTGGCGGATCAGTTCAGAACTGCCGCACCACGGTTTTCCATTTTCCGACGACGAGCCACCAACAGGCCGGTCGCCACAACCACCAGACTCAGCAGGCCGGTCGCGAGGATTTCCACGCGGTGGGCGTCCTGGAACAGCATGATGGTCAGGGCTGCCACGATGAAGGCGATCACCGCGTAGGTCAGGCCCGGGAACAGCCACATGCTGAAGACGATTTTCTCGCCGCGAGCCATGCGTTGTTTACGCATGCGCAGTTGCGAAATCGCGATCACCAGGTACACCAGCAGCGCGATGGCACCGGAGCTGGCCAGCAGGAACTCGAACACCGCAGCCGGGGCCACGTAGTTGGCGAAGGTGCACAGGAACGCCGCGCCGGTGGACAGCATCACTGCCCAGTAAGGGGTGCCGCTCTTATTGGTGCGGGTCGACATGGCCGGGGCGTCGCCACGCTTGCCGAGGGAGAACAGCATGCGCGACGAGGTGTACAGCGCCGAGTTCAGGCAGCTGGTCACAGCAACCAGAACCACGATATCGACGATCATCTTGGCGTTCGGGATGCCCATGCGCTCAAGCACAGTCTGGTAGGAGCCGAGGCTGGCCAGAACCGGGTCGTTCCATGGCACCAGAGCCACGACGATGAAGATCGACACGAGGTAGAACAGGCCGATCCGCCAGATCACCGAGTTGGTGGCCTTGGAGATCTGCTTGCCCGGGTTCTTCGATTCGGCGGCCGCGATGGTCACGATCTCGGTACCCATGAAGGAGAACATGGTGGTCAGGATCGCGCCCAGCACCGCGCCCATGCCGTTCGGCAGGAAGCCCTGGGTGTCGAAGATGTGCGAAACGCCGCTGACCTGGCTGTTCGGCAGGAAGCCGAAAATGGCCGCGACGCCAAGAATGATGAAACCGATGATCGCCACGACTTTGAGCAGGGCGAACCAGAATTCGAACTCACCGTAGTTTTTCACGCTGAACAGGTTGGTCACGGTCAGCAGCATGGTGATGATCAGGGCGAAGGCCCAGATTTCCACACCGGGGAACCACGCGTGCAGGATGGTCGCGGCGGCGTTGGCTTCCAGCGGAATCACCAAGACCCAGAACCACCAGTACAGCCAGCCGATGGTGAAACCGGCCCAGTGACCGATGGCACGGTCGGCGTAAGTCGAGAACGAGCCGGTGTCAGGCGAGGCAACAGCCATTTCGCCGAGCATGCGCATGACCAGCACAACCAGCGCGCCAGCCGCGGCGTAAGCCAGCAGAACAGCGGGACCGGCGGCGGCGATGGCGTGGCCGGAGCCGACGAACAGACCTGCACCGATCACCCCGGCGATCGACAGCATGGTCACATGACGCGGTTTGAGCCCCTGTTCGAGGCCATTGGAGCTTTGGGTACTGCTCATTGGAACTACCTTTGCGAGGAAAGCGATTGCGTCCGGCCCGTCTGGCGTTCCTTCTCGTAAAAAGAATCCAACGGGGCGTTCCGGATTCTGCACGCAATAAATGCGCCAAAATGTTTCAAACTCTTCTGGCCTGCGGTTTTCAGCGCGACCGGACAGTCATCGCAAGTCCTTGAGAATAATGGCCTTGCGCCAAAGCGTTACCCTGCGACTCACTTTCTAAACGAATCGGCGCACCAGAAACACACTGAAAAAGTACGGGACGCACAATAAAAGGGCGAATGAGGAACGTTCGGCCGGATAGCGCTTCCAACACCCCGCCAAAGGTGGCAACATCGCGCCTTTTTTTACGCGACACCCGCGGGAATTCACGTTCAAACACCCGTTCGGTTGTTGATGGGGCGACAGTCTGCTGCGCCGATGCGACAACCTGCCACAGGCCATCCGTTTAACGCTCGTAGCGCTGTTGGCTGCCATTGAAACGCTATGCTAGCTTGGCCGCCTCGCCAGGAAGGCCGGCCAACAGCAGGAGCGCAACATATATGAGGAACGCACATGGCTGAGGCCACGCCCGCGCTTGAAATCCGCAACTTGCACAAACGCTACGGACAGCTTGAGGTGCTCAAAGGCATCTCGCTGACCGCCCGCGACGGCGATGTGATCTCGATCCTGGGTTCCTCCGGTTCCGGCAAGTCCACGTTCCTGCGATGCATCAACCTGTTGGAAAACCCGCATCAGGGCCAGATCCTGGTGGCCGGGGAAGAACTCAAGCTCAAGGCGGCCAAGAATGGCGAACTGGTTGCCGCCGACGGCAAGCAGATCAATCGCCTGCGCTCCGAGATTGGTTTTGTGTTTCAAAACTTTAATCTGTGGCCGCACATGAGCGTGCTCGACAACATCATCGAAGCTCCACGCCGCGTGCTCGGCCAGAGCAAGGCCGAAGCCATCGAGGTCGCAGAAGCGCTGCTGGCCAAGGTCGGCATCGCCGACAAGCGCCACGCCTACCCGGCGCAACTGTCCGGCGGCCAGCAACAGCGCGCGGCGATTGCCCGCACACTGGCGATGCAGCCCAAGGTGATCCTGTTCGACGAGCCCACCTCCGCCCTTGACCCGGAAATGGTCCAGGAAGTACTTAATGTCATCCGCGCATTGGCCGAAGAAGGCCGCACCATGCTGCTCGTGACCCATGAAATGGGCTTCGCCCGTCAGGTCTCCAGCGAAGTGGTGTTCCTCCACCAGGGCCTGGTAGAAGAGCAAGGATCGCCACAGCAGGTGTTCGAAAACCCGCTTTCGGCGCGCTGCAAACAATTCATGTCCAGCAACCGCTAACGGAGCTACCCGCATGCAGAACTACAAAAAGGTCTTCCTGGCCGCCGCCGTCACCCTCGCGTTCAGCGTTGGTGCCATGGCCGAGACCCTGAAGATGGGCATCGAAGCGGCTTACCCGCCGTTCAACAATAAAGACGCCAGCGGCAACGTCGTCGGCTTCGACAAAGACATCGGCGACGCCCTGTGCGCCAAGATGAAAGTTGAATGCTCCGTGGTCACCTCCGACTGGGACGGCATCATCCCGGCCCTGAACGCCAAGAAGTTCGACTTCCTGATTTCCTCGCTGTCGATCACCGACGAGCGCAAGGGCGCGGTGGACTTCACCGACCCGTACTACTCGAACAAACTGCAGTTCATCGCGCCGAAAAACGTCGATTTCAAAACCGACAAGGACGCGCTCAAGGGCAAGATCATCGGTACGCAACGCGCAACCCTGGCAGGTACCTGGCTCGAAGACACTTACGGTAGCGATATCCAGGTCAAACTTTATGACACCCAGGAAAACGCCTACCTGGACCTGACCTCCGGTCGTGTCGATGCCATCCTCGCCGACAAGTACGCCAACTATGACTGGCTGAAAACCGACGCCGGCAAGAACTACGAGTTCAAGGGTGACCCGGTCGTGGAAAGTGACAAGATCGGCATCGCCGTGCGCAAAGGTGACCCATTGCGCGAGAAGCTGAACGCCGCATTGAAGGAAATCGTCGCCGACGGTACCTACAAAAAGATCAACGACAAGTACTTCCCGTTCAGCATCTATTGATCCTGACCTGCGGGACCTGCGCCGTGATCAGACGGTGCAGGCTCCCGATCTTGCCTGCCGCGATTTGAAAAGAAATCCATGATTATCGATCTCCACGGATTCGGCCCGGTGCTACTCGCCGGCGCGCTGATGACCGTCAAACTGGCACTCTCGGCCCTGTGCGTCGGGCTGGTGCTCGGTCTGCTCGGTGCCTTGGCCAAGACTTCCCCGTACAAGCCGCTGCAGTGGCTTGGCGAAACGTACTCGACCCTCGTACGCGGTGTGCCGGAACTGCTATGGGTTCTGCTGATCTACCTCGGCACCGTCAAGACGATGAATGCCATTGGCGAATACTTTGGTAATCCCGACCTGGCACTGAGCCCTTTCGTGGCAGGCGTAACCGCCCTCGGACTGTGCTTCGGCGCCTATGCCACGGAAGTCTTTCGTGGCGCGCTCCTGGCCATTCCCAAAGGTCACCGTGAGGCCGGCCAGGCCCTGGGCCTGTCAAAATGGCGGATCTTCACCCGACTGATCATGCCGCAGATGTGGCGTATCGCCCTGCCTGGCCTTGGCAACCTGTTCATGATTCTGATGAAAGACACCGCGCTGGTGTCGGTCATAGGACTGGAAGAAATCATGCGCAATGCGCAGAACGCCGTAACCTTCGCCAAGCATCCATTCACTTTCTATCTGGTTGCAGCCTTCATGTATCTGGTCCTGACCATACTGGCGATGATCACTATGCACTTCCTGGAAAAACGCGCCGCTCGTGGCTTCATGAGGACGACGTAATGGAATGGGAAGTCATCTATAAGTGGCTGCCGAAGTTCTTTCAGGGCGCCCTGCTGACACTCGAACTCGTGGGTATTGCCGTTATTCTCGGGTTGTTGCTGGCGATTCCTCTGGGCATCGCTCGTTCCTCCAAACTCTGGTTTATCCGCGCATTTCCTTACGCTTACATCTTTTTCTTCCGTGGCACTCCGTTGCTCGTGCAACTGTTCCTGGTCTACTACGGCCTGGCTCAGTTCGACGCCGTACGCGGCAGCTTCATGTGGCAGTACCTGCGCGACCCATTCTGGTGTGCCACCGCCACGATGACGTTGCATACAGCCGCTTACATCGCCGAGATCCTGCGTGGCGCCATCCAGGCCATCCCGCCGGGTGAGATCGAAGCCGCACGCGCACTGGGCATGTCCAAGGCCAAGGCATTGTTCTATATCGTCCTGCCCCGCGCCGCGCGCATCGCTCTGCCGGCCTACAGCAACGAAGTTATTCTGATGCTGAAGGCCAGTTCTCTGGCGAGCACGGTGACCTTGCTCGAACTCACTGGCATCACCCGCACCATCATTGCCCGCAACTACCTGACAGTGGATATGTTCTTCACCGCAGGCGTCATTTACCTGCTGATGTCGTTTGTGCTCGTTCAGGCGTTCAAGCAGCTGGAGCGGTGGTTGCGCGTCGATGCGTGCCAAGGGCGCTGATTCTTCCGGCGTGCTGACGGGCGAGGCCCTGCTCGCCCGTTTCACGGCACTGGATGCATTTCTCACGGCCCATCAGGGATTGTGGAAACCCCGCCCTTTCACTCATCTGCAATTGCCTTGGGAAGCGTCCTACCCGGAATTGGCCTCGTGGCTACGCGGACGTTCGCTGGAAGATGCGGAAAACGCCCATAACCACCCTGCCGATCTTTCGGAAGCGCCGGAGCCGTTTGCTTCATTGGCGGCGTTGTCGCTTGAACTGAGTGCAGTGGGTGAGTTGCCTGCACATTCGCTGGAAGCCGCTGGGCATCGTCTGAATGTCGATGTGCCGGGACGCAAATGGCAACAGATCGAGGCCTTCACCAGCCGCTTATCGTTTGCCGCGCAACCGAAGCACTGGCTTGATTGGTGTTCGGGCAAAGGCCATTTGGGCCGGCGTCTGCTGGGTGCCGATCAGCAACTCACCTGTCTGGAATACGACCCGGCGCTGGTTGCCAGCGGTCAGGCGCTGAGTCAGCGTCATCATCTGCATGCGCTGCATGTCGAGCAGGATGTACTCGCGGCGAACACCGCTTTATTGCTGAACGCCGAACACACGCCTGTTGCCCTGCACGCTTGCGGTGACTTGCATGTGCGGCTGATGCAACTGGCTTCCGCCGCTGGCTGCCGACAACTGGCGATTGCACCGTGCTGCTACAACCGGATCAGTCGTACTGAATATCAGGCGTTGTCCTCCGCAGGTTCACGCTCCGCCCTACAGCTCTCGCGGGAAGACCTGTCTCTGCCGATGAGCGAAACCGTCACCGCCGGTGCCCGCGTCCGACGTCAGCGTGACACCTCCATGGCCAGGCGACTGGCCTTTGATCTGTTGCAACGGCAAGTGCGCGGCGTTGACGAATACTTGCCGACGCCGTCCCTGCCGAGCGCCTGGCTGGACAAACCGTTCGCTGATTACTGCCGCGATCTGGCAGCGTTGAAAGAGTTATCCACAATCGGCTCGCCAGATTGGGTGGCATTGGAAGCCGCCGGTTGGCAGCGATTGGCTGAAGTTCGCAACCTGGAACTGCTGCGCGGACTGTTCCGACGCCCGCTGGAGCTTTGGCTGAATCTGGATCGGGCACTTTTCCTCACCGAACAGGGTTACGTAGTACGCCTCGGCACCTTCTGCGAGGCGCCCCTCACACCGCGTAATTTCCTGCTGCTGGCCGAACGCGTTTAATCTTCCACAGCCTGTGGATAACTCTGTTGATGGAATTATCGTGGATCCAATATCTACGGTCGTTTCAGGCCATCAACAGCGCTGGTCATTTTTTGTTCACATAAATAAAAAACCAGCAAAACAGGGATTTAAGACTCAAATGAGAACCCGTCCACAAAATTCCCTCTAAGCCCGCCCTCTTCAAAACCTGTTGTGCATAAGCCCTCGACCAAAAGGACATAACTGCCGAATCGCGGACGCCAGCAGCGGACAATTGCGCCTGCCATACGCCCTTGCTATACAGACCTGTGCCGTGCAGGTAGCGCGCACCCGAACAAGAAAAACCTGACCGACAGGAAGCGACCGTGACGTTTATCTCTTACGCACAGAATTTCGAAGACATCCGCCTGTGGCGCGCCCTCAAGTTCTTTGAAAACGGCTTCTACATCGATGTCGGCGCCAACGACCCGATTCACGACTCGGTCACCAAGGCGTTCTATGATCGCGGCTGGAGCGGCATCAACGTCGAGCCGATGCAGAACTTCCACGACGCTCTGCGCCAGCAGCGCCCGCGCGACACGACGCTGCAATGCATCGCCAGTGACAAGCCCGGCGAAGTGACCTTTTACGGAATTCCCGGCACTGGCCTGTCCACCGCCGATACCGTTACCGCCCAGCAACGCCGCGACCTAGGCTTTGACGTGCGCAGCCTCACCGTCAAGGCCCGCACCTTGACCTCGATCTGCGAAGAACACGCCACCGGCCGCGAAATCCACTTCCTGAAAATCGACGTCGAAGGCCACGAAGAAACCGTGCTGCGCGGCATGGACTTCAGCCGCTTCCGCCCGTGGATCATCCTCATCGAAACCCCGTTCGAGCGCGACCACACCTGGGAACACCTGATCACCGACGCCGGCTACAGCAACGTCTGCTTCGACGGCCTCAACAGCTACTTCCTGGCCGACGAACACCTGAACCTCAAACCGGCCTTCGACATGCCGCCCTGCCAGCTCGACAACTTCCAGCTGTGCCTCGGCCACCCCTTCGCCCACCCCGTCAGCCCCAGCGAAGCCGACGCCATGGCGCAAATCAGCGCCGCCACACAACGCGCCGAACACGCCGAAGCCCAACTGCGCGCCATCCAGAACAACCGCGCCTGGCGAGCGCTCCAGAAACTGCGCAACGTCCTGCGCCGAGCGTGATTCAAGCCCGCGCAAAAATAGTCTGAATTCAGGGGTTTACAGAAGCAACCGAGCCGCTATAATCGTCGCCCACACGCCGGTATAGCTCAGATGGTAGAGCAACTGACTTGTAATCAGTAGGTCCCGGGTTCGATTCCTGGTGCCGGCACCATACAAGGTTCCAGAGAAGGCTTTCAAAATCTCTGGAACCCCCGAAAAACCCGCCTTCTGGCGGGTTTTTTCGTTTTGGGGTTCCATCGGTTTCCGTCAGAAACTGGTGGATTCCATCCGTTTTAGGGGTAGTGTTAGGGGTAAGGTAATTCGATAAAGGGGGAGTACCCTTATGTCGCGCACCACTGCTCCACTCTCCGATTCGGCTTGCCGCTCAGCCAAGCCCACCGACCGCGCTTACAAGCTTTTCGACGGCGACGGCCTCTACCTTCTAGTCCAACCCAATGGCCGTAAAGGCTGGCGTCTCAGGTATGTAAAACCTGATGGCCGCGAAGGACTGACCTCGTTCGGCAGCTATCCCGTGGTCGGCCTCGCCGATGCTCGCAACAAGCGCCTGGAGGTCAAGCGGATGCTGGCGAAAGGCATCGACCCCATAGAGACCAAACACCAAGCCAAGACGCAGGCCGCAATCAAAGGCCGAACCTTTGAAAGCGCCGCACTGGACTGGCACAAAGCGATGTCTGCCAAATGGGCTCCGGGCCATGCCAAGACCGTCCTGAGCCGCCTCAAAACCCATGTCTTCCCGCTGATCGGCGCTCGCTCTATTATCGATCTGGACACCCATGACCTGATGCAACCTCTGGAAGCGATCCAGAAACGCGGCACGATTGACGTCGCTTTAAGGGTACAAAACTACCTACAAAGCATCATGCGCGAGGCGAAACGTGCTCGACAGATCGCGGCCAACCCTGCCTCCGACCTTGAAGGTTTGATCAAAGCCCCGAGGGTGATTCACCGCCCTGCTTTACCCTTATCGCGTCTGCCTGAATTGCAGGAGCGTATCGACACCTACAGAGGCCGCGCACTTACCCGGCTGACGGTCATGCTCTCGCTGCATGTGTTCGTCCGCTCCAGCGAACTGCGCTTCGCCCGCTGGAGCGAGTTCGACCTCAAGCGCGGCACCTGGGAGATACCCGACACTCGACCCGCGCTGGACGGAGTACCCTTTTCTACTAGGGGTACGAAGATGGCAGGGGATATCCATTTAGTCCCCTTATCGCCGCAAGCCGTGGCCCTGCTTGAACAGATCCACGCCCTCACCGGCAAATTCGACCTGGTATTTGCAGGCGACGCCAAGCCCTGGAAGCCCATGTCT
This sequence comes from Pseudomonas sp. R15(2017), assembly GCF_002112685.1. Taxonomy (NCBI): domain Bacteria; kingdom Pseudomonadati; phylum Pseudomonadota; class Gammaproteobacteria; order Pseudomonadales; family Pseudomonadaceae; genus Pseudomonas; species Pseudomonas sp. R15(2017). The sequence goes on from NZ_NEII01000004.1 coordinate 234,813, forward strand.
GAAAACACGGTAAACAGCGCGCTTCGAAAGATGGGCTACGACACCAAAACCGAAATCTGCGGTCATGGCTTTCGCTCAATGGCCTGTAGCGCACTGATTGAATCAGGACTGTGGTCCGAGACCGCTATTGAAAGGCAGATGAGCCACAAGGAACGCAATAACGTCCGCGCCGCATACATCCACAAGGCTGAGTTCATTGAGGAGCGCAGGCTGATCATGAACTGGTGGAGCCGGTATCTGGAGGCCAACCGGCAGGAGCATGTCACTCCACACGAATTCGCGAACCAGACCGGAGCGAACGTCACTCGCCTAAAAGCAAAACGTGGCGCAACCGAGTAAGCGCTCGGTCTTCAAATCTCAGTGATCCGCTTCTCCACGCGGGTCCATCCAAACAGGGCTGCAAAGCCGCCCTGCTTGGATGGACCTCACTTAAAAAATCTAAAGCCCACGCAACTGTCTGTGGAAAACCACTGATTTCCACCGGTGGATAATTTCATCCACAGCCGCAGAACTCCCGAAAATTCGAGCCTTGACCCAAATTATCCACAAGCGTAGAAAAGATCGGGCAATGCGCTGTCGTTGACAGCAACCCAGGTAGCCAGAACCTTTGAGGCTACGCCACACCGTGGTGGTTCTCCCAAAGTGCGATTAGCGTCCGGCAGCTCGCACGGTCACAGCAATGTGATGGATGCCTACTTCTACCAGAGTGCCCACTGCGGCAACTCATACCCCTTTATAGCTGCCCTGCAGCAACCTATCCGCTTGGCCATTTCATTGCGCCAACCTGCGCCCGTCTCTTTCTCCCGGAAAGAGACGGGCGCTCCTACCGCTGCTGCAGCCCAACTCGTACAAGGCTTTGCGGCATTCCCCCTCGTGACAATCGGCGTGACAAACACCGAAATCACCAGCAACAGCGATGCAGATGATGGTGCCGCAGCCCACGGAATGGACTGCACCTGACTGACAGTCAGGTATGCCCCGGTCATTGCTTCACTGCCTTCACCCGACTCATGATCTCGCGGCGCCGGTCTCGTCAGCCAGTGCAGCCTCCACCCGCCCACTTCCTCGGAAGTGTTCAGGAGGCCAGATCATGAGATGCCCAAGCTCCCGGTCGTAAAGAGCCGCCAGTCCCGCGTTAGTGGACAACCCTCACAGGTCGCAGGGGCCTTGATCCCTGATAACACTCAACATTCTTGGCGGGATGACGTGGGGAAGGTTTTAAAGGTTTTGGCTTCAAGAGGTGTTCGATCATGGCACTGGTGGGCAGGCGAGATGGACGCAATTTTGGCTATGGTCGGCAGTTGAGCTATGCCGGGCCACAGGCATTGCGCGATCTATTTGGCGGCGGGCATTACGGCACGGTCAAGGCGCACAGTGATCGCTGGCAGGCGTTTGTGCGCTGGTGTCGCTCGGAGGACGGGCCGGGGTTCAACGATGCGCGGAAGATTGATCGGCAGACCTTGTTGGATTATGCCGGACATCTGCGCCAGCAAGTTGAACAAGGTGAGCTCGCCATCGCCACTGCGCAAAACCGACTGTCCAGCGTCAACCGTACCCTGGCCGCGCTTCGCGGTGATCAGTCTGTGAAGGTGCAGAGTCCGAGCAAGGCGCTTGGGATGAAGCGCACCAGCGTCCGCACCATGCCTCCGCAAGGCCAGGACCGCGATCACGTAAAACGTATCGTAGACGTCCTCTCCGAACATCTGCAGCCGCGCGCCGCGGCCATCGCTCAGCTGGCGCGAGCAACCGGCATGCGCCTGCGAGAGGCCATTTTGGCTGATCTTCCTCGACTGCGAAGAGAAGCCGAACGATACGGCAAGATCAACATTCAAGATGGCACCAAAGGTGGCCGCTCGGGTGCGTCGGCGCCTCGTTGGATCTGGGTGGATAATCATATTCGTGAAGCGCTCACGTACGCCGAGCAGGCCTCTCCCGTCGGAAGCGACAACTTGCTTGCACTGAACGAAAGCTACCTAGACTTTCAACAGCGAATCATCCGCCCTGCACGGGACATCCTTCACGCGCACCACCTCAAGGGATTCCACGAATTGCGTGCGGCCTACGCATGCGAACGGTATGAGCAGATTACAAACCAACTTGCGCCAATCAAAGGAGGTAGTTGCTACCAGCTCGACCAACACCTCGATCAGGAGGCACGCGCACAAATCAGCTATGAGCTGGGGCACGGTCGTATCGACGTAGTTTCGGCGTACATCGGTGGCCGAGCATGAGCAAGCCATTCGATATGGAGGTATTCCTCGCGGGAGTCATGAGCGGATCGCAAACGACACGTCAGCGCCACCTACACCAAGCAAAAGCCATCCAAGCAGCTATAGCTGTGCGCTGGCACCGAGACAACCCGTGGACTTGGCAGCGAAAACATCTTGTCTGGTTCTTAAATCAGCACGTGAACCAGCGCGCAGAATCAACGCGCTATTACTATATATTGACCGTAAACTTACTCACTCTTCGCCTAGGAAAGTCTTGGCAATTCCAAATCATTAGCAAAGCCAACCACCCATATTGAGTACCTCACCGTCAATACATAATACGGAGACCATCCAAGATGGTCTCTTTAACAACAGAAGCAGGCACACATAAAAAATCAGGGCCCTTAATTAACCGCAAATACTTGTTTAAAGTCTAAACCCTCAGCATCCAAATTATACTTTTTGAATTTATATTGCATATAAGCCGACATTTCATCTTCGTGCGTGGAAAGAATTATTTGCCTATCGGAAAACTCAGTCCTTAACAAATCAACAAACCCAGCAACATTTATATCGTCTAGTGTTTGGACAGGATCATCAATTAATAAAATAGCGTTCCTTGCGTACCTCTTATTTAAAGCCAGCGTAAATGAAAGCACCAACGAAGAAAGCTGCCCTGAACTCATAGAGAATATTACATCATGCAATTTTTTAGGGTTTTCTCGAAATGACAGATTTTTACCATCGGTTTCAATAAAAATCCCAAGCCCACTTTGAAAATTCTGCAAAAGCCGCCCTGAATATATATGAAATAGCACTTCAATGCCTTTAGCAATTGACGCTACATAAGAGTTCAAATTCTCATTATAAATATCCCTGAGCTTACTTAGAGCCTTATCCAGATAAATGGCTTTCTTGTAAATATCTTCGGCCGCACTATAGGATTTTTCCTTGTCCTTGATATCGCCATAGATACTTCTAGTATAGGCAGCCTTCACATAGGAAATTTTTCTATCAATCGAATCCAATTCAAGGCTTAAAGCCGCATTATCATCTTCCAAAAATACTTGCTCAAAAATTTCTTGAAAATCCTCATCAATAGCATCATGATCGACAACGCGATACAAAGCACTAACAGCCTCACCAAGCCTGTTAACGTCCAAAGATTCTTGCAAGTCAAAGCTTATACAGTAAAAAGGTCTTACATCAATACCATAAGATAAGTATGCACGCACAAGCTTACGCAAATACGAAACCTGCTCCTCGCGAAGCTCTGTGATTTTTTTCTTATAATCTATAGAGTCTTTCTGAACAGCAGCGTGTTCGCCTATAGCTTTGCGAATAGGACCTAAGACTTTCCTTTCAAACAGTTCTATATTTCGTTTCAGCGCTTCGCCATTAACATCAACAAGGGTCTCTAGAACTAATCTTTGGGATTCCATGTGACGCAGCAACTCGTCGTACGACTTCCAGTCATAGCCACATGCAGGACAATTGGCATCATCATGACTTATATGTTCAGAGGAGTACTTGGAAACAAATAGATCTCGAGCAGCCTTCAATTCATTGTAAGCAAGTTCGACGGCGCTTGAGTTCTCCACAATCAATTTTATCTCAGCAACAGCCTGTGAAAAATCATTGTAGTTCAACTCAAAACCAAAACTATCAAACACATCAGAATCAAACTTCAAATCTTCTTTTAACGATGAGGGAATCCCGCTTTCAAATTTACTTAAAAAATCCACACCAAAATCATAAAGAGCGACGTCATTTTTATATACTGCGATCGAATCCAGACGACCACCAAACCTTAGTAGGCTCTCAAGCGCCTCCTGCTTTGGCTTCAGGACCTTATCAATCTTAGAGTTATATTTGGAGTTAATAAAATTATCTACTCCTTCTATAAATTTCCTAAGCCTATTCAATGCCCCTTCATCACCTAACCAGGTAGCTATAATTGAAGACTTGACTACGATATCTTCATGATCCCATGGCTGATGAGTAGCAGAGATTAATCTTTGATAAGGTTCAATTACGTTTTCATCCCCGACATTAACAGATCGATGCAACTGCTCAATCTCTGTTTTTCGCGAATTCAAGTCTTCCCTTTTCGCAGTTGTCTTTAGGCTGGCAATCAACTCTTTCGCACTGTCAATTTTTTAATTTTTTCTCTGTAATCCCCCACATCAAACAAGTGGTCAATTTTCTGTTGCTTAGTCGACGCTTTGCTCTTTAAAATAGCTGTATTATCTTCTTGCTCGATGTAATGAAAAAGCTTGAAATCTCGTAGATAACCGACCCCAAGTATTGCTCCTAAGAAAGACTCTTCATCCTGAACTAACCGCCCCTCCCCATCTATACTAGTCAACTCATAGAGCTTAAACAGCTTTAATCCAAGCCCCTTCCCTTTATCCAGCTTATCCTTACTCGCGCTTCTTTTTAAATAGAACAGCCCATGACTGGTTTCAATCTCCGCCACAATTGAAATTTCAGCCCCTGCAACCGCTTGGTCATGGACTATTGGGCTTCCTAAGGCTATCGAGCGCTTATCAACTACGGAGTTTTCCAAGTTGTTGTAGCGGCCAATATCGCCGGTCAGAAGAAACTCTACAGCATCAAAAAAAGAAGTTTTCCCAAACCCATTAGGCCCATCCAAGATTGCCAAGTTATAACTACCAATCTCAAATTGATGACCCACAAATGCTTTGAAGTTTTTCAGAACAAGTTTCTTAATATTTAACTTCATGGCCGGCCTCAGCTATTTTATCAACCAAATTTTTCAATAGAGACTCGGCGCTATCAAATCCATCAACATTCAAATCAAGCACACTGGACTCAATAAACGATAAGAGTTCCGGCTGTTTTGTGCTCCTAATTTTTTCGCGATGTCGAATGTAAAGCCCTTCTATATCAGCCGCCTCACCTTCTCCGATATCTATAAATCCAAGCTTTATGACTACCCTATAAATTAACTCCTCCCAGCTTTCAGTGCCCAAAGAGTTTTTATAACTGGAAAAAACATCAGGATTGTTCACCGAGTTTAAAATCAAATCTGCAACATTACCCTCTCCGAGCCTTTCATTGAGGCTAACTATCTCGGCATCTGTATGGTAGAGCACATGTTTCTTGAAAAAAAACAAATCTTCTTCCGTAGCATGAACCTCAGAAATAATTTTATCGGTGATTTTTTCGACAGGCCAAATACAAATTAGGCTCGTATTTTTCTCGATCGCAGGGTTTCGGTATATCTCTCGGCATTTAGTCAGCCAGGAATGCTGGTTCTCAATTACAGTTCGCGGCGAGGACTCTACAACCAGCCAGTAGGCCTCCTTACTAATATCGTCAGGCACGAACAGGCTAAACTCTTCAGTCAACGTCTCTGAATAATTATGTCTAGAGAATAATTCAGCTAAGAGTTGCTTCATTTCTTAATCCCGCTTGGCAAATTAGCAATAGACACCAACGCTACATCTTTAAACTTATTAAATTTAGCATGATCATGAAGTGCGCCACCTCGCGGTCCAACATTCGCGACCGAAAATATAGAATCTGCATCTATATCAGTGGTTATCAATGTTCCACTTTCATAGAGAAATTCGACGTCATGCTTTAGGGCATTATCGACAATTTTCTTACAAATAGCACCGGCACTCTTCTTTCCTTGGTGAATTGCCGTTGGATAATAACTGTTCCCAGAAAACTCCCAGAAAAAACCTGCATTCCGCGTCCCATCATTGAAGTCAGGCTCAATTAGATCATCGAAAACTCTAAACAATCCATACTGGAGATCATCAGAGTTTACAGACTCATCCTTGTACTCCGCCAAGGAGTTAAACCGTCCTTTTTTACTAGGTAGAATTGAGCGCATAAACACTTTTAGCTTTTCAACATCAAATTTATTAATCCTAGCAACGCACCTTCCTAACTTATCTAAATCCTCACGCGCCAAGTCGTTCTCATCGCAGAAATCGGAATAGTAACTACCAATGTCTTTAATTATTACCGAAAAGAAATAACTCTCACAAAGTATGGCAGAAGTTAACTCGGCAGATAGAATATCGAAAAAATCCAAGAAACTAATTTTCTCTCTATTTGCAATCTGACGCTGAACTGCCCCTTTGGTAAGCTGGATTTCAGCGTGCATAGAGATTATCTTGCTTACTATAATATCCTCTAGAAGATTTCTAGACCATTGTAAATAGTCCGATACAGCTTTATGCTTTGCGCCCGGCTCATACTTACTATAAAACTCGCATATAAGATTTTCCAGTAGCGAGTCAACTTCTGATAGCGCACAGTAACTTTCCGCTTGTGCAACTTTCTTGTAACTATAAAAGACTGCAGGCGAGTAAACACTACTGAAATCAGCAGGGAGGATAATGTCCTTGGAAACATGGAATAAGACCTTGCACCCAGGATATGCCTTTGACTTTGCGACTTGTTCGCTTATCGCCTCAGAATAAGCGGAAAAGTCATCGCTTTTATACGCTTTAACTTGATGCATGGACTGACATACACCATCTAATAAAATGGCAAAATCATCGATACTATCAAGCTGCAATGCTAATTTTTTACTATCAACCGCATTTTCCAACATCAAACTAAGGCAGTGATACAGCGCAATTTTTCCTTGATATATATATCCACCCCAAGTCGCAACCGCTGTATGAGGCAAGCTTGCTTCGACACTATTTTTCGCCATAGTTCTAAACCTTCAACTGCAGATTTAAATATCTGCGGCTTCAAATTGGCATGTAATTATATTCCGGCCTGCGCAACTAGACCGAAACGACGTAGCAAGCATGTGAGAATCCATAATTGCCTACTTGTATTTTTATCTTGGATAGTCTGAATCTGATTTGTACAGCGTGGCTTATATAAAGGATATGGCGACATGCCGGGTTGGCTAAGGGACGTCCAAGGCCGGACCTCAAAAATTGGCCGTAGCATCATCTGGCGACCCAATTCCACTTATAGGATTGATCGAATATATCTTCGGGAAGGACGATTTTACTTTGGCTTTCCATGGCCAGACTCCCACATGAATCGTTGACAGCGCAATGCCACTACTGACACTACCGTTTAGCGCCTAAACCGTAAAGGACCGAAGAAGATAAGGGGTGCTGACGCGCTGAAAAAGGCTTATGAGGCGACTATAGCCCCATTTGAAGCGATGCAGAGGAGGCCCGGAATCCAACCCTTGAGGCGAAAGGGGCCTCAACGCGCAAATTCGCTATGAACGGACAGGGTCGAATTGATGTGTTGTCGCCGGCGACACCAGGAAATGTAGAACTGAGAACAAACTGAGGATATTCCAAGAGGTAGAACTGAACTTGATCGCATGATAACTATATTTAAAACAATGACTTACTTTTCGATTCGACTCCTGGTGCCGCACCATACAAAACGAAGCCCCTGCAGAAATGCAGGGGCTTTGTTGTTTCTGGGGTTGGTTATTCCACCCCATATGAAAAGCCCCCGGCAGCGATCGCTGTCGGGGGCTTTTCTCCAATCCTACGCAGCCTCAACCGAAAGCAAAATCCGGCGCCCAAGCTGCTGCAATGCACGCTCGACATTCTCAATCTTGGAGTGATGCAAGAAATCGACTAACCGATCTACCTGGGGTCGTTGCACCCCCAACCGACGTGCAAGTTCAGCCTTGCTGACTCCAGACTCCAAAAGCGTATTCCAGAGTCCAACCTTCGCAGCAGTCAGTGCAGGCAGACGCAACACCGCGTCACTTTCCTGCTCTCCCGCATCACCTGTCGGAATCAACCGGCGATCATCGACGTAAATCGACAATGCCGTTTCCATCGCATCAATGGCGCCGTCGAGTGCTTCCTCGAGGGTGTCGCCAGCGGCGTGCATCTCTGGAATTTCTGCGCAGGACAACCAGACACTGCTCGGCTCCTCGTGGACTTCCAACGCATATTCGAACATCACGTTTCCTCTCATGGGGTACAGCTGGGCCTCAATCCTTGAGGCCCAGCTGTTTGATTATCGATTTTCTCAACCCTTCGCCCATCTCCTTGGCTCCGTGGTCGGGAAAGACAGTTGATCTGCCATTCAAGGAGACCTTGAAATGGCTGCCCTTGCCGGTTTGAAACTCAACGCCTTGGGCTTTCAATCATCGCCGAAACTCGCTGTACTTCATGTGCATCACTCGCTGTTTCGGTAGAGCGAATGTGCAACATATTTGTTACGCATGCAACATAAATGTTGCACCGCACATCTGGAACACCGCTAGCCTCCGCCACCACCTGGCCACGATTGCGCTCCCCCCTCCCCCACGCTACCGTCAATCCCGTCGCTGCCAATTCAGCGACCGGGCCTGATAACCCGCGTAAGATACAGGCGCACCAGCGCCCCAACCCACGTTTGCCGGCGTTTTTTTGTGCCTGCATTTCCGTGCAATGGCGGCTGTGCGTGGGAGACCTTCGGGTCTGCCGGGTTCCTGTATCTCCGGTTTATCAGCCTGCGCATAGCTGCCACCCCATTCGCCTGATAACGAATTGGCAGCCCTCATTTGATACAGGGAGTTTCACAAATGATTAGCATCGATCCATCCAAAGTCTGCCCTTTCCACCTCCCAACAAACGGTAGGTGAAGCCATGACCAATCCCCACGATCTGAAAACCCTCGGCCTCACCCATTTCTCCTTCCAGTCCAACCACGCACTCTTCCGCACCAACTCCGGCGTCCCGGTCGCCACCGCCCTCTCCCACGCCTCGCATCTGCTGCACATTTCCAAACTGCTCACGTCAGATACTTCTGCCGCCAACGACCCGGAACTCCACGCCTGCGCCTCGCAATATTTGCAGGAGTTGAGCAAGGCGCTGGTCGATGACGCGGTCAAAGTGTTGAGTCCAGATCCATAAATAGTCGCCCATAAAAAAGCCCTCGCATCGCTGCAAGGGCTTTGTGTTAACGCATCAATCAGTGCCCGGCGCTCTGCCCGCCATCCACGTGCAGAATCTCGCCAGTCACAAAGTTCGCGTTATCGAGATACACCACCGCCTGCGCAATGTCGTCGATCTCGCCCATGTGCCCAACCGGGTGCAGCGCGCCCAGTGCATCATGGGTTTCCTCGCCGTGCATCGGCGTTTTGATGATGCCCGGCGATACCGCGTTCACCCGGATTCCGCGTTTGGCGTATTCGATGGCCAGGGATTTGGTGGCGGCGTTGAGGCCGCCCTTGGTCAGCGAAGCGAGGACCGAGGGCACGCCGTCGATGGCGTGGTCGACCAGGCTGGTGGTGATGTTGACCACGTGGCCCTTGCCCTGTTTTTCCATCTCGGCGATGGCCAGTTGGGTGATGTAGAAGAAGCCGTTGAGGTTGACCGACAGCACCGCCGCGTAGTCTTCCGGGGTGTAGGCGGTGAACGGTTTGGCGACGAAGATGCCGGCGTTGTTGACCAGGGTGTCGATGCGGCCGAAGCGGGCCACGCCTTCGCTGATCACGCGTTGAGCGGTGGCCGGGTCGCCGATGTCGCCGGCGATGGTCAGGATTTGCGGGTCGTTCGACGGTTTGATCGAGCGCGAGGTGGCGACGATGTTGTAACCCAGCTCACGGAAGGCCTTGACCATGCCTTCGCCCAGACCTTGGGAGGCGCCAGTGATAACGACGGTTTTTTTCGAATTGCTCATGATGAAATCCTCAATCAATAAGTAGGTGTTGAATCAGGCCGCAGCCAATTGTTTCAGCATTTGTTCGTAGTACTCGACCGATTGCGAACCGGAGACGAGGTGATTGCCGTTCAGGATCAGCGCGGGCACCGAGTTGATCCCGTGCTGTCGGTAAAACGCCTGCAGTTGCCGCACTTCGCTGGCGAATTCGTCGTTGGCCAGCACCTTGCGGGCCCTCGCCGCATCCAGCCCGGCTTCGGTCGCCAGACGGATCAGCGTCGGGTGATCGTTCGGGTTGTCGCCGTCGCGGAAGTAAGCGCGCAGCAGGATCTTTTTCAGCGCAATCTGCCGCCCTTCCTGCGCTGCCCACATCAGCAAGCGATGGGCGTCGAAGGTGTTGTGAAAGTGCGTGCGTTTCTCCAGATCGAACTCGAAACCGATGGCCTTGCCGCGTTCGATCTGCATCTTCTTGCCGGCGGCGACGTCTTCGGCGGTACGGCCGTATTTGCGCATCAGGTGCTGCACCGCTGGTTCACCTTCGGCGGGCATGTCCGGGTTGAGTTCGAAGGGCTTGTAGGTCAGCTCCACCGAAATCTCGCCGGCCAGATTGCCGATCGCCTGCTCCAGCGCTGTCGCCCCGAGTGCGCACCAGGGGCACACCACGTCGGAAACGAAATCGATGGTCACGGTCGGGGTCATGACTGGCCCCGTTCCGCCAGTTGTCGGCGGTACTCGGTGGTGGTGATGCCGGCGTAGCCCCAGTTATCGGTGTCGACTTCTTCGATCACGATGTGGGTCAGGTCCGGGCGTTTGTTCAGGACGCGTTCCAGGGTTTCAGTGATTTCGGCGATCACCTGAGCTTTCTGCTCACGGGTGACGCCGTCGCGGGTGATGCGTACGCTGACAAATGGCATGACGACTACTCCAGTGACCTGCCCTCGGGATGATGGTCAGGTGTTGGAGCTCAATGTAGGCGCGTGCCGGGAGGGGAAAAAGTAGGGGTGGGGTACTTCATTTGTGAGGTGGTGTAATGAGTTACCTGTAACAACTACACCAGAATTTGAGCAAACGAACGCATTCGCTCAGCTTGATTTAATGGCTTTTTCTGCATCTTCTTGAGCCTTCAGCAGCTCATCAATCGAATCAAAATACTGGCTAAGGAGTAGTGCTTCCCTCATGGCGCGGGCGGTCTTCTGCGAAGGTCTTCGCACATGTTCGGGTTTTCGTTGAACCTCCATCGCATTTACCTTTTTCCAGACAATGCATCCTATTAGAGACGCTCTCTCAGGCTGCCGATATCAGCTCATTCGCAGTAATCTCTGGGACCTATCCAAAAAAATTGCGGGCAAAAGCCCCCATTCGTGTCAGTTGTTTCCCTTTGAAAATCCCCGCCGACGCACCCAAACCGTGCACTTTTTTTGACCCCAATCACCCCCACGTCACCAAAAACCCCGATCCTGTGTCAGCCTCCAGCCATCGGCGGAGACATCGATTCGCTACTAATTGCGCGACAACTATGCTCAGGTACAGGAATATAGCCGGCAAATGGCGCCGTTCAGGCTGTCACGTACACAACAATACCCAGCCCACTTCAGAGGGCATTACCCATGGATAGCAGAACCTTACGCAACCTCATGCGCATCGTGCAGACCGGCTCGTTGTCGGCCGCAGCCGAGCATTCGTGCCTGACTGTGCAGGCCTTGGCCGCACAGCTGAACAAGGTCGAAGAGCAGTTCGGTTTCCGCTTGTTTAGACGATCCAACAAGGGGCTGACGCTGACGCCGCAAGGCACAGAGCTGACGCCTTATATGGACAGAGTGTTGATTGCCACACGGCAGATGGAAGAGAAAGTCGAAGCGTTGAAGGTGCCGGGACAGCGCACGTTGAAAGTGGCGTTGAACACCACGCTGGACCCGGATTTCAACCGGCGATTGATCGGGCGCCTGATCGAGGTGTTTCCCGATTACCAGATGGAATTCAGCTACGCCGAATCGATGGAAAACCTCAGCAAGCTGAAGAACGAGGACTTTGACCTTGCGGTGCTGATCGGTCCGCAGCGTCCGGGTCTGCCGAGCATTGTCCTGCCGGAAGTGCAGGTGCAGGTGGTCGGCGCGCACTGCGGTCAGGAGAACGATCCGCTGACGTTGCTTGGTAACAAGTTTCAGGTGCGTCCCGCAGAAGATTGTCCGTATTCCCACAGCTTTTTGCGTTTTCTCGACGCCGGGCTGGGCAATCACGAGAACAGTCAGCGGACGATCTACTCCTGCAGCGAAACGCTGACCCTGTCACTCATCACGCAGATGGACGCCGTCGGCATGGTCTCCCGCGAGGCGGCGCAGAAAAATGGCCTGACGATTTTCCCCGGGTTCGAGGATTTCCTCGAAGTGCGCCTGGCGGTGAACAACCCGGATCTGTCCGGCCAGGCGTTGAACGACGTGGTCGATCTGCCGCTACATGAACGAGCCGAGCGCAATGTACGCAGCCGTCCCAACCGCCACACTGAGAAAGAGGTTTTTGCTGAAATACGCACATAACAGCGTCGGAATCGCGGCATAAAATTCCGGGCGATCGAGCTGTATGTGCTGATCCTTGATCAACAAGGGTGTCAGGCTGATCGCAGCGACGATCGCCACCGGCAGGTATTCCAGCGCGCGGGCGACGAAGGGCGGCCAGTGCTCGGTGTTGACCTGCAACGGCAGGGCCCGTGGCAGAAAGGTCACCGCCATCATCAGCGCGACCACCAGAATCAGGAACGTTTGGTCAGGCATACACCCACTCCGCAGCCCACAAACGTGGCGATGAAAACGTTGAATGGCGAGTTGCCCACCAGGCTCAGTGCGCCCATGCAGACCACTGCGGCCATAGCGGCGATGAGTTTATTGCGGGTGTTGCACAGTGAGACCAGCACGTAGAGCATCATCGCGGTCAGCGCATAGTCGAGCTGGTATTTGATCAGATGCGAGGCGTACTGCGCGCACAGGGCGCCCAGCAATCCGCCGATCACCCACGAGGTGTGGCAGAACAGGTTGAAGCCAATCAGATAACGGACGTTCACCGGCGCCCCGGTGCCCAGTTTGACGCTGTGGAAGGCGAACGATTCATCGGTCAGGCCGCCGGCGTAACACCAGCGTTCCATGCGACTCAGGCCCAGCGCCCGCAGGGCTTTCGCCATGTAGACCGACATCAGCATGTGCCGCGCGTTGATCAGAAACGTGGTCAGCACGATGGTGGTCAGCGACGCCCCACTGCTGATCAGCGCCAGCGCCGCAAATTGCGAAGCCCCGGCATACACGAACAGACACATCGCCACCGGCAGCCACAACGGCAGCCCGGCGTTGACGGCCATCAGCCCGAACACGAACGACACGGTGAAGTAACCGGCCACCACCGGGCTGGCTTCGGCAAAGGTGCGCGACGGCTGACGGTCGACCATCAGCGGCGCACTGCCGGATGTTTCATTCATAGATCCCTCTCAAATGTCCGCTCGCCGTGAGGTTCGCAAAAACCCTGGGCCGTCCAGAAACGCTTGCCCGCGAGGTTAGCATCATCGACGAACAGGAACATCCGCAGTACACCCACCCGTTTCATGTCGGCCGACGCCGCTTCCACCAGCCGCTGGCCGACACCCTGGCTGCGATAACGCAGGCTGACCGCCAGATGGTTGATCGTGCCACGACTGCCGAGCATGCCGCCCAGCACCGCGCCGACGATCTCGCCTTCAACATCGAAAGCAAGATACGCCGTGGTGGTTTTCTGGATCAGCACGCCGCGCAGGCATTTGGCATCCTGCCATTCACAGAACGACACCTCGTCGAACTGGCGGAAGAAGCGCTCCATGCGCTGCGCGTCCTTGGCCGTCGCACGCCGCAGCACCACCGGCGTCGAGCACTCGACGCCGTCGATTGGGGTGATCTGATTAGCGAACAATGTCGAAAGCGGTCCCGGGCCGCGAGAAGGAAATCGCCAGGATCTGCCGGTACGCCATGGCGTGGGAGTGAGTGTTGCGTGCCGGTGTCACGTAGTGACGCATGTCGCGGTCGAGGAAGTAGGTGGTGTCGAGGATTTCCTGGTAAGTGGTCGACGCCAGTTGCTGCTCGTGGATGTCGTACAAACGACTCTCCGCACCCTCGACATTGTTGCGGCCCCAGAAGTGCACACCGCTGAACGGATAACCGTCGCAGTGAATCCCTTCCGGAGTGATTTCCAGTTGTTTGCCGGGTTTGATCTCGATACGGATCTGATGGATCTGGCACTGCCAGATTTCATCGTGCAGCTCTTCCGGCAACACGCTTTTGTACACTTCGAAATCGGTGTCGATCAGGCTGCGCATCACTGGCGAGCTGATGACTTCGTCCGAGAAGTCCTGAAAGTGCCGCACCACGCCGCCCACATAGCTGTTGTTGGCCTTGGACTGTACGTACGCGCGATGTTCCAGTTGCTTGAGTTCGCGAGTCTTGGGGTTGTATTCAAAGTCGCTGTAACGACGGTAACGCATGCCGGCTTCGGCCTGACCGTAGTAACTGTCAGGCTCCATGTTTTCCCAACTTTTGGTCAGTCTGACGAAGTCGGCGAAATGACCGTAGAGATTGAAGTCAGCACCCTGCACATTGGCGTACTTGTCGCGCCGTAGCGATTCGCCCACTTCTCTGGTTAAAACGATCATTACCAAATTCTCCGCTGCATTGAGCGGCCTAATCTATTAGGTGGAGAATTTGCGTCCATGAGAAAGAATTTCAGGCATTTAAAGCCCTGTTTGAAACGCGATTTGAAACGGCTTGAAAGTGCATTTCAAATGACAAAAACACGGGTTTTTATGCTGTTTTCGCGAAAAACGTCAAAAAAAAACCCCGAACCAGTCGGGGTTTTTCTGACGCGTTTCGCGGGTCAACCGATTATCAGAAGATGTTGATCGGGTAGTCCACGAACACACGCAGTTCGTTGCCGCTGACGTTGTAGTCGCTGGATTTCTGCGAAACACGCAGGATCGAGCTACGCAGCTTGATGCTCAGGTCTTTGGCCGGGCCACTTTGCACGACGTACTTGAACTGGTTGAAGATCTCGCGCTCGGTTCCGCCTTCGCTGGTGGACGTGGTGATGTTGTCGCCACGCACGTACGCGAAGTTGTAGCTCAGACCCGGTACGCCGAATGCGCTGAAGTCCAGGCCGTAGCCCAACTGCCAGCTGCGCTCGTCTTCAGCGTTGAAGTCGGACCAGTAGGAGTTGGCCAGGTAGATGGTGTTGCCACCGTCACCCACGCGACCCTGACCTTTCTGGTAACCGCCGTAGGCGTAACCCAGGTTGCTGTCGCCGGTGGAGCGCTGGTGCGCCACGGTAAACGAGTGCGGGCCGGTGGCGAAGGTCGCTGCCAGGCTCCAGATCTTGTTGTCGTCGCCGGTCACACCGTTTTCGCGGACGTAGGAGTTGTCCAGCTTGGTGCGGTAACCGTTGAAGTCCAGGGTCAGGGACTGGTCCTTGTCAATCGGGAACACGTAGTTAGCGTTCACGTACTGTTTTTTCAGCACGTCTTCGACGTCGGAAGCGTACAGCGCTGCCTTGAACTGTTCGGTGAACTGGTAGCTACCGCCCAACACGTTGATCGACTTCAGACCACCGCTGTCACGGCCTTCAGCGCTCTTGCGCGATTCGGCGGTGAAACGACCGGCATCCAGTTGCAGACCTTTGATCTCTTTGGAAGTGATCATGGTACCGGTGTAGCTTTCCGGCAGCAGACGCACGTTGTCGTAGCTCAGCACCGGCAGGGCCGGCATCTGGTCGCCGTAGGTCAGTACAGTGTTGGAGATACGGAATTTGACGGCTGCACCGCCCTTCGAGAGGTCGTCAGCCGCGTTGCCGCTGTCACCCTGTTTGAAGAAGTCGATACCACCGGCACCGCTGCGGCCCTTGCCGCCGTCCAGACGCAGCGCGTACAGACCGAAGGCATCCACACCGACACCGACGGTGCCTTGAGTGAAACCGGACGAGAACGTACCGATGGCCGCTTGGCCCCATTCGGCTTTGTCCTGGTTGCCATCTTTGTAGTCACGATTGATGTAGGCATTGCGCAGCAGCACTTTGAGGCTGCTGTCTTCTACAAAACCCTTGGACTCGGCCTGGTCGTTAGCCATGGCCGAAGTGACACTCAACATCCCCAGTGCGATCAAACTGATTCGCTTGTTCAACATTTTGTTTTCCTTATTACGGGTTGAAACGCGCTGTGTCGAACGGCTGAAACGGCGCTTATTGCACTCTTTTATTCACCCCGAAACAAAAAGACCCGCTCAAGACAATGTCATGGCGGGCCTGCTCCTGATTTTGAGTCATGGCGGTTAGCCACAGGCGTTGGGCCGAATCGTAGCCGCGCCCTCAACAATGTGTCAATTTCAAGAATCGTCTTTAAATAGGCGAAAAACGTCTAAAAAAAGTAAATTTTGCGACGGGTTCGTGCGCGGAATTGCCCGCAATCAGGGATTTTGATGCCGGATTACGCGCAACTACCGAGTCCACAGACCGGCAGGGTTTCAGTCCCTGGCACAGACGTAAACGACTCGCTCAACCATTGGGCGAAGGCTTCTGGTTTGCCGAGCCAAGGGCCGATATCCACCAAGGTGAACTGACCATCCTGCTCCAGCGCAAAGGTCGGAAAACCTTGGCCACCGAGTTTCGCCAATAAGGCGCGGCTGCTCTTTATATGTTGCAGAGTGTCGACTGATTGCAGTGCGTTCAAGAAAGTATCGGCGTCGTAGCCCTGCTCCACGGCAAATTCCAACAGCACGCTTTGGTCTGCAATTCGACGCCCTTCGACGTAGTGCGCCGTCTGCAAACGCCCTAGCAGTCCCAGGCCACGACCGTCGATTTTTTGCGCTGCCATCACAGCGGCAATCGGCGGTGCCGAATCAAACACCGCCGTATGGTCGCGCAACAAGCCTTCGAAATAGGCTTCGCCAAACGGCTGACCGGTGTATTCGGCAATGCGGCGATCATGGGGCATTACGTAATTGCGCAGTTGCGGCGAAACGCTCTGGCGGTTGGCACCGGTCATCATGCCGCCGGCGTGGGCGATCACCGGCAGCACTTGCTGTGCAGCTTGCACCAGTGGTTTGGCGCCATAGCACCAGCCGCACAACGGGTCGTAAATGTAGTGAAGGGTCATCGAAATGCTCCGGCTGGAAGGTGGGGAAATGATGTCGGCACATTAGTCCCTCGGTCGTTGCGAAAAAACGCCGGAATGGCTTTCAGTGTGTTTCGGCAATCGGTCAAATCGGGACCGGCAGCCGCCACTTCCAGATCAGGCAGACAACCTGGTGGGCATTGGCACCTACAGCTTCTGATATCGCGCCCATAAAAAAGCGCTGCCATCCGGGCAGCGCTTTTTACAATCCCTGTCTGTTCTTCTTATCCTTCCAACACATCCCAGAGTGCTTCCAGTTCGGCCTCGCTGAACAGGCCAGCGGGGTAACGCTCGATCATCATCCGGCGCGGATCAGGTTCCCTGATCTGACGCGTTCCATTGGACTTCAACCAGTGCGCGACAATCTGGAGCGACTCACTATTTACAGCCATGGGATGCATCGTCCGCTCGCTGATTACGTTCACTTCGGCGTTCATTTCAGCGCTCTCTCCCCGTTCATGAGCGGCTACGTTATCCAAGGTTTATGACAGAACTGTTGAAGTTCTCCCCCCCTCCCTAGTGCGTCATGAGCGATACAAGAGCTATGCCAATGTCTGGAAACTGCCGACAGGCGGATATAAAGAAACCCGCAGTCCTGACGGGCTGCGGGTTTCTCTTCATACGAGGGCAACAAATGACTGCCCGGTCGTTTTTTCAATCAACTCAAGCTGTTACATCCGCACTCACTCTTTGTGCGGCGCGGGTTGCTGTTGGGTAAGGCAGTGAATATTGCCGCCCCCCAGTAACAGTTCGCGACCCGGCACCATCACCACTTCGTGTTGCGGGAACAGGTTCTGCAGGATCTCTCGCGCCGGGGCGTCCATCGGGTCGTCGAAGCTTGGCGCGATGATGCCACCGTTGACGATCAGGAAGTTCACGTAGGAACCGGCCAGGCGCACGCTCGGGTTGCGCTCCTGAGTGCCGTCCACCGGGTCCACGCCAGCGCATTCTTCTTCGGTGGCAAACAGCGGCCCCGGAATCGGCATCTTGTGCACCGTGAACGGGCGGCCCTTGGCGTCAGTGCTGCTTTCCAGCACTTTCATCGCGGCCTGGCAACGCGGGTAGTTCGGATCCTGCGGATCGTCAGTCCAGGCCAGCAGCACTTCGCCCGGACGCACGTAGCAGCAGAAGTTATCCACATGGCCGTCGGTTTCGTCGTTGAACAGGCCGTCCGGCAGCCAGATGATCTTGTCCACCGACAGGTTTTCGCTGAGTACCGCTTCGATTTCTTCGCGGCCCAGGTGCGGGTTGCGATTGCGGTTGAGCAAGCATTCTTCGGTGGTGATCAGAGTGCCTTCGCCGTCGACGTGAATCGAGCCGCCTTCGAGCACAAAGCCTTCGGTGCGGTAGCGCGGGCTGCGCTCGATTTCGAGGATCTTGCCGCCGACCTGGGAATCACGGTTCCACGGCGAATACAGGCCGCCATCAAAACCGCCCCAGGCGTTGAAATCCCAATTCACACCGCGCACTTCGCCGCTGTTGTTGATCACGAACGTCGGGCCGCTATCGCGAACCCAGGCGTCATCGCTGGACATTTCGACCACGCGGATATTCGGCACGTCGAGACGAGCACGGGCGTTTTCGTATTGGCCGGCGGAGACCGCCACGGTCACCGGTTCGAAACGCGCGATGGCCTTGGCCACAGCGGCGTGCGCGGCCTGCGCCGGTTTGCCGCCCAGACGCCAGTTGTCCGGACGCTCGGGCCAGATCATCCAGATCTGGGTTTGCGGTGCCCATTCGGCCGGCATGTAGAAGCCATCGGCGCGTGGTGTGCTTTTCAATGTGGTCATGTCGATCAGGACTCCAGGGAACCGTCGAGGTTGTTCAACGCGCCGTACAGGGTTGGACGACGGACTATGGCGACTTTATAAACGATAAATATCGGCTTTAGAAGCCATAAAGAAAAAACAATCCCAATTTAACCGGGCAAATACCGATACAAATCGGTATTTGCCCGGTTGCGGATCGCTTTAAAGCCCTTCTTCCAACACCTTCGCCAGCATGTCGACGAAGAAATCCACGCTCCGACGCGAGGTGACCATCGGCGGTTTGATCTTCAGGACGTTCAGGTAATCGCCGGTCGGCTGCATGAAAATCCCCAGCTCTCGCAGGCGGTCACACAACAGCGTGGTTTCCTCGGTCGCCGGCTCCAGCGTTGCCCGATCGCGGATCAGCTCGACCCCCAGATAGAACCCGGAACCGTGCACCGCGCCGACCAACGGATATTGATCGATCAGCGCTTCCAGCCGGGCCTTGAAGTGGGCGCCGACCACCTGGGCGTTTTCCCAGAGCTTTTCTTCTTCCATGACATCGAGCACCGCCATGCCGATCTGGCAGCTCACCGGACTGCCGCCGGCGGACGAGAAGAAATAGCCCTCGGCTTCCAGCGCTTCGGCGATTTCCCGGCGGGTGATCACCGCGCCCAGCGGCTGGCCGTTGCCCATGCCTTTGGCCATGGTGATGATGTCCGGCACCACGCCTTGCTCTTCGAAGCCCCAGAAGAAGTGGCCCATGCGCCCGTAACCGACCTGCACCTCATCGGCGATGCAAACGCCGCCACGGGCACGCACCATTTCATAGACTTTTTTCAGGTAACCCGGCGGCAGTGAGATCCCGCCCGCATTGCCGTAGACCGGCTCGCAGATAAACCCGGCCAGCTGGCGTTTCTGCTCATCGAGCTTCGCCAGATGTTGCTCGACGCTGCGCACGTAATCCGGTGCCGAATCCGCGCCGCGAAATTCGCCGCGATAGGTGTTGGGAGCGGTCACCGCGTGGACCCAGTCCGGGCGACTGCTCAGGGCTTTCGGGTTATCGGCAATCGAGGTCGAGACCGCGTCCGCGCCGACCGTCCAGCCGTGATAGGCCTCCAGCACGCTGATCATGTCGCGCCCACCGCTGGCGGCCCATGCCAGGCGAATCGCCAGGTCATTGGCCTCGCTGCCGCTGTTGACCAGGAACACCCGATCCATGCCCTCCGGCGCCAGTTTCAGCAAGCGTTCGGAAAACTCGGCGACCGCCGCATAGTTGAACCGCGAGTTGGTATTGAGCAGCGACCACTGTCGGCTCGCCACCGCCGCCATGCGCGGGTGACCGTGGCCGAGCACCGCGACGTTATTGAGCATGTCGAGGTAGGAACGGCCCTGCATGTCAATCAGGTGATTGCGCCAACCGCGCTCGATACGCGGCGGGTCGACGTAATAGTGCTTCTGGGTGCGGGCGAAACTGGCGTCACGGCGCGCCAGCAGGGTTGCGGCGTCCAGTTCGGGCTCAGCGTCGCAGGCCAGGCCCAGCAGTGCGGCCGGCGAGGGGGACAACGCCTGCCACGCCGCCGCACGGCTCGGCGTGCAGAACAGCGGCGCTTCAAGCTGTGCGCCGCGAATCAATTGCACGATCAACGGACCGTCCACCGAACCCAGCACCTGGCCTTTGACCAGCGCTGCGCCGCCGTGCAACGAAGCTTTCACGCCCAGCAAGCGCAGGCTCAGTTGCGGGCCGTCGAGTCGCAGCGCGCCGTCAGCCGACAGGTGCAGTACGCCAGCAAACGGCGCTTCCACCGCCGAACCTTTCGGCACATGCAATTCGACGTGCAGCGGGAACGTCTCTGGCTCATCGGCGCTGTCAGGCCGGGTGCGCGACAACCGGTATTGCCCGTATCGACTGGCCGCCAGACCGTGGATGGCAGCAGCCTCGCTCAACAGGCGCTGATCGATGCCTGGCTGCTCCCAGTTGCCCGCCTCGAAGTGTGCGCTCAACACCCCCAGATCGATCAACGCGAATTCGCGCCCGACCAGGCCGGGCAACAACGGCGCAAAGCCTTCACTGTCGATGTCCGGCAATGTCTGGCCGACCGCCGTGAGAATCGCCGCCTCCATCAATGCCAGCGGCACCGAGGTGGCGACCCGGAAAATCTCCCATTCGTGGGTCAGGTTGTCGCGGCTGTAGGTATTGCCCGGATCGATGCTGACCTGTTGCTCGCCACTGAGCACCAGCACCGCCGCGCGCGCCACGATCAGCGGCCACAGCGCCAGCAATTCTTCGTGTTGCAGCGGATTGACCGCGTGATAGGCCTGCACGGCCGGCAGGATCACGAACGGATCGCCGGCGGCGTGATGCAGCAGCGCGGCACAGGTGACCGACAGATCGGTGATGCGCCAGGTGCGCACCAGATCGCCGAAATCGATGACGCCCTGCAACTGCCAGTGCCGCCGGGCGTCACGCTGCCAGACCACGTTGTCGTCGGTGATGTCCATGTGGATCGCCTGCACCGGCAGCTTTTCCACCAGCGGCTGCAAACGAAGTCTGGCCTGCTCGGCAACCTCGGCGATCAGCGTGCGCTGGCGTTCGTCTTCGATCACCGGCAGCAGGTGCTCGATCAGTGCGCTGGCGTGGCGCGCGTCCCATTGCAACGTGCGCTCGAGCCCCGGATGGTCGAAACCGACGAGGGCCAGATCCATCTCGCCGCAGAGCCGGCCAAAACCGGCGACGACTTCGTGGCCAAGGTGATCGAGGGCCGTCAGGGGTTGTCCGTCGATGTAATCGAGTAGTCGCACATGCACCGATTCTCCACCGACGTCCAGGGTCAGCAGGTCTGCGCCGTTAGTGGCCGCCATCACTCGAGGAACCTTAACGGCACCCTTCTCGGCCAGGTATTTCAGGCCCGCATGCTGGGCTTGCAGCTCAACCAGCGCATAGTCGCCCCGGCAGATCTTCAACACGAACCGACCACGCTCGCTGTCGATCCGGTAATTGAGGTCCTGCTGGCTGCCCAGGGCCTGCAACGTGCCGTTCAAGCCGTAATGCTGCGCCAGCAGATGCCGGGCCTGCTCCACCGAAACCTGCGGGCTGGGCAAACTGGCGCGATGAATCAACGTGGCGAACGACATGGAACGACCCCTGAAATTTTATTAGGCGCCTATATCGCCATTGCTTCGGGCGATAAGCAACCCCCCGACCATCCATCCCCGACACGCTGCGAGACCGGCGGATTTGCAAGCGCCCCCTCGCACCTGTCGACGCTTTGCGCAAGAATGTCGGCCATTCACACCTGCCACTGGAAAATCTACATGAATGTAATCAACACCGACCTGCCTGGTGTCTTGATCATCGAACCCAAGGTATTTGGTGACGAACGCGGGTTCTTTTACGAAAGCTTCAATGCGAAGGCCTTTCAGGACGCGACCGGCCTCGAAACGCAGTTTGTGCAGGACAACCATTCGCGCTCGCAGAAAGGCGTTCTGCGCGGGCTGCATTACCAACTGGAAAACACCCAGGGCAAACTGGTCCGCGTCACCGTCGGCGAAGTCCTCGATGTCGCCGTGGATATCCGTCGCAGCTCGCCGCATTTCGGCAAGTGGGTGGCCGTGCGTCTGTCCGCCGACAACCATCGCCAACTATGGGTTCCGGAAGGTTTCGCCCACGGTTTCGTAGTGCTGAGCGAGTTCGCCGAATTCCTCTACAAGACCACCGACTACTACAACCCGTCTTCCGAGCGCAGCATTCGTTGGGACGACCCGGATCTGGGCATCGACTGGCAGCTGGACGAAGCGCCAAAACTGTCGGCCAAGGATCAGGCAGCCGCATTCCTCAAGGACGCCGACGTCTTTTCCTGAAGTCCTGTGTGATCTTCAGCGCCGCTGCAGACCCGGCCACGGGTGCGCAGACTGCGCCGGCAAGCCTAGGCATAATGCGCCTGTACTCACAGGCGCTCGATGCTCATGACTCCGACCCTCCCCCGCCGCCCCCGCTGGCGCAGTCTCGCCCTGCTGGCTCTGTGCCTGGCACCGCTGCTGTGGCCTCTGGAACATTTGGCCGAGCGCTATTACCGCAGCGAACTGGCCGGCCAGAACCGTCAGACCCTCGACCTCTACGTCGCCAACCTGCTGGGCACGCTGCATCGCTATGAAGTGCTGCCGCAAATCCTCGGTGACCTGCCGGCCCTGCGCGCGGTGCTCGGGGCGCCGGACGACGGCGTGACCCAGGGCAACGCCAACCGCCTGTTGAAAAACATCGCCGCGCAGACCGGCGCCGAAGTCATGTACCTGATGGACACCAACGGTCAGACCCTGGCGGCGTCGAACTGGGACAAACACGACAGCTTCGTCGGACGCAATTTCGCTTTCCGTCCGTATTTCAGCGAGGCCATGGCCGGACGCCTTGGACGCTTCTTCGGTCTCGGTACCACTTCGGCCAAGCGCGGTTATTTCTTTGCGGCGGCGGTGCGTAACGGCGAAAAAATCATCGGCGTGCTGGTGATCAAGGTTGACCTCGACCATACCGAAAGCCTGTGGGGAAAAACCCCGGAACAACTGCTGGTGACCGACCACAATGGTGTAGTCATCCTCACCTCGCGCCCGGAATGGCGTTTCCGCGCAACCCGCACCCTCAGTGATGCCGAACGCGCGGCGATCACCGCGATCCAGCCCTACCCGACCCGCGAGCCACGCCCCCTGAACCTGAGCCCGACCGCGTGGCTGCCGCAGACACAGGAGATCGCGGAAACCGGCTGGAGCGTCAGCATCCTCGCCCCGCGCACGTTGATCGACCGACCGGTGCGCACAGTGGTGGCAATCGGCGGCGCGACCTTGCTGGTGGTGATGCTGTTGCTGGGCCTGATGATGCAGCGTCGTCGTCATTACCTGGAACGGATCGCCTTCGAAGCCAAGGCCCGACGGGAACTCGAAGGCCGGGTTGCCGAGCGCACCAGCGATCTGGAAGGGCTTAACCGGCGCCTGAAGCAAGAGGTACTCGAGCGCGAACAGGCCCAGCAGGAACTGGTGCGGGCCCAGGACGATCTGGTGCAGGCCGGCAAACTGTCGGCGTTGGGCACGATGTCGGCGAGCATCAGCCACGAACTCAACCAGCCGCTGGCGGCGATCCGCAGCTATGCCGAGAACGCCGAAGTGCTGCTCGACCACGAGCGCACCGAAGATGCCCGAGGTAACCTCAAGCTGATCAGCGAGCTGACCGGGCGCATGGCCTCGATCATCGCTCACCTGCGCGCCTTCGCCCGCAGAGATCGCCACGCCCCGGAAAGCGTCGCCCTGCAACCGGCGCTGGACGACGCCCTGGCGTTGCTGGCCAAACGTCGCCGCAGCATGGACGTCGAACTGATCCGCGACCTGCCGGCCGCCACTCTGTGGGTCGAGGCCGGGGAAACCCGTCTGCGCCAAGTACTGGGCAACCTGCTGGCCAACGCCCTCGACGCCCTGACCGAAAAAGGCCCGCCGCGCAAATTGTGGCTGAGTGCCGAATCCACCGACGAAGGCGTCAACCTGTACATTCGCGACAATGGCCCGGGCTTCTGCATGGAAGCACTGGGCCGTGCCAGCGAACCGTTTTACACGACCAAGACCCGCACTCAGGGCCTGGGTCTGGGGTTGGCCATTTGCGAAACCCTGATGCGCGCCTTCGGTGGTGAACTGTCGTTCGCCAACCACAAGCAAGGTGGCGCCTTGATCACCCTGCGGCTGCGCGCCGGCGCGCCCGGGGTCAGCCTGCAACCGTCCGAGGATCGAAGCGCATGACCATCGACAACCGCATCCAGGTGGTGCTGATCGACGACGATCCGCACCTGCGTCAGGCCCTCGGCCAGACCCTGGATCTGGCCGGCCTGAAAATTCTTCCGCTGTCCGAAGCCAAGGGCCTGGCCGCGCAACTGGAGCGAGACTGGCCGGGCGTCGTGGTCAGCGACATCCGCATGCCCGGCATGGATGGCCTGGAACTGCTGAGCGAGCTGCACGCTCAGGATCCGGAACTGCCGGTGCTGCTGATCACCGGCCACGGCGACGTGCCACTGGCCGTGCAGGCCATGCGGGCCGGTGCCTATGATTTTCTGGAAAAACCCTTCGCCAGCGACGCCCTGCTCGACAGCGTGCGCCGCGCCCTGGCCCTGCGGCGTCTGGTACTGGACAACCGCAGCCTGCGCATGGCCCTGAGCGATCGCAACGAGTTGAGCGCGCGGCTGGTCGGTCAATCCGCGCCGATGTTGCGCCTGCGCGAGCAGATCGGCGCACTGGCGGCGACCAAGGCCGATGTCTTGATCCTCGGCGAAACCGGTGCCGGCAAGGAAGTCGTCGCCCGCGCCCTGCATGATCTGTCGAGTCGGCGTAACGGCCCGTTCGTGGCGATCAACGCCGGCGCGCTGGCCGAATCGGTGGTCGAAAGCGAATTGTTCGGCCATGAGCCCGGCGCCTTCACCGGCGCGCAAAAGCGCCGGATCGGCAAGTTCGAATTCGCCAATGGCGGCACGCTGTTCCTCGACGAAATCGAGAGCATGAGCATGGACGTGCAGGTCAAACTGCTGCGCATGTTGCAGGAGCGAGTGGTCGAGCGTCTGGGCGGCAACCAGTTGATCCCGCTGGACATCCGCGTCATCGCCGCCACCAAGGAAGACTTGCGCCAGGCTGCGGACCAGGGGCGCTTCCGCGCCGACCTGTATTACCGCCTGAACGTGGCGCCGCTGCGCATTCCGCCACTGCGCGAACGAGGCGAAGACGCGTTGATGTTGTTCCAGCATTACGCCGACGAGGCCAGCGCCCGCCACGGACTGCCACCTCACGAACTGCAACCGGCACAACGGGCGTTGCTGTTGCGCCATTCATGGCCGGGCAATGTGCGGGAATTGCAAAACGCGGCGGAGCGTTTTGCTCTCGGTCTGGAGCTCGCGCTGGACAACACACAGCCCGATGGCAGCCCCGGCACCACCGTCGAGATCACTGCAGGAGGGCTCAGCGAACAAGTGGAAAACTTCGAGAAATCCCTGATCGCCGCCGAACTGGCCCGCTCTCACAGTTCCGTGCGCAGTCTCGCCGAAGCCCTGGGCATTCCGCGCAAGACCCTGCACGACAAATTGCGCAAGCACGGGCTGAATTTCGCCGGCAGCGGCGGCCATTCGGACGAATCCGAATGAACTTCACTCAATACACCTTTCTGCCGCAAGAGGTTCGGGCATGAAGCACGACAGTCGTTATCTGGAATCCGTCCTTCACCACGACATCCCGCTGACCCGGGACATGGGCCTCAAGGTGCTCGACTGGCACGAGCAGCAATTGCGTCTGCACTTGCCGCTGGACGCCAACGTCAACCACAAGAGCACCATGTTCGGCGGCAGCCTGTATTGCGGCGCGGTGCTGGCCGGTTGGGGCTGGCTGCACCTGCGCTTGAAAGAGGAAGGTATCGAAGACGGTCACATCGTGATTCAGGAAGGGCAGATCAGCTATCCACTGCCGGTGACCGGTGATGCCATTGCGATCTGCCCGTCACCGAGCGCAACGCAGTGGAAGAAATTTCTGACAATGTATCAGCGCTACGGGCGGGCGCGACTGACGCTGCACACGCGGGTCGTCAATGCCGGGAGCAATGAGGATGCAGTGACCTTCAGCGGGCAGTACGTCCTGCACCGCTGAAGACTGAACACGCTTACGAGCGGGCAAGTTCGAGCAGCTTTGCCCGCCATGCTGCTTTCGCCGGCAACGCCAGGAAGAAACTGTTCAACAAAGATTCCCGAGCTGGATAACAGAACGCTGCGCCACTCAGGTCGAGCACTTCACCGCCCGCCCCTTCCAGAACGCCCTGCGCAGCTGCGGTGTCCCACTGCGAAGTCGGCGCCAGACGCGGGTAACAGTCGGCAGCACCTTCGGCCAGCAGGCAGAACTTCAGCGAACTGCCGATGTTGGCCAGCTGCAACTCGCCAAGGCTGGCACTCAATCCGGCCAGCAAGCGTTCCTGCTCCGGGCTCGAATGACGGCGGCTGGCAACCACGGTGAACGCTTCGCCCGGCCCCGGCACATCACGCACCTGAATCGCTACCGGCGAGCCGCCCGTGTCGCCGCGCCAGGCACCGAGTCCCGCGCCGCCAACGTAGAACCGTCCGTTGGTCGGCATCGACACCACACCGAACACCACCCGGCCATTCTCGATCAACGCGATATTGACGGTGAATTCTTCGCTGCCGCTGATGAACTCCTTGGTGCCATCCAGCGGGTCCACCAGCCACCAGCGCTGCCAGCCGGCGCGCACGCTTTGCGGGATATTGGCGTCCTCTTCGGACAGCACCGGAATGCTCGGATCCAGCGCTGTCAGGCCGGCCACGATCACGTGATGCGCGGCCATGTCCGCCGCCGTCACCGGCGAATCATCGGACTTGGCGGTGACGGCCACATCGGCACGCCAGAACGGCAGGATCGCCTCACCGGCCCGCAATGCCAGCTCAACCACCGGCGCCATCAACGGATGGGGAAAATTCATCGGCATCTCACTCATGACTGGAAAAATCCGCGCTGGGTCAGCAGGTCGCGGGTCAGGTACAACGCCGCCAGGGCGCGTCCCTCACTGAAGTTCGGATTCTGCGCCAGCGCCGACAGCTCCCGCAGGTTGACCTTGTCCACACGCATCGGCTCGGGCTCATCGCCTTCGAGGCGTTCTTCGTACAAATCGGTGGCCAGCACCACCTGAATCTTCTGGCTCATGTAACCGGGGGACAACGACAGCTCGGTCAGATGCTCCAGTTGTCGCGCGCCATAACCGGCTTCTTCCTTGAGCTCGCGTTCGGCGGCAGCCAGCACGTCTTCGCCGGGTTCGATCAGGCCTTTGGGCAGCGACAGTTCATATTCGTCGGTGCCACCGCAGTATTCCTCGACCAGCACCGCGTGCTCGGCATCGAGCATCGCTACTATCATCACCGCGCCATAGCCGGCGCCCTTGCCGACCAGTCGCTCGTAGGTACGTTCCACGCCGTTGGAGAAACGCAGCTTCAGCTCTTCGACGCAGAACAGCCGGCTGGTGGCGACGATCTCGCGGGCAAGTACGGTGGGTTTCTGGCGCATGCAAAGCTCCTTGGCGTGAACGCGCTACTATAACGCGGCTTTTCCGATTGTTTGCGTCGGATATCTTTCTACCGTTCGAGACGTTGCCATGCCTTCATTACCGTGGTCCGACATCGATACCGTTCTGCTGGACATGGACGGCACGTTGCTCGACCTGCACTTTGACAACCACTTCTGGCTGGAACACCTGCCGCAGCGCTACGCCGAACTGCATGGTGTGAGCCGGGCCATGGCGGAAATGGAACTGCAGCCGTTGTTTGAGCGCCATGCCGGTCAGTTGCAGTGGTACTGCCTGGACTTCTGGAGCGCGGAACTGAAGCTGTCGGTGCGTGAGTTGAAACTGGAGACCGCCCACCTGATCGCCCTGCGCCCGGACGCCGACACTTTTCTGGGGGCGATCAAACGCGCCGGCAAACGGGTGGTGATGATCACCAACGCCCACCGCGATTCCCTGTCGCTGAAACTCGAACGCATCGAACTGGCGCCGTACTTCGAGCGACTGATCAGTTCCCACGATTACGGTTATCCCAAGGAGAACCCGCAATTCTGGGACGCCTTGCAGGCCGATATCGGTTTTGACCCGGCACGCAGCCTGTTCATCGACGACACCTTGCCGATCCTGCGCAGTGCACGGAATTTCGGCGTGGCGCATCTGTTGGCCGTCAAGGAGCCGGACAGCCGCAAAGGGCCGAAGGACACCGGGGAGTTTGCAGCGGTCGAGGATTATCGCGATTTGATAGCAGGACTCTGAAGACTGCGGGAGCCGCCAAAGGCTGCTCCCGCAGGCGTGTTGTTACTCGGGAATACGCAGCGTCTGCCCCGGATAAATCTTGTCCGGGTGTGACAGCAATGGCTTGTTGGCCTCGAAGATCTTGTTGTACTGGTTGGCGTTGCCATACACCGCCAGGGAAATCGCGCTGAGGGTGTCGCCCTTCTTCACGACCACAAAACGCGCCGCCGCCACAACCGGCCCGGTCACGGTGATCTGGTCGTCGACGCTGCCGACACCGGCAATGTTGCCCACCGCCAGCAGAATCTTCTCTTTCTCTTCCTGGCTCGCCACTTCACCGGTAACGGTCACCTTGTCCCCGTCCACGGTCGCCTGGACATTCGGGTTACCCAACCCGACCTTGCTGATATGTTCCTTCAATTGCTCGCTGGCATTGGCGTTGCCGGGGGTCAACAGGTCGAGCAACTTCTCACCGGCCTCTTTCACAAAGCTCAAAAGACTCATAGCGCACACTCCTTGATTAAAGTTCCAGACGCCCAAGCCTAGACCACGCCGGACAAACCCGGTTGCGGCCCGACCAATGACCCTGCCCCCGCGCAAGCGGTAGAATCGCCCACCCTTGCCAGCGCCCCGGAGCGAAGATGGACATCAAGCAGCTGAAATTCCTCATCGCCCTCGACGAAACCCGCCACTTCGGCCAGGCCGCCGCCCGCTGCCACATCACCCAGCCGACCCTGTCGATGCGCCTGCGCAGCCTCGAAGAAGAACTCGACCTGCCACTGGTCAACCGTGGCCAGCGCTTCGAAGGGTTCACCGCGCCAGGCGAACGGGTACTGGCCTGGGCGCGCACGGTGCTGGCGGCCTACGACGGTTTGCAGGCGGAAGCGGCGGCCTGTCGCGGCAATCTGATCGGCACCCTGCGCCTGGGCGTGGTGCCGTTGTCGAGTTTCGATGCACTGCCGTTGATGCAACGCCTGCACGCACAACATCCGAACCTGCGCTTCGAACTGTCTTCGCTGAGCTCGGAACAGGTTCTGGAGCAACTGGCGAACAACCGCATCGACATTGGCGTGTCTTACCTGGATCGCCTCGACGGCGAGCGGTTTGAATCCCTGGCCTTCAGTGAAACGCAGATGGGCCTGCTCTACGACCAGCGGTTCTTCAGCTTTGGCGAAGCGCCACTGAGCTGGGAATCCCTGATTGAGCTGCCCTTGGGCATGCTCACCAGCGGCATGCATTTTCGCCAATCCATCGACCATAACTTCCACAGCCGTGGCCTGACGCCACAACCGTTGCTGCAAACCGACGCCGTTCACCAATT
Organism: Pseudomonas sp. R15(2017); assembly: GCF_002112685.1. NCBI lineage: Bacteria > Pseudomonadati > Pseudomonadota > Gammaproteobacteria > Pseudomonadales > Pseudomonadaceae > Pseudomonas > Pseudomonas sp. R15(2017). The sequence goes on from NZ_NEII01000004.1 coordinate 264,691, forward strand.
GTTGCAAGCTGTGCACGGCGGGCTGTGCTGCGCGGTGATGCCATTGGACGGCGGTCTGGAAAACCTCACGGATAACCTGCGCCTGCAACCCATCGAAAACGCCCAGACCCTCGCCCGCCTGGGCCTGATCATGCGTCGAGGAGCCCCGCGCTCGGCACTCGCCGAGGCCTGTTTCGCGCTCTATCAAAAATCACCCACGGACGCTTGATCGACGGCATCTATCGAGGGATCGACACTAGCGATTAGACGCGACATCTTGCCGCGCCTAGTCTTAACGTTGATCAATCCATCGGTGATGCCATGAACGCCAAGCGCCCGGCCTGCGCGGCGCCTGCTCTCGAAACACCCGCGCCTGCCGCCAGTCAGACCTACAGCTACAGCGATCTCCCCCTCGCGGAATCAGCCAGTACCGCGCTGGCCGAAGAAGTCGCGTTGGCGATTGCCTACAACGGCATCAGCCAGGCCGTCATGCTGGTCACGCCGACAGACCTTGAAGACTTCATCGTCGGCTTCAGTCTCGGCAGCGGCATCATCGAAGACGCCTCGGACATCTACGACCTGCAACTGACCGGCTCGGGCTCGGCGCAATACGCACAAGTGACCATCGCCAACCGCGCCTTCTGGAACCTTAAACAGCAACGCCGGCAACTGGCCGGCACCAGCGGTTGCGGGTTGTGCGGCGTAGAAGCGGTGGAGCAGGCGCTGCCTGAGCTCAGGGTTTTGCCCGGCGCACCGTTGCCGCCCGCCGAATGGCTCGATGGATTGCGCCAGCGTATCGGTGCGTTCCAACCGCTGGGCCAGCATTGCGGCGCAGTGCACGCGGCGGTCTTCATGAACGCCAGCGGTGAATTGTTGCTGGGCCGTGAAGACATCGGCCGGCACAACGCCCTCGACAAACTGATCGGCGGCCTGATCCGGCAAAAGATATCCACAGCCGGTGGCGTGGCGATTGTCACCAGCCGTTGCAGCCTCGAATTGATCCAGAAAGTTTTGCGGGCCGGGATTCAGACCCTGGTCAGCCTGTCCGCGCCCACCGGCCTTGCCGTGCAATGGGCCCGGCGCCACAACCTCAATCTCATCCACCTGCCGCAGAAAAACGCGCCGCGGGTGTATAGCCCAGAAATGGAGAAACACCCGTGAGCCAACATCATCAAGCCGACCAGAAACCCGTTCCGCGTTACAAGCCTTACAAGGGCCCGGCCGGTGGCTGGGGCGCACTGATCAGCGTGGCCCAGGCCTGGCTGACCAGCGACAACGCGCTGAAAAATCTGCGCATGATGCTCAAGACCAACCAGAACGGCGGCTTCGACTGCCCGGGCTGCGCCTGGGGCGATTCGCCGGAAAGCGGCATGGTCAAGTTCTGCGAGAACGGCGCCAAAGCGGTGAACTGGGAAGCGACCAAGCGCCGGGTCGATGGCAAATTCTTCGCCAAACACAGCGTCACCTCGCTGCTGGAACAGAGCGACTACTGGCTCGAGTATCAGGGTCGGTTGACCGAACCGCTGGTGTATGACGCCGAAACCGATCGCTACAAACCCATCAGCTGGGACGATGCCTACGCGCTGATCGGCAAACACCTGCAAGCGCTGTCGAGTCCGGATCAGGCCGAGTTCTATACCTCGGGCCGCGCCAGTAACGAAGCGGCGTACCTGTATCAACTGTTCGTGCGCGCGTTCGGCACCAACAACTTCCCCGACTGCTCGAACATGTGCCACGAGGCCAGCGGCGTGGCCCTGGCGCAAAGCGTCGGTGTCGGCAAAGGCACCGTGACCTTCGACGACTTCGAACACGCCGATGCGATTTTCGTCTGGGGCCAGAACCCTGGCACCAACCACCCGCGCATGCTCGAACCGCTGCGTGAAGCAGTCAAACGCGGCGCCCAGGTGGTGTGCGTCAACCCGCTGAAAGAACGCGGTCTGGAGCGTTTCCAGCATCCGCAGCACCCGCTGGAGATGCTCACCAACGGCGACAAGCCGACCAACACCGCGTATTTCCGCCCGGCACTGGGCGGCGACATGGCGGTGTTGCGCGGCATGGCCAAGTTCCTGCTGCAATGGGAACGCGATGCGCAGAAGGCTGGCGCACCGGCCGTGTTCGATCACGATTTCCTCAATGAACACAGCATCAACGTGCTGGAATACCTCGGCGTCGTCGATGACACGCCGTGGGAGCAGATCGTTGCGCAGTCCGGCCTGACCCTGGTGGAAATCGAACAGGCGGCGCGCATGTACGCCAAAGGCAAGAACGTGATCATGTGCTGGGCGATGGGTATCACTCAGCATCGTCACTCGGTGCCGACCATCCAGGAAATCGCCAACCTGATGCTGCTGCGCGGCAACATCGGCAAGCCCGGCGCCGGTCTGTGCCCGGTGCGCGGCCACAGTAACGTGCAGGGCGACCGCACCATGGGCATCAACGAGCGTCCGCCGGTGGCGTTCCTCGATTCCCTGGAGCGTCGCTTCCAGTTCAAGGTGCCGCGCCATAACGGGCACAACGTGGTCGAGGCGATTCACGCGATGGCCGAAGGTCGCGCCAAGGTGTTCATCGGGCTGGGTGGCAACTTCGCCCAGGCCACGCCGGACAGCCCGCGCACCTTCCAGGCCCTGAGCAACTGCGACCTGACCGTGCAGATCAGCACCAAGCTCAACCGCAGCCACCTGGCCCACGGCAAGGACGCGCTGATCCTGCCGTGCCTGGGCCGTACCGACATCGACATCCAGACCGAAGGCCCGCAGGCCGTCACCGTGGAAGACTCGTTCAGCATGGTGCACGCCTCCAACGGTCAGTTGCAGCCGCTGTCGAACCAGATGCGCTCGGAGCCGTCGATCATCGCCGGCATCGCCGCCGCGACCCTGGGCAGCAAACCGGTGGACTGGAACTGGCTGGTGGCCGACTACCGACGCATCCGCGAACTGATCGCCGACACCATTCCGGGCTTCAAGGACTTCAACGAGAAGGTCAAGAACCCGGGCGGTTTCTACCTCGGCAACAGCGCCGGCGCGCGCAAGTGGAATACCACGTCGGGCCGGGCCAACTTCAAGCCGAACCTGCTGCCCAAAGACTTGATCCACGAACGCACCCGCGCCACCGGCAAACTGCCGGACCTGATCCTGCAATCGATGCGTTCTCACGATCAGTACAACACCACGATCTACGGTCTTGACGACCGTTATCGCGGGGTGAAGGGACAGCGTGACGTGCTGTTCGCCAACGAGGCGGACATCATTCGCCTGGGCTTCAAGCCGGGGCAGAAGGCTGACATCGTGTCGCTGTGGGACGATGGCCGCGAGCGTCGGGTGAAGGGCTTCACGCTGCTGGCGTTCGATATCCCTGCCGGGCAGGCGGCGGCTTATTACCCTGAGGTGAACCCGTTGGTGCCGCTGGAAAGCACCGGCGATGGCAGCCATACGCCGACGTCGAAGTTCATCGCTATCCGGCTGGAAGCGGCGAGTGAGACGGGGCTGATCATGGCCAAGTCGGCCTGATTCTGATTGCTCCCACGCTCTGCGTGGGAGCGCAGCCGTGGACGCTCCGCGTCCGAAAGTCAGACTCGAAACATCTTGCAGACACTTTTCAAACGCCCACAAAAAAGGCCGCCTTGTGATCAAAGCGGCCTGTCCGAAGTAGCTAAAGACCGGCGAAAAACCGTTAAGTTCCGCCCAAAAATCAGCAACTTGCAGAATTGTATACAGGTCGTGCTATTCGTCGGATTTCGATTGTCACGCCCATCGCAGAGCCTCAGGATCGCGCCGTCATCCCTTTGAGGCTCCTCTATGAAGTTCTCCTCGATTCTCTTGTTGTCCCTTGGCCTGGTCAGTGGCTTCGCTTCTGCCGGAGGCACCACCGAAGCAGGTGTGGGCGGCGCATTGGGCGGGGTTCTTGGCTCGGTCGTCGGTCAATCCTTAGGCGGCAGTACAGGTTCAACCATTGGCGCAGCCCTGGGCGGCGCGGGTGGTAGTGCGGTGGGCGCCGACAAGCGCAGCCGTGGCGAAGCAGCCATCGGCGGTGCGCTGGGCGCAGCCGGCGGCAACGTGGTCGGCCGCAGCATGGGCGGCACCACCGGCAGCCTGATCGGCGCAGCAGCCGGTGGCGGCGCGGGTGGCGCGCTGGGCAACTACATGGGCAACAAGAGCGATGACGATGATCATCATTACGATCGTCGCCATGATGATCGTCGCTACTACCGTGACCGTCACCCAGGTCGTGGCCATGCCTATGGCCATCGCAAGCACCACCGCTACTACCGCGACTGAGGCCTGGCCTCTTTAGCCGATACATCCAGATCGCAGCTCCCCCGGGCTGCGATTTTTTTTGCCTGTCACATCGCCAGGCGTTCCAGCGCTTCGCGCAATGGGGCCGGGATCGACACCGGCTGATTGGACGCCCGGTCGACGAATACATGCACAAAACGTCCAGCGGCACTGGCTTCCTCCTCTCCCTCCTTGAACACCGCCAGTTCGTATTGCACCGAACTGTTGCCCAGTTTCCCGACCCGCAGGCCAATCTCGATTCGATCCGGAAAAGCGATCGACGCGAAGTAGTCGCAAGACGAACTCACCACAAACCCCACCACCTCGCCGTCATGAATATCCAGCCCTCCAACCTGGATCAGGTAGGTGTTCACCGCCGTATCGAAGAAGCTGTAATAGGTGACGTTATTGACGTGGCCGTAGGCGTCATTGTCGTGCCAGCGCGTAGTGATCGGCTGGAAATGCGGGTAATCGCTGCGTTGCGGCATCGGGTTGGACATCAGTGTTGATTCCTGGAGTGATCTGCCCAGTCTAAAGGTAAAAACCTTTGCCTCGCGCCGCCAGCTCGCCGATCAATGGCGCCGGCCGCCAGTGATCGCCCTGCCGGGTCTCCAGCGCCAGCAATCGCTTGTGAATATCGGCCAGCCCCTGATCGTCCGCCCAGGCCATCGGCCCGCCCCGCTCCGCTGGGAAGCCATAGCCATTCAGATAGACCTGATCGATGTCATGCGCCGACTCGGCAATCCCTTCCTGCAGGATCTTCGCGCCCTCGTTGACCAACGCCAGCAGACACCGCTCGAGGATCTCCTCCGAGCCGATATCCCGCCGATGAAATCCCAACCCTTCGCTGACACTCAACACCAGCGCATCGACCTCGGGATCATGCTCGGCCTGACGGCTGCCCGGCTCGTAATGGTAATAACCGTTGCCGGACTTCTGACCGAACCGACCCTGCTCGCACAAACGGTTATCCACCTGAACCTCTGGCGCGTCCTGCCCCTTGCCTGCCAGCTCGCGGGCACGCCACTCGAGATCGATGCCGACCACGTCGTACATGCGAAACGGCCCCATGGCAAAACCGAAGCTCTGCAAGGCTGCATCGACCTGATGCGGGTACGCCCCTTCGAGCAACATCTTGCGCGCTTCGAGCACGTACGGATGGAGCATGCGATTGCCGATAAAGCCGTGGCAGTTGCCCGATACCACACTGACCTTGCCCATGCGCTTGCCCAGGTCCAGCGCAGCCTCCAGCACAGCCGGTGCGGTCTGCGCGCCACGGACTATTTCCAGCAACTTCATGATGTGCGCCGGGCTGAAGAAATGCAGGCCCAGCACTTGAGTCGGCCGCCGTGTCGCGGCCGCAATGGCGTCGATGTCCAGCGCCGAAGTATTGCTCGCCAACAGCGCCTCGGGCTTCAGCACGCCATCGAGCTCGCGGAAGATCTTCTGCTTGAGCTCAAGATTCTCGTACACCGCTTCGATCACCAGATCGACATTACGGATCGCCACATAGTCGGCCGCCGTGCTGACACGGGCAATCCGCGCATCGGCTTCGGCCTGATCGATCCGTCCCTGTCGCACGTTGTGTGCATAAGTCTCGGCCACGCTGGACAGCGCCTGCTCGAGCATCTGTGGATTGTTATCGACCCACTGCACTGACACGCCGGCATTGGCCAGGCACATGACGATGCCGCGGCCCATGGTGCCGGCGCCGATCACGGCGGCCTGCTGAATAGTGAAGGATGTCTGGCTCATGTTGTTCTCTTGTTGGCGATCCGAAGACAGCCATCACCATAGTCAGCCACCGGCCATTTTTGAAGTTCATTGCCGTGATGATCGACATTCAGCAGATGGATTCGAGAGCTCAAAGATGCGTCTGAGCCCAGGCCCGAACCTCGGCGTAGGGATACTCCTCCAGTGCCGCAAACCCCGAAATGGCCCGCACCTTGAGTTTGGTAAACAGCGGCACACTGATTCCGCAGAGGAACCGGGTCAGCCGCTCGGCCGACGGAGCACTGCCAGCGTGCTGCTGATGCCTGTGGATAAATTCCCCACACAACTCCGTAAAGTTTTTATCCACAAGCGCCGGCAATTCCGGCGGCGCCGGCAGCCGGGCGACTTGCCCATGGCACACGGAACAATGTCCGCACCGCTGAGGCGCATTGTGATCGCCAAAATATTCGGCTAACCGATAACCGAGACATCGCTCGGTGGCGAACAGCTCGAGCATGGCGTGAATCCGCGCCACTTCGGTTTGCTCATGGCGGGTGAAGTACTCATGCAGTTCAGCGCTCAAGGCCTGGCTGTCGAAATCACCACGCAGGACGTTGTAGACCTCGGTCATCTGCTTGCTCTCAAGCTCGACCCAGCCCTTCTCCTGGAAATAATCCAGTGCCTTCACCACCCGGTTGCGATCGGCGGAATACTGCTCGTACATCGCCTCGAAATTCACCGTGGCCCAAGTGCGCGCACGGCTCGACGTGTGGATGATTGCGGCGACGAAATCCCTGCGTTCACCTTCGAAACGCTCGAGCAAAGCCTCGGGCTCAAGCAGGTATTTGAAACGGTACTCGGCGTAGTACGCGTAGCGCGGGGCAATCAGTCCTCGCAACTCCAATTGCACCAACAGCGTCTTCAAGGGCAACGCACGAATGTTGCTCTGATCCGCCAGCGGCCCGAGCAGAAACTCCCATTGGCCTTCCGATGCAGCAGCCTGCAACTCGTCCAGCACATGACGAATGCCGTCCTGTTCCGGCGTGTCGCCATACACGAAGTTTTCCAGCACGTTGAGGCCGTCGCGGTTGGCCAGTACCAGGCAGTCGGACGGCTGCCCGTCACGCCCCGCACGGCCGATTTCCTGGCTGTAGTTTTCGATGGATTTGGGCAGGTCGAAATGCACCACGTTGCGGATGTCGCTCTTGTCGATGCCCATTCCGAAGGCGATGGTGGCGACGATGCAATTGGACTGCCCACCCATGAAGCGCTTCTGGATCGCGTCCCGCTGTTCATGGGGCAAACCGGCGTGATAAGCCTCGGCCTGAATGCCATTGCGCTCAAGATGTTCGGCAATCTGCTCGGCGGTTTTCTGCAGGGTGACGTAAACGATGCTCGGCTGGCCCGCGCGCGCGCTCATCCACTCCACCAGCCGTCGGCGCTTGTCCTGCCCACGCACCGGCTCGACCAGCAGATTGAGGTTGGGCCGATAGAAACCGGTGGTCACCACATCGTCTTCAGCAATGGAGAATTTCGCCTGCATGTCGGCGATCACTTTCGGCGTTGCCGTGGCAGTCAGCAGCAGGGTTTGCGGGATGTTGAACTGGCGCTGGTAGTCCGGCAGCTTGAGGTAGTCAGGCCGAAAGTTGTGGCCCCATTCGGAGATGCAGTGCGCCTCGTCCACCACCAGCAGCGAGATCGGCACCTGCTGCAAAAAATTGCGAAAGCGCTCGTTCTTCAAACGCTCCACGGAAATCATCAGGATCTTCAGTTCACCCGAACGTGCGCGGGCCATCACATCGTTGGCGTCTTCGCGGGTCTGTGCCGAGTCGATGCTGCCTGCGGATATCCCGTGCCGGCGCAAGAACTCGAGCTGATCCTGCATCAGCGCCAGCAACGGTGAGACCACCAGCGTCAGGTGTGGCAGCAAGAGTGCCGGGACCTGATAACAAAGGGATTTGCCGGAGCCGGTGGGAAATATCGCGGCGGCCGAGCGCCCGGCGAGAACGACGCTGATTGCGGTCTCCTGGCCGGGTCGAAACTGTGGATAACCGAAAACCTGTTCCAGGGTGTTGTGCATTCGCTGTCACTCCGTTGACCGCTGTGATGCCAACAGCCTAGCGGGCAATTGCAGCGAGTCGAGAATAGGTCGGGGGTCAAATCGAAACGGGATGATACAGGGTCGCCGGCTCGGTCAAGGGATCAATCAAATGAAACACTTTGTTCATCGCCGTGTGGAACGACCCGAGGGTAATGTCCGTCACGCCTTGAGCCAGGACGGCCCATGTGCATGGATTTTTACCAAGGAGTGAATATGTCGAACAACTTGAAACTGCCCCTCGCCCTGATCTTTGCCTCCCTGCTGCTGGGAGGCTGCACGCCCTCTCCAGACGACTTTCCGCCGATCCTGGCCAACGTTGTGACCGTCACCGAAGCGCCATCGACTTAACCCCCGCAAGCGCTGTGTCAGGGCCGCAATACGGCTACCCGCAGTTGCTCATCCAGCACCCGTTCATGCACATCGAGGCTCTTGCTCGCCCATCGTGCATGAGCCGGGCTGATATCGCCGGTGAAGGCTGCCGCCAGTTGACGCAAGTCGGCAACGCTGCGGATACGGGGGCAAAATGCTTGCTCGTCGCACTGAGTGCTGGCATTGCGGTAGGTGTTGAGCAGGCGATCCCACAGACCGTCGCGTACTTGTCTGATCGACTTGAGCTGCATTTGCTGCACGCCCAGTCGTTGTGTGAGTTCCGGCTCGTCCAGGGCTTCGCTTGCCAGCAGAGCCTTGGCGAAAACCAGCACCTCCGCGCGGGCAGCCGTGTCGATGTCGGCCTGAGTGGCGAGCGCGTCGGGCCAACCGGTGCGCTCCAGGTTGGCAAGCACCAACCCGTTGCCCGCGTCGGAGGCCAACGCCAGACGACAACCACTAACCCACAGCAAAACGATCGAGGCCATTCGTAGCCACTGCATACCTAATTCCCTTTAAGCCTGTGCAGGACGTTTGGAAACGCCCTACGGATTCTGGCGCGCACCATACAGAGGTTTACTCTGAAACGCCTGATAATCACGTCGGAAAATTCGCCAATAAGGGTTTGGCTTTGAAAAACCGAATAAACATGTAGGGCAAATGCCCATATCATGGAAAAAACCCTTACGAAATCTGTCCATTGCGGCCGTATTGTCCCTCCGGTCAGCGCCCTTCTATAGTGGCTGGCGCGACTGAAAACTCCGTGTCGGCTCACCGAAGCGACTTCGTAAGGGACACACCTTGATCATGAATATGTACAAACCGCTGAATACCCGTTTTCGCCCTCTCAAGACTTGCGACAGCGAAAAACCGGTATTGGTTATCGACACCGAGGCAGAACCGGGAGACCTGCTCAATGCCGCCGATCAACGTCTGCGTGCCGCCAGCGATCTGCTGGAAACTCTTTACTGCTTGTGTTTCAAACAGGCCGATGTGAAAGACATCCCCAACATCGTCAATGCGCTTTATTTATTGACCCAAGACGGTTGTGACTTGCTGGAAGTTGCCAGGCAACGAATAAATAATTAACGCCAGATCCAAAACTTACAAAGTTCGCAACAACCCATCGCTTCCATTACTGCAAAGTTGAGAACTAGCCTGCTTGCTCTTACATCAACCAGGAGCAACAACATGACTACGTTAACTATTTTCTTTTGCGGTACAGGTTCGACAAAGTTTGATAACGCCCACGAAAATTATTGGGATGGTGAATTGGTATCCACACTCGCCTCACATCACGCGGGTCGCGAGTTCGCCGAATGGATCGTGGTCGACGGCCCCGGCACCAGTAACCTGCAAGCCGATGAACTGTTCACCCAATCAAAGGACTACGGCCTCAGCGGAACCCTGTTCGGCAAGGGCTGGGAGGAAAACGTCCAGCACGCGGTAAACATCATCAAAGGCAAGTGTGACTGGCAGCGCGAGCAATTGACCGAAGCGGAATACAACCGCCTCAAAGCCGCCGGCATCCCGATTGAAGATGTAAAGGTCGAAGGTTCCTGGCTATGGCGCAAATATAACTATGGTGACCGCAGCGTCACCCAACAGAAATTGCAGGAACAAATCATTAAAACCTTCCGCAAGGACGGCGTTATTCCAACAAAAGTCAATCTGGTGGGCTGGAGCCGTGGCGGTATCAGTTGCCATATGCTGGCCAACGCTATGTTCAATGACAGCATGCTGACAAACATTCCGGTTAATATCTTCGCCATTGATCCGGTACCTGGTATCGGTAACTTTCAGGAGCATCGGGTTAAACTCAATTACAACGTAAAGGAATACGTGGGCTTTTATGCACGGGACGAACGCTCCAAGGGTTTCAGCTGCGTCATCCCGCAAACCGCGACCGGCACCAAGACCAGCATCTTCCCGATGCCTGGCCGTCACGCCACCCTGGTCGGTAACGCCTCCGCCGATGGCAACAGTGGTCCCAAAGTGCTGGCCGAACCCGGCCTCATCGTCCGCCACTTTGCCGAGGTCTGCCTGAAACGCTGGGGCACCGTACTCGACAAAAACCTCAACCTCACCGACGCCGACCTGCGCAACCATGCCGCCGCCATCGTCAACGCGGCAGCGAAATACAAGGCCATGGAGAAGTGCTCCTACACCTGGTTCACCGAGCTGGATCAAGGCGAGCGCTACGTTTCGCTGGGCAGCAAAGGCGTGCCGTTCTCGACGGTGAAAGGCGGGATCTACACCCCGGCGACCGGGCTGACGACGAGTGTGCTGGATGTTGAAGGATATCGAGCAATTCGTTGAAAACCGTGATTGATCTGTAGGAACGGACTGCCCGAATCTGCATCCCGTTCCTACACGCAGCGGCGCCTTGTCTTCTATCAGCCCCAGTGGGCCGAAACCTATAGTTGTGGCTGTCGCTGCCAATTCAGCGGCTCGGGCTTGGTCACCCGAATGGATCATGCATTCGCGTCCGCTGTATGCTGCCGGCACTCAATTGCCAGCAGCGTTATGGTGGCTGTGTTTGGGACGCTCTCGAGCGTGCCGGGTATGTGCATGATCCTCACCGGTTGACCAACCCGAACACAGTCGCCTCCAGTCGCTTGGTCACGATGTGGTGGCTTCATTCGAAGCAATTGAGGATCTAAAAAATGAAATCATGGAACGAGCTCCACTCCGATCGCTACCGCCCACTCGACTCCAACCTCACCGACACCAAGCCCCTCGTCATCGACACCGAGGCCAACCCGCAAGACATCCTCGAATGCGCCGTCCAGCGCCTGCGCGCCTCAAGCGACTTGCTGCAAACCCTCTACTGCCTCTGCTTCAAACACGCCGACGTCGAAGACATCCCGCACATCACACACGCACTCTACCTTCTCACCAAAGACGGCTATGACCTGCTCCAGGTCGCCCAGCAGCGAATGCTCAACTGGAAAGCGCCGGCCTGAGGCTGAGTCAGGCGCTACCTGAGAGCGATGGAAAAAACCCAATCAAACAATGGAGATTCTCGTGAGCAAATTTTTTGATGAGCAGATGGAAAGCGTCAAACAGGCGGATGAAATCTTTCGCCGCGAGCACGGAGACCTCAACTCGAAACCTGCTCCAAAGATGCCGCTGAAAATCGAAGAACATCTTCACAACGCCCCGTGTGCTGACAATGACCAAGACAAATAAGTACCAAAATTCTGCTCATTAGCCATAAAAACAGCTGGAATGCTTCCAATTAGGCGTTTCTGCCTCCAGTTGTCTTGCCGAATATTCCTCTCAGTCTTAAGTGCTACTATTCTGGTAGTTAAAGCTAAAAAAAGAAGGAATATTGGCACATGGCTAATAAGACAGCATCGCTCCTGCCGGCGACCTCCAGACTGCTTTCCGAGTTTGGCGAGCGCCTGAAGCTGGCCCGCCTGCGCCGAAAACTGACGGCCAAGCAAGTCGCAGAACGATCAGGCATGTCGCTGACAACGTTGCGCTCTCTAGAGTCCGGAGGCTCGGGGGTAACCATCGGTGCCTATCTGTCGGTCATGCAGGTACTCGGGCTGGAAAAGGACCTGAATAAACTGGCCGAAGCCGATGAGATGGGGCGCCGATTGCAGGACGCACAATTGCTGCCTGGAGCAAAACCCCAGCGAGTACGCGGAACATCCAGGATCAAGAAGTCGCCTCTGGTCGGCGAAAAAAGCACACGAGTGGAGGAAGACAGCGCCTACATCGCCAGTCTGACCGAAGACTTCCCCCTCAACACCCACTCGCTTTCAGAACTGTTGAACAAGAAAAAAAGCGGCTCCAAAACAGGTGAAGAATGACGCGAATTGCGGTTTATGCAGATTGGGAATCCTTGAATGGCGCAAGACGCCTCGGATTTCTGCATGCCAGAAAGGCCCGTGCTAACGAAGTGTTCGAGTTTGAGTACGATCCAGCCGCACTGGCCGATCCAGAACTGAGCTTTATAAAGCTCGATCCCCGCATCAACCTTTTCGAAGGGCACCAGTTTCCCGGCGGGCACCAAACCCAGTTCGGCGCGTTTGCAGACTCAAGCCCCGATCGTTGGGGACGTTTACTGATGAAACGGCGTCTGGAGCGAGACATTCGCGACGGGCTGTTGCCAAGCGGCAGCAAGCTTTACGAATCCGACTGCCTACTGGGTGTACATGACCTCTTTCGCGTTGGAGGCTTGCGCTACAAGCTCAACGATGAAGGCAGCTTTCTTGATGACCGCGACGGCATAGCCGCCCCGCCGTTTCTGGAGTTGCGCGCACTGGAGCAAGCAAGCCGTGCACTGGAAAACGACCCAGACAACACAGCACTTGAAGGACGCGAGTGGTTGAAAATGCTGATCGCACCCGGCGGCTCGCTGGGTGGCGCCAGACCCAAGGCCAGCGTCGCAGATCGCCACGGTCATCTGTGGATCGCCAAGTTTCCGAGCATTCGAGATGACTACGACGTCGGTGCCTGGGAAATGGTGGTGAATGCTCTGGCCAAGAACTGCGGGTTAAGAGTAGCGACTGGCACCGCTCAACGTTACGCAAGCCAGCACCACTGCTTCATGGTCAAGCGCTTTGACCGAAGCAAATCCGGTGGCCGCTTCCACTTCGCCTCAGCCATGACCATGACCGACCGCGTCGACGGTGACGATGCCTCGAACGGCGCCAGCTACATCGAACTGGCTCGAGTAATCATTGAACACGGCTCTGAAGTCGACACCGACCTGCGCGAGCTGTGGTCGCGAATCGTCTTCAACATCCTCGTTTCGAACACCGACGACCACTTGCGCAACCACGGATTCCTTCTCGATCCTGGTCGCGGGTGGAGGTTGTCTGAGGCTTACGACATGAATCCGGTGGCGAACGCGGATGGGTTGAAACTGAACATCACGGACTCTGATAACGCACTGGATCTGGACCTTGCTCGGGAAGTGGCGATTAACTTCCGGCTTGACCGAGAGGATGCCGACAAAATCATCAACGACTTCAAAGAGACCGTAACGCAGTGGCCGGAATTGGCTGGTGCGCTCGGCATTCCGAGACGTGAACAGGAAAGAATGGCCCCCGCATTCCAGCTGTCGGCATATTAAAAGCGACCGCAACTAATCCATCACCCACAAAAAAGCCGCCCTCAACAGGCGGCTTTTTCATTCACCAAAACTAAGTCTTACAACTTAGGCCCGGCAGCCTTGATCGCGTCGCTCACTTCGAACTTCTTGAAGTTCTCGATGAACAGACCGGCCAGTGCTTTTGCAGCTTCGTCGTACGCAGCCTTGTCAGCCCAAGTGTTGCGTGGGTTGAGCAGGTTGGTTTCGACGCCCGGTACGGCCAGTGGCACGTCCAGGTTGATGGTGTCCAGGTGCTCGGTGGCTGCACCGATCAGCGCGCCGCTCTGGATCGCTGCGATCACCGCACGGGTGGTCGGGATGTTGAAGCGTTTGCCGACGCCGTAGCCGCCGCCGGTCCAGCCGGTGTTGACCAGGTAGACCTTGGAGCCGAAGCCGCGGATGCGCTTGATCAGCAGTTCAGCATATTCGCCGGCCGGACGCGGGAAGAACGGTGCGCCGAAGCAGGTGGAGAAGGTCGACTTGATGCCGCTGCCCGAGCCCATTTCAGTCGAGCCCACCAGAGCGGTGTAGCCGGACAGGAAGTGGTAGGCCGCTTGTTCTTCGTTGAGGATCGACACTGGCGGCAGGACGCCGGTCAGGTCGCAGGTCAGGAAGATCACAGCATTCGGCTCGCCGCCCAGGTTCTTCTCGGAACGCTTGGCAACGTGCTCCAGCGGGTAGGCCGCGCGGCTGTTCTGGGTCAGGCTGACATCGGCGTAGTCGGCGTGCTTGGCGTCGTCGATCACGACGTTTTCCAGCACCGCGCCGTGCTTGATGGCTTTCCAGATGACCGGCTCGTTCTTCTCGGACAAGTCGATGCACTTGGCGTAGCAGCCGCCTTCGATGTTGAAGACAACGCCTTCGCCCCAGCCGTGTTCGTCGTCACCGATCAGGTAACGGCTTTCGTCGGCGGACAGGGTGGTCTTGCCGGTGCCCGACAGACCGAAGAACAGGGTCACGTCGCCGTCTTCGCCGATGTTGGCAGCGCAGTGCATTGGCAGCACGTCGGCGGCCGGCAGCAGGAAGTTCTGCACGGAGAACATGGCTTTCTTCATTTCACCGGCGTAACGCATGCCGGCGATCAGCACTTTCTTCTGGGCGAAGTTGATGATCACGCAACCATCGGAGTTGGTGCCGTCACGCTCAGGCACGCACTCGAAGTTGGCGACGTTCAGCACTTGCCACTCTTCGCGACCGGCCGGGTTGTACTGGGCCGGGTTGATGAACAGGCAACGACCGAACAGGTTCTGCCAGGCAGTCTGGGTGGTCATCTTCACGGCCAGGTAGTGATCTTCGGCCGCGCCTACATGCACGTGGGAAACGAAATGCTCTTGCGCGTTGTTGAATGCTTCAACACGAGCCCACAGCGCGTCGAACTTGTCGGCCGGGAACTTGCGGTTGATCGGGCCCCAGGCGATGGCTGCCTGGGTGGAAGGCTCTTCAACGATGAAACGGTCGACTGGCGAACGGCCGGTGCGATGACCGGTGCGAACAACCAGAGCGCCGGTATCGGCAAGCTCGCCCTCACCGCGGTTCAGGGCTTCTTTTACCAGATCATCAACACTCAGATCGGTGTACACGGCGTTATTGGCTTGCGTCATGAGGTTCCCCGTCGGCCAGTGGCCGAGTGTGCTCCAAACGTTTTGTAGTAGAAAGTCGTGCACTACTACCGCGAAAAAAGTGGGCCGGATTATGCCAGAAAAGCCCAAAAAGAGTAGGGCCCTCCCGTCGTAACGGCGTAATTCCGTCGTTGAGCAGTGAATTTACCTGCGCTGAACCGTTTTAGTGCCGGGTATCTGACGGCGTGTCGACGCCCGCGCCAGCGAACAATTGAGCGATATCCGCTGCGTCGAACAGGTAGCGCTGGTTGCAGAACTGGCAATCGATCTCGACCTGGCCACCTTGCTCGGCCACCAGTGCCTGCGCATCTTCCAGACCCAGACTGACCAGTGCATTGCCCGAACGCTCGCGGGAGCAACTGCAGTGGAAGCGCAGTGTCTGCACATCGAACAGACGAACCTGCTCTTCATGGTAGAGGCGATGCAGAACCGTTTCGTTGTCCAGGCTCAACAGTTCATCAGCGGTCAGGGTGTTGCCCAGCGCGGTGATGTGCTGCCAGCTGGCGGCGCGTTCTTCTTCGTCTTTCAGGCGATCGGCCGGCAGTTGCTGCAGCAGCAGACCACGGGCACGACGGCCATCGGCACAGAGCTTGAAGCGAGTGCCGACCTGCTGGGACATTACGAAGTAGTTGGTGAAGCAGTCGGACAGGGTTTCGCCGTCGAGGTCGACGATGCCCTGATAACGCTGGCCGGCGATCGGGTCGACGGTCAAGGCCAGGACACCGTTCGGCATCAGGTCGCCAAGGGTTGCGTCGGCCGGGATCTGCTCGGCGTGGTAGCGCGCCAGGCCACGAATCTCGCGCTCGCTGGAGCACTCGATCATCAGCAGCGGGATCGGGCCTTCGGAGCGGGCCTGCAGAATCAGCAAGCCATCGAATTTCAGGGTGCCCACCAGCAATGAGGCGGCAGCCATCAGTTCACCCAGCAATTGCGCAACCGGTTCCGGGTACGGGTGCTTGGCGAGCACTTCGGCGTAGCTGCGCTCCAGCGACACCAGTTCGCCGCGCGTGTCGCTGTCATCGAAGATGAAGCGTTGGGTGTAATCGGTATCGAGGAAATCGGTCATAGGTCTGGGTATCTGAATGTGATGACAAAATGGTTACAAAGAATGAAAATCCCGCGCTTCTGGCATCCTTTTTGATGCCGATGTTCAGCCACGGGAGGCATTTTATGAACAATCCGGGTTTGTTCCAATCAAGGTGGAACCTCGGCCGGCTGGTTCTGTGCAACGTTGTGCCATTGGCACTGCTGGCTTTCTGGTTATGGCCTACAGGTCAGATGCTGTGTGTGATTTTCGACGAGTGGCTGTTCCGCTCACTCAACGCACCGCTGGCCAGCAACCCCATATGGCTCCACATCTGGGCAATTGCAAGTCTGCGACCGTTCGACATTGTCGTCGGCGTGATTCTGCTGATGCTGCTGATCAAGGGCGACTGGGTATTCAGGGCAATTGATGTGCGCCGCGCCTTTTTCGGTTTTTTTTCGATCCTGCTGCTAATGGTGGTGATCCGCGCGCTGTTTTCCAAGTTCTCCGATCACATGGGCTGGCAGCACAGCAGCCCGTCGATGGTGCTCGAAGGCGCGGTGCATATCAGCGATTACTTCCCGCATCTGGAGAAGACCTGGGAGCTGAAGGACCGCTCGAGCCAGAGCTTCCCCGGTGACCACGCCTCGGTGCTGCTGATCTGGGCTCTTTTCATGGGCGTGTTCAGCCGTACGGTCGGTCAGTTCCTGGTGATCTGGGGTCTGGCGCTGCTGTTCATGTTGCCGCGTCTGGTCGCCGGTGCACATTGGGGTCAGGACGATTACATCGGAGGCCTGCTGCTGGCGATTTGGGCACTGGGCTGGGGTTACTACACGCCGTTTGCTTATCACGCGGCGAACTTCTGGTTGAAGGTCACGGCACCGGTCTTCCGGCTGCTGGGCAAGCTGCCGGTGGTTTCGCGGATGAGCGTGGTGTCCGCGCGGTAATCAAAGATGGCTGGATAAAAAACGCAGCCGCCGACGGGTCTTGAACCCAGGCCGGCAGGCTGCGTTTTTTTATTCGCCGCTACTGTTCCCACGAAACTTAAACAGATCCCGACGCTGCTTCTTGCTCGGTTTGCCGTCGGTGGTCACACCCAGAGCGCCCGCCTTGCGCATCGCCGCAGCCGCTTCACGCTTGGCAATGCTGGCCTCGGTCTCGGCATACAGCGTCTGCGCCTCAGGTGCGCCGCGACGCACGATCGACAGGGCCTGAACCACAACGGTCTTCTCGTCGAAGCCGGCGCGAATCTCGAATTCATCGCCAATGCGTGGTTCTTTGCCAGGCTTGCAGCGCTCTCCCCGACAATGCACCTTGCCACTCTCGATGGCGGCTTTGGCCAAGGCGCGAGTCTTGAAAAAACGCGCGGCCCACAGCCACTTGTCGAGACGAACCTTGTCGTCCTCTTCGCTTTTTTGTGCCATATGAATTCCTCGTTCAGCCAGTAGTCGGAACTGTACTACCGATTCTGTCGGGCGCAAGAACTCGGCCCTCCAGATAAACTGTGATCTTCGCCGGTTCAACGGCATGGAGTGATCGAGTGACCAAATTTCCGTCTTCATTGACCTCGCCCCAATCCGGGTGCCAGGGCTGCCAGCAAAGCGAGCCGCTGGGCTTCGATTTTTCCTTCGCCTATCAGCCCATCGTGGATCTGCGTGACGAGTCGGTGTACGCCTACGAGGCACTGGTCCGTGGTACGGCCGGTGAAGGCGCGTTAACCGTGCTGGATCAAGTTACAGAAGATAACCGCTACCGTTTCGACCAGCTCTGCCGGACTCGCGCCATCGAAGGCGCAGCCGAGCTTAATATGCAGACACACTTGTCGATCAACTTCATGCCCAACGCCGTCTATCGTCCAGAGCTGTGCATACGGAGCACGCTGGAAGCAGCAAAAAAACACAATTTCCCGGTCGACCGGCTGATTTTCGAAACACTGGAAAGCGAGCACGTAGATAACTATCGCCATTTGACCAATATTCTGCGTGAATACCGCGAATTCGGCTTCAAGACGGCCATCGATGATTTCGGTGCCGGTTATTCGGGGCTCAATCTGCTGGCCGACTTCCAACCAGACCTGATCAAACTCGACATGGCGCTGATCCGCGATATCGACCGCGATCGTATTCGTCAGGCTATCGTTCGGGGGATTGTCACAATCTGTGCGGAGTTGGACGTTACAGTCATCGCCGAAGGCATAGAGAGTGCGGGTGAACGGGATTTCCTGGCGGACTGCGGAATATTTCTGATGCAGGGTTACTGGTTCGCCAGGCCCGCATTCAAAGCGTTAGCCCAGGTGTCCCCTGAAGCGTGGACGCGTTAATTGTTGGTTTTTTCCATTGAAGACATTTGACCATTTGACCGTTATCGGTCTGCGCGAGTGGGTGGCGCTTCCGGATCTGGGAGTCGCCGGCCTTCGGGCAAAAATCGACACCGGTGCCAGCACCTCCAGCCTGCATGCCACCGACATCGAGCCGTTCGAACGCGACGGCGAGAAGTGGGTGCGTTTCACCGCGCACCTGGGCACTGTCGTGCAGTTGCGCCATCGGCGATGCGAAGCGCCGCTGGTTGCCCGCAAGACCATCAAGAGTTCGAACGGCCAGGCCCAGGTGCGCTACGTGATCAGCACCACCCTGGCCCTGGGTGACCGGGTCTGGCCGATCGAGTTCACCCTCGCTTGCCGCAAGTCCATGCGCTATCGCCTGTTGCTCGGTTCCAAAGCCCTGATCGACGGCCAGCTGGTGGTCAATCCGGGCATCAAATATGTACAAGACAAGCCGGTGTTCCCGGTATCTACCTCCTCCACAGGTGTTGCATGAAGATCGCTGTGCTGTCGCGGAACCCGCGTCTGTATTCCACCCGCCGTCTGGTCGAAGCCGGAACCGAACGCGGGCATGAAATGGTGGTGATCGACACCTTGCGCGCCTATATGAACATTGCCAGCCACAAGCCGCAGATCCATTACCGTGGCAAACCGCTGGAGGGTTTCGACGCAGTGATTCCACGAATCGGCGCGTCGGTGACGTTTTATGGCTGCGCGGTATTGCGCCAGTTCGAAATGATGGGGGTGTTCCCGCTCAACGAATCGGTGGCCATCGCCCGCTCGCGAGACAAACTGCGTTCATTGCAATTGCTGTCACGCCGGGGCATCGGTTTGCCGGTGACCGGTTTCGCCCACTCGCCGGACGACATTCCCGACCTGATCGACATGGTCAACGGCGCGCCGCTGGTGATCAAGGTGCTGGAAGGTACTCAGGGTATCGGCGTGGTGCTGTGCGAAACCGCGACGGCGGCGGAGTCGGTGATCGAGGCGTTCATGGGCCTGAAGCAGAACATCATGGTGCAGGAATACATCAAGGAAGCCGGCGGCGCCGACATCCGCTGCTTCGTGGTCGGCGACAAGGTGATCGCGGCGATGAAGCGTCAGGCCAAGCCCGGCGAGTTCCGCTCCAACCTGCACCGGGGCGGCAGCGCCAGCCTGATCAAGATCACCCCGGAAGAACGCATGACTGCGTTGCGTGCAGCCAAGGTCATGGGCCTGGCGGTGGCGGGTGTGGATATTTTGCGATCCAACCACGGCCCGCTGGTGATGGAAGTGAACTCGTCACCGGGTCTGGAAGGGATCGAAACCACCACGGGCAAGAACGTGGCGGGGATCATCATTGAGCATCTCGAGAAGAATGGCGGGCCGAACATGACCCGCACAAAAGGCAAGGGATAAAAAACAGCGGCGAGCTACAAGCTGCAAGTGGCGAGTAAAAGCCGCTTTTGCTTGTAGCTTGAAACTTGCCGCTTGAGGCTGCCGTTAAACGGCATCTCTTGGCAGCATCAATCCCAGCGGCAACCGCACCCGCGCTTCCAGCCCGCCACCGGATCGGTTGCGCAGCTCGACATTGCCGCCGTGCATCGACGCAATCCGCTTGACGATCGCCAAGCCCAGCCCGGTGCCCTTCCCGCCCCGCGCACGATCGCCACGGGTGAACGGGTTGAAGATCGCCTCAAGCTCGGAAGGATCGATCCCTGCCCCACGATCCATCACGCTCAACACCACGTACGGGGCGCTGGTATCACCGGACACGTAAGCCGCGACGTCCACGCTGCCGCCGGCATGATTCAACGCGTTGCCAATCAGGTTGTTCAGCAGACGCTTCATCGACACCCGACGCAGCGGGAACGGCTGGATCGGCTCCAGGCGCAGGCGCACTTTCTCTTCGGTCTGGTTATAGGGCGCCGCCACTTCACGCACCAGATCGCTGAGGTCCACCTCTTCCACCGATTCGTCCCGCCCATCGCGAATGAACGCGAGGAACTGATCGAGGATTGCGTCCATGTCTTCGATGTCGCGCACCATGTCATCGGTCAAATCGGTGCGGTCGCCCATCAACTCCAGTGATAGCCGCAAACGGGTGAGCGGTGTACGCAAGTCATGGGATACCCCGGCCAGCATCAGCTCACGCTCGCGACCGGCCTGCTCGACGTCTTCGGCCATCTGGTTGAACGCGCGATAAACTTCGGCCATCTCGCTGGGGGTGTCACTGATCGGCAGGCGCACGCTGCGGCCCTGGCCGAGTTGCCGGGCGGCGTAGACCAGACGCTTCAATGGCTGATTGAGCTGACTGACGAAAATCCAGGCAGACGCCGTGGACAGCAAGCCGATCGCCAGGAACCAGCCGAGCACGTTCCAGATCTTCTGGCCACGCAACGGGTGCGGGTACAACGGCACTTTCAGCCAGCCATCACCGAGGCTCGGGGCACGAACCCACAAGGCTGGCGGCGAGTGCATGCGCAAGCGCACTTCGGTGTCGGCACCCAGCTCCGCCTGCATCTGCCGCTGGTAGATTTCGCTGTAAGGCCAGTGCTGTTCGCCTTCCGGCACACCAGCGCCGACCACCCGGATCAGGGTCGCGGCATCGGCGATTTTCGCGCGGTTCTCTTCGTCGGCGGCCCAGTAGGCACGCAGCGTCAGGGCGACGCCGTGGCTGTATTGGCGATCCACCAGCACGTCCTCGTTCATCAACAGATAAACCAGGGTCAATGCCTTGGAAAACAATACGACGATCAGCACCAACCACAGGGTGCGCGAGAAGAAACTTTGGGGGAACCAGACGGGGGTTTTCATGGATAACCGCTACACACTTGCAGGAGCGAGCAATGCTCGCATATTGCGGATTGCGAGTCTGCGCGGACGGCGTTTCCGACCGTTTCCCGCAGACCCGCTCCTACAAATCACCCATCACTTGGTGGAGTTGCCATCCGGCACGAACACGTAGCCGACACCCCAGACAGTCTGGATGTAGCGCGGCTTGGACGGATCGGGTTCGATCATCCGGCGCAGACGGGAGATCTGCACGTCGATGGAACGCTCCAGGGCATCCCACTCACGGCCACGGGCCAGGTTCATCAGCTTGTCGCGGGTCAGCGGCTGACGGGCGTTCATCACCAGGGCCTTGAGCACCGCAAACTCGCCGGTGGTGAGCATGTGCACTTCGTCGCCGCGTTTGAGTTCGCGGGTAGCCAGGGACAGCACGTAGTCGCCGAACGTGACGTTTTCTTCTTCACTGCCCGGCGCGCCCGGCACCGGTGCAGCCTGACGGCGCAGCACGGCTTTGACGCGTGCCAGCAGCTCGTCCGGGTTGAATGGCTTGGCCAGATAGTCGTCGGCGCCCAGTTCCAGGCCCTTGATACGGCTCAGCTCGTCGCCCTTGGCGGTGAGCATGATGATCGGAATCTGATTGTTCGCGCCACGCAGGCGGCGGCAAGCGGTCAGGCCGTCTTCGCCCGGCAGCATCAGGTCGAGGACGACCAGGTTGAACACTTCACGCGACAGCAGACGATCCATCTGCTCGGTATTCGGTACGGCGCGGGCACGGTAGCCCTTGCTGACGAAAAAGCGTTCCAGCAGGCTGCTCAGCCCCGGATCGTCGTCAACGATGAGAATTTTTTCGCCTTCAGCAGTTTGTGCAGTGCTGCTCATTGGATACTCCTTTTAGCTCGGCGCGCATTATGGCGTAGCTGCCGTTATACGCACCGTGTGCATTGTTAGCAGATTTTTCCTTCACTGCCAGAAAACCGGGGCTTGAGCCTACAGACTGTGTCGCCCCCGAATGACAGAACGCTGGTTATAATGCGCGGCCTTTTGTGTCAGGCAACGTCTGAATCGTTACCGCAGGTGGCCGTCCTTTATTTTCCGGGTCACGGCAGTAATTGTTCGATTTCACGGGTCAATGGGATGCCTTTGACCCAGGCAGCGGCCAGCATCAAGCCGCCCCACCAGACTCCGGGCCTTTATTTACGCGCCTGCGAGCCTGCTTTCACAATTTGTCAGGTGGTTTTATGGACAGCATCAACAGCCGCATCGCCGAGGAACTCGGCGTACGCCCACAACAGGTCGAAGCGGCCGTCGCGCTACTCGATGAAGGCTCTACCGTTCCCTTCATCGCCCGTTACCGGAAAGAAGTGACCGGCAGCCTCGATGACACCCAACTGCGTCATCTGGAAGAGCGTCTGCGCTACCTGCGAGAACTCGACGAACGGCGCATCAGCATTCTTTCCAGCATTCAGGAGCAGGGCAAACTCACCCCTGAGCTGGAGCGCGAAATCAAACTCGCCGACACCAAGACCCGCCTCGAAGACTTGTACCTGCCGTACAAGCAGAAGCGCCGCACCAAGGGCCAGATCGCCCTGGAAGCCGGCCTCGGCGAACTGGCCGACGGTCTGTTCAACGACCCGTCGCTGGCCCCGGAAGCCGAAGCCGCGCGCTTCATCGACGCCGAAAAAGGCGTGGCCGACGTCAAGGCAGCGCTGGAAGGCGCCAAGTACATCCTCATGGAGCGCTTCGCCGAAGACGCCAACCTGCTGGAAAAACTGCGCACCTACCTGAAACAGGAAGCCACCCTCAGTGCCCGCGTGATCGCCGGCAAGGAAGAGGAAGGCGCCAAGTTCCGTGACTACTTCGAACACGACGAACCGCTGAAAAGCATGCCTTCGCACCGCGCGCTGGCGATTTTCCGTGGCCGCAACGAAGGCATTCTCAGCTCCGCGCTGAAAGTCGGCGACGAGCTGCCGGGCACCCTGCACCCGTGCGAAGGCATGATCGGCCAGCACGTCGGCATCCAGAACCAGAACCGTCCGGCCGACAAGTGGCTGAGTGAAGTGGTGCGCTGGACCTGGAAGGTCAAGCTCTACACCCACCTGGAAACCGACTTGCTCGGCGAGCTGCGCGACGGCGCCGAAACCGAAGCGATCAACGTGTTCGCCCACAACCTGCACGACCTGCTGCTGGCCGCCCCGGCCGGCCCGCGCGCGACTCTGGGCCTCGACCCGGGCCTGCGCACCGGCTGCAAGGTTGCGGTGGTCGACTCCACCGGCAAGCTGCTGGATCACGCCACGGTTTACCCGCACGTGCCGCACAACAAATGGGATCAGACCATCGCCATTCTGGCCGCCCTGTGCGCCAAACACTCGGTCGACCTGATCGCCATCGGCAACGGCACCGCCAGCCGTGAGACCGACAAGCTGGCGATCGAACTGATCAAAAAATACCCAGCGATGAAAATGACCAAGGTCATGGTCTCCGAAGCCGGCGCATCGGTGTATTCGGCATCGGAACTGGCAGCCAAGGAATTCCCGGATCTGGACGTATCGATCCGTGGCGCGGTCTCGATCGCCCGTCGTCTGCAGGATCCACTGGCCGAGCTGGTGAAGATCGATCCAAAATCCATCGGTGTCGGTCAGTACCAGCACGACGTGTCGCAGCTGAAACTGGCGCGCGGTCTGGACGCCGTGGTCGAGGACTGCGTGAACGCCGTGGGCGTGGACGTGAACACTGCCTCCGTGGCGCTGCTGGCGCGGATCTCCGGCCTCAACGCGACCCTGGCGCAAAACATCGTGGCTCACCGTGACGAGCACGGCGCGTTCAAGACTCGTGCTGCGCTGAAGAAAGTCGCGCGTCTGGGCGAGAAAACCTTCGAACAGGCCGCCGGCTTCCTGCGTGTGATGAACGGCGACAACCCACTGGATTCCTCGGCCGTTCACCCGGAAGCCTATCCGCTGGTGCAGCGCATTGCCGCTGAAACCGACCGCGACATCCGCTCGCTGATCGGCGACGCCGCGTTCCTCAAGCGTCTGGATCCGAAGAAATTCACCGACGAGACCTTCGGTCTGCCAACCGTTACCGACATCCTGCAAGAGCTGGAAAAACCGGGCCGCGACCCGCGTCCGGAGTTCAAGACCGCCGAGTTCCAGGAAGGCGTCGAGGACCTGAAGGACCTGCAACTGGGGATGATTCTCGAAGGCGTGGTGACCAACGTGACCGCGTTCGGTGCGTTCGTCGACATCGGCGTGCATCAGGACGGTCTGGTGCACATTTCGGCGCTGTCGGAGAAATTCATCAAGGATCCGCGCGAAGCGGTGAAGGCCGGTGACGTGGTGAAAGTGAAGGTCATGGAAGTCGACATCCCGCGCAAACGCGTCGGCCTGTCGATGCGCATGAGCGACACCCCGGGCGAGAAGATCGACGGCGCCCGGGGCTCGCGTCCGGGCTCGGCACCACGCCAGTCGCAGGGTTCGGCTCCGCGCAAGGAAAGCACCCCGGCGGCTCCGGTGAATAACGCGATGGCGTCGCTGTTTGCCAACGCCAAGCAGTTGAAGAAACGCTGATGGAAATGCCGGCCGGGCTCGTCGAGAGCGCGTTTTTCAAACTGTTGGGCTGCCGCCTGCACAGTCTGGAAACCGGGGTGGCGCAAGTCGCCCTGGCGCTGGAACCCGAACTGCGCAACCGCGGCGGCAAGCTGCACGGTGGCGCGCTGTTCAGTCTGGTGGATATCGCCATGGGGCTGGCCTGTTCCAGCACCCACGGCTTCGACCAGCAGAGCGCGACCATCGAGTGCAAGATCAACTACATCCGCGCCGTCTCGGAAGGCGAGGTGATGTGCACGGCGCGGGTGATCCACCCGGGCCGGCGCACGCTGGTGGTCGAAGCCGACGTGATGCAGGGCGACAAACTGGTCGCAAAAGCGCAAGGCACGTTCGCTGTCCTGTAGATGTTGTTCATCATTTTGAGTTAATTTCGGCGCTGTGATCGCAGCGTCGAGCTTTTCTGTGGGAGCGGGCTTGCCCGCGAAGAGGGAGTGTCAGGCAGCATCAGTTCGCCTGACACGACGCCTTCGCGGGCAAGCCCGCTCCCACAGGAACCGCGTAATCTTCGCGTGCATCGGCCAGATTCAGGGAGTGAAGTTGGCGTTTCAACGGGGGCTTCAGAGCCCGAAAAACCAGGCGAAAACGCCAGTTTCAACTTCACCCTTGTAGACCGTCCTGCCCACCCCCATATTGGGGCGACTGACGCGTGAAGGAATCCAAATTGAGCGAACTTCTCAACCGCCGCCTGGCTCTGCTCGGCGAGCGCGCTAACCTCTCTCTGCTTGAGCAGTGCCTTCACGGTATCGAACGTGAATGCCTGCGGGTGACCGGCGAAGGCCGCCTGGCCCAAACGCCGCACCCTGAAGCCCTGGGTTCCGCGCTGACCAACGAACAGATCACCACCGACTATTCCGAGTCGCTGCTGGAGTTCATCACGCCCGCCCTGCCAGACCCTGCCGATACCTTGGCGAGCCTGGACAAGATTCATCGCTTCGCCTACAGCAAGCTCGGCAACGAGTACCTGTGGAGTCCATCGATGCCGTGCCCGTTGCCGGCCGAGGAAGACATCCCGATCGCCTATTACGGCACCTCCAACATCGGTCAGCTCAAGTACGTCTACCGCAAGGGCCTGGCCCTGCGTTACGGCAAGACCATGCAGTGCATCGCCGGGATTCACTACAACTTCTCCCTGCCGGAAAAGCTCTGGCCACTGCTGAAAGAAGCCGAAGGCTTCGTCGGCACCGACCGGGATTTCCAGTCGTCGTCCTATATTGCGCTGATCCGCAACTTCCGGCGCTACAGCTGGCTGCTGATGTACCTGTTCGGTGCCTCGCCGGCGCTGGACGCCGGTTTCCTGCGTGGTCGTGCGCATCAGCTGGAACAGCTGGATCCGGACACCCTGTACCTGCCCTACGCCACCAGCCTGCGCATGAGCGACCTCGGTTACCAGAGCAACGCCCAGGCCGGACTGACCCCTTGCTACAACGACCTGGCGAGCTACACCGACAGCCTGCGCAAAGCGGTGGCCACGCCGTACGCGCCGTACGTCGAAGTCGGCACGCACCAGGATGGCGAGTGGGTGCAACTGAACACCAACATCCTGCAGATCGAAAACGAGTACTACTCGAACATCCGCCCGAAACGCGTGACCTATACCGGCGAGCGGCCGATCCAGGCCTTGATGGCCCGTGGCATTCAGTACGTCGAAGTGCGCTGCCTGGACATCAACCCGTTCCTGCCGATGGGCATCGACCTCACCGAGTCGCGCTTCCTCGACGCGTTCCTGCTGTACTGCGCGCTGAACGAAAGCCCGCTGCTGACCAACAACTCCTGCGGCAACGCCACCTCCAACTTCCTCAGCGTGGTCAAGGAAGGCCGCCGTCCGGGCCTGCAATTGCAGCGCGACGGCCAACCGGTCGAGCTGAAGGAATGGGCTGCCGAGCTGCTGGAAAAAATCGCTCCGCTGGCAGCGCTGCTGGATCAAAGCCATGGCGGCGATGCCCATAGCAAGGCGCTCGATGCGCAACTGGCCAAGGTCAAGGATTCGTCCCTGACGCCTTCGGCCCAGGTGTTGGCAGCCATGGCCACGCACAAGGAAAGCTTCGCGCAATTCTCCCTGCGCCAGAGTCAGGCTCACGCCGAGTTCTTCCGCAGAGAGCCGTTGGCGGCTGAAGAACAGGCGAAGTTTGAAGAACTGGCGCGGTCTTCGCTGGCCCAACAGGCGGAGCTGGAGCAGAACGAGGTGGGCGATTTCGACGTGTTTGTCGGGTCGTATCAGGCGAGCATTTTGGCGATCAGCAACTGACATCAGAAGGTTCTTTGATCGTTCCCACGCTCTGCGTGGTAACGCCTCAATGGACGCTCCGCGTCCAAGTGACGCGGAGCGTCACAAGCTGAATTCCCACGCAGAGCGTGGGAACTATCAAATACCCCCGGCTTAGATTTTTCCGCTCATAAGATCATTCTAAAAAGTTATTTATTTTTAGATTCTTAGATCATTTAGTCTCCTTTCACGCCGACGCTCGGTCGCCTGATATGGAGCTCTTCAATGAAACTGAATTTCCCGCTTCGCCTGCTGGCCGTGGCCTCTCTGGCTGCTGCAAGTTTCCTGGCTCAGGCCGCCGACCTCACCGTCGCCTACCAGACCACCGTTGACCCGGCGAAAGTCGCCCAGGCCGACGGCGCCTATGAAAAAGCCACCAAGGCCGACATCAACTGGCGCAAATTCGATAACGGTGCCGACATCATTGCCGCCATCGCTTCCGGTGACGTGCAGATCGGTTACCTCGGTTCCAGCCCGCTGACCGCTGCGATCACCCGTAAAGTCCCGGTGGAAACCTTCCTCATCGCCACTCAGATCGGCGCCGCCGAAGCACTGGTCGCCCGCGACGGCTCCGGCATCAAGACGCCGCAGGATCTGGTCGGCAAGAAAATCGCCGTGCCGTTCGTGTCCACCGGTCACTACAGCCTGCTGGCCGCGCTGAAGCACTGGAACATCGATCCATCGAAAGTCACCGTCCTCAACCTCGCCCCGCCAGCGATCATTGCTGCGTGGAAACGCGGTGACATCGACGCTACCTACGTTTGGGATCCGGCGCTGGGTGTGGCCAAGGAAAACGGCAAAGTGCTGATCACTTCCGGTGAACTGGCCAAGTTCGGCGCGCCGACCTTCGACGCCTGGATCGTGCGCAAGGACTTCGCGGAGAAGCATCCGGAAATCGTCACCGCATTCGCCAAGGTCACCCTCGACGCCTACGCCGACTACCGCAAGGATCCGAAAGCCTGGCTGGCCAACCAGAGCAACGTCGACAAGCTGGTGAAGCTTTCGGGCGCCAAGGCCAGCGACATCCCATTGCTTCTGCAAGGCAACGTCTACCCGCTGGCGGCGGATCAGGTCAGTGACCTCGGTGCACCGACCACCAAAGCCATCACCGACACCGCTGCGTTCCTCAAGGAGCAAGGCAAGGTCGAAGCGGTACTGCCGGACTACGCGCCGTACGTCAGCGCCAAGTACATCACCAACTGATCGGGAGTTAATCGCGATGGCCTTGCTACAGCTGGAGCGCATCAGCGCACAGTATCCCGGCAGCCCGGAACCGGTACTGTCCGACATTTCCCTGACCCTCGGCCCTCAGCAATTGCTGGTGGCCCTCGGCCCGTCCGGCAGTGGCAAGACTTCGCTGTTGAACCTGATTGCCGGTTTCGTCGAACCGAGCGCCGGCCGCATCACCCTCGACAACGTGCCGGTCAAAGGCCCGAGCGCCGAACGCGGCGTGGTGTTCCAGGACGACGCCCTGCTGCCCTGGCAGGACGTGCTGGCCAACGTGGCTTTCGGTCTGGAACTGGCCGGTGTGGCCAAGGACAAACGCGAACAGCGCGCCCGGGAAATGCTCGCGCTGGTCGATCTTTCCGGTTTTGAACACCGTCGCATCTGGCAGCTTTCCGGCGGCCAGAAGCAGCGTGTCGGCCTGGCCCGCGCCCTCGCGGCGGACCCGCGTGTGTTGCTGATGGACGAGCCCTTTGGCGCCCTCGATGCCTTCACCCGCGAACAGATGCAGGAGCTGTTGCTGCAAGTCTGGCAACGCACCGCCAAGCCGGTGTTCCTGATTACCCACGACATTGAAGAAGCGGTGTTCCTCGCCACTGACCTGATTCTGCTGGCGCCGAATCCGGGGCAGATCGTCGAGCGCCTGCACCTCGACTTCGGCCAGCGCTACGCCGCCGGTGAGTCGGCACGAACCATCAAATCCGACCCGCGTTTTATCGAAACCCGCGAACACGTGCTTGCCAAAGTGTTCTCGCAACGCAGCGCCGTTCAGCGGCAGGAGCGCGCATGAGCAGTTACGACGTTTCCGCCACCGCCGTGAAACCCGCCGCCACGTCGGTGGTGATTCCCGTGCGCCGCAGCCTCAGCACCCGCTGGATCAGCCTGCTGACCCTGTTCGCGTTGCTGGTGATCTGGTGGGCCGTGACGGCCACTGGCCTGATCGAGCCGCTGTTCCTGCCGCCACCGTCCGCCGTACTGCAAAAAGGCTGGTTGCTGGCGACCACGGGCTACATGGATTCGACGTTGTGGCAGCACTTGGGCGCGAGCCTGAGCCGCATCGGTCTGGGCCTTGGTTTTGCGATTTTGACCGCAGTGCCGGTGGGCATTGCCATCGGCGCCAACCGCATCGCCCGTGGCGTGCTCGATCCGCTGATCGAGTTCTACCGGCCGATTCCGCCACTGGCTTATCTACCGCTGATCGTGATCTGGTGCGGCATCGGCGAGTTGTCGAAAGTGCTGCTGATCTATCTGGCGATTTTCGCCCCGATCGCGATTGCCACCGCCACCGGCGTGCGCACCGTCGACCCGGCCAAATTGCGCGCCGCACAGTCGCTGGGCGCCACCCGCGCGCAACTGATCCGCCATGTGATTTTGCCAAGCGCCCTGCCGGACATTCTGACCGGTGTGCGCATTGGCCTCGGTGTCGGCTGGTCGACCCTGGTCGCCGCCGAACTGATCGCGGCCACCAGCGGCCTGGGCTTCATGGTGCAGTCGGCTGCGCAGTTCCTGGTCACCGATGTGGTGGTGCTGGGGATTCTGGTCATCGCCCTGATCGCCTTCGCGATGGAGATGGGCCTGCGCGCCCTGCAACGCAAACTGGTGCCGTGGCACGGCCAGGCCCACTGATTTTTCAGCACTGACTACCCCGACAGTTTCGGGGCCCCGGAATTGAAGAGAACCACCATGAGCAGCCTGAACATCACCCCGTTAAGCTCGGCCCTCGGCGCACAGATCAGCGGCGTCGACATCAGCCAGCCGCTGAACCTGGAACAGCGCGACGCCATCGAGCAGGCGCTGCTCAAGTATCAAGTGCTGTTCTTTCGCAATCAGCCGATCGAACCTTCGCAACAGGCGCGCTTCGCCCACTATTTCGGCGACTTGCACATTCACCCGATCTACCCGAACGTGCCGGAACAACCGGAAGTGCTGATCCTCGACACCGCCGTCACCGACGTGCGCGACAACGCGATCTGGCACACCGACGTGACCTTCCTGCCGACCCCGGCCATGGGTGCGGTGCTCAGCGCCAAGCTGTTGCCGGAGTTTGGT
This sequence comes from Pseudomonas sp. R15(2017), assembly GCF_002112685.1. Lineage (NCBI taxonomy): Bacteria > Pseudomonadati > Pseudomonadota > Gammaproteobacteria > Pseudomonadales > Pseudomonadaceae > Pseudomonas > Pseudomonas sp. R15(2017). The sequence continues at coordinate 295,101 of NZ_NEII01000004.1, forward strand.
GGCGACACGTTGTGGGCCAGCGGAATTGCTGCGTATGAAGCGCTCTCGGCGCCGATGAAAGCGCTGCTCGAAGGGCTGACCGCGACTCACGACTTCACCCGCTCGTTTCCGCTGGAGCGCTATGGCAACACGCCGCAGGCACTGGCGCAGTGGGAAGAGGCGCGGCGCAAGAATCCACCGCTGTCGCATCCGGTGATTCGCACGCACCCGGTGAGCGGACGGCGTTCGCTGTTCGTCAACGAAGGGTTCACGTCGAAGATCAATGAGCTGTCGGAGACCGAGAGCGAAGCGGTGTTGAAGTTCTTGTTCGCGCATGCGACGCGGCCGGAGTTCACCATTCGCTGGCGCTGGCAGAAAGATGACATCGCGTTCTGGGACAACCGCGTGACGCAACATTACGCGGTGGATGACTACCGGCCGGCGCGGCGGGTGATGCAGCGGGCTACGGTGTTGGGGGATGTGCCGTTTTTTCGCTGAGCCTTTACGTTGATCGTTCCCACGCTCTGCGTGGGAACGCCTCTACGGACGCTCCGCGTTCGGCTTGGCAGGGGACGCGGAGCGTCCCGGGCTTAATTCCCACGCGGAGCGTGGGAACGATCTGTGTGTCGTTATTCAGCTGTCGAAGGCTTCTCCCAAAGATTGATCCCGCCCTCCTGGGCAAACCGGTCAATCTCCGCCAGCTCCTCAGCACTGAAGCTCAGATTCTTCAACGCCCCGACGTTCTCGACAATCTGCTCCGGCCGGCTCGCGCCAATCAGCGCCGAGGTCACCCGCGGATCCCGCAGTGTCCACGCCAATGCCAATTGCGCCAGGCTCTGCCCGCGACGCTTGGCGATCTCGTTCAGCGCCCGAACGTGAGCGATGTTGGCCTCGGACAAGTGCGAAGCCTGCAACGAACCACCGCCCGGACGATTGACCCGCGCATCCGCCGGCACGCCGTTGAGGTACTTGTCGGTCAGCAGGCCTTGCGCCAGCGGGGTGAAGGCAATCACGCCAGTGCCGAGTTCGTCAGTGGTGTCGAGCAGGTCCTTTTCCACCCAGCGGTTGAGCAGGTTGTACGCTGGCTGGTGAATCAGCAGCGGTACTTTCCACTCTTTGAGCAATGCGGCGATTTCGCGGGTTTTCACTCCGGAGTACGACGAGATGCCGATGTACAACGCCTTGCCCTGCTGCACCGCCGTGGCGAGGGCGCTGGCGGTTTCTTCCAGCGGGGTGTCCGGGTCGAAGCGGTGCGAATAGAAGATATCCACATAGTCCAGGCCCAGGCGTTGCAGGCTCTGGTCGAGGCTCGCCAGCACGTATTTGCGCGAACCGCCGCCCTGGCCGTAAGGGCCGGGCCACATGTCCCAACCGGCCTTGCTGGAGATGATCAGTTCATCGCGGTACTGCTTGAAGTCTTCGCGCAGCAGACGGCCGAAGTTGATCTCGGCGCTGCCGTAGGGCGGGCCATAGTTGTTGGCCAGGTCGAAGTGGTTGATGCCCAGGTCGAACGCCGTGCGCAGCAACGAGCGCTGGGTGTCGATCGGCGTGCTGTCGCCGAAGTTGTGCCACAGGCCCAGGGACAGCGCCGGCAGCACCAGACCGCTGCGTCCGACGCGGCGGTAAGGGATGGAGTCATAGCGGTTTTCGGCAGCGGTGTAAGTCATCGAATCCTCTCTTGTCGGTCTTGAATCGGGTGTCGATTGCTACGCAAATCTGTTGCCGGGCCGGGCGAGGCCAAGGTTCTGGCGCAAAGTCCGGCCTTCGTATTCGGTTCTGAACAGCCCACGCCGTTGCAGTTCCGGGACCACGCCGTTGGCGAAGTCTTCGAGCCCGCCGGGCAGGTGTGGCACCAGCACGTTGAAACCGTCCGCCGCGCCCTGCTCGAACCATTCCTGCAAACGGTCGGCAATCTGCGCCGGTGTACCGACGACGCTGTAATGCCCGCGACCGCCAGCGATTCTGCGGCCCAGTTCGGCCAGGGTCAGATGCTCGCGGCCGGCCAGTTCGGTCAGCAGTTTCTGTCGGCTTTGCTGGCCGCTGTCAGTCAGCGGCAATTCCGGCAGCGGCCCGTCCAGCGGGTACTTCGACAGATCGAAGTTGCCCAGCATACGCCCAAGCAAGGCGATGCCCACCTCGGGTTCGACCAATTGCTGAAACGTTTCACATTTTTCCTGCGCTTCGGCTTCCGTCTGCCCGACCACGACAAACACGCCGGGCATGATTTTCAGCGAATCGGCACTGCGTCCGTACTTCGGCAAGCGTCCCTTGAGGTCGGCGTAAAACGCCTGAGCGCTGGCCAGTGAGGTCTGCGCGGTGAACACCACTTCGGCGGTCTGCGCCGCCAGTTCACGCCCGGTTTCCGACGAGCCGGCCTGCACGATCACCGGCTGACCCTGTGGCGAACGCGCGACATTCAGCGGGCCTTTGACCCGGAAGTGCTCGCCAACGTGATTCAGCACGTGCAGTTTTTCCGGGTCGTAATACGCACCGCTGGCTTTGTCGCGGAGGAAAGCATCGTCCTGCCAACTGTCCCAGAGACCCGTGACCACCTGATGAAATTCCCGGGCGCGGCTGTAGCGTTCGGCATGGCCGATGTGTTCGTCGCGGCCAAAATTCTGCGCTTCGGCGGCGTTGTCCGAGGTCACCAGATTCCACCCCGCTCGCCCGCCGGACAGGTGATCGAGCGAAGCGAACTTGCGCGCCACGTGGTACGGCTCGTTGTAGCTGGTGGTTGCGGTGGCGATCAGGCCGATGTGTTCGGTCACCGCGCTCAAGGCCGAGAGCAACGTCAGCGGTTCGAAGTGATCCGAACGGGCCATGCGGCTGGCGATGTCCTGGGTCGGCGCGGCGACGCTGTCGGCGACAAACAAGGTGTCAAACTTCGCTGCCTCGGCAATCTGCGCCAGGCGTTTGTAATGGGCGAAATCCAGCCCGGCGTTGGCCGGTACGTCCGGGTGACGCCACGCGGCAACGTGGTGTCCGGTGGCCATGAGGAACGCGCCGAGTTTCAGCTGTCTGCTCATCTCAGAAGTCCTTGCGCAGTTGCACGCCGAAGTAGCGCTCGTCGTCGCGAGGCACAGCGCGGTAGATGTAGTTGCCACCGCTGGCGAGCAATGGCGAATAGGACTTGTCGGTGAGGTTCTTGCCCAGCAACGCCACGCGCCAGCCATTGGTGTAATCGGCCAGGGCCACGCTGGCGTTCCAGAGTCCGTAGGCGCCCTGCTTGGTGTCGGCGTTCTGGCTGATGTCGTACTGCACTTCGCTCTGCCAGCTGTAATCGGTGCCGAGTTCGATATCCAGGCCGTTATCCAGCGGGATGGTGTAGTCGGCCCGCACGTAGCTTTTCCAGTCCGGGCTGAAAGGCAGCGGCTTACCGTTGACGTTGCACGACGCCGCCGCACCCGCCGGGCAGGCGAACTCGTCGATGCGGGCGCGGGTGTAGGCCAGCGCGCCGGAGAACTTCAGTTGCTGGGTCGCCTGCAGGGCGAGATCAAGTTCCACACCTTCGGTTCTGACGCTGCCGGCGTTGATCAGGCGCGTTACCACTTGCCCGGCGACGGTGTCGAAAAAGTTCGCCTGGTAGTTGTCGTAGTCGCTGTGGAAAACCGCGAGGTTGGTGGTCAGGCGATTGTTCCAGGACGAGGCTTTGATCCCCGCCTCCCAGGTGTTGGAGGTTTCCGGTTTCAGCGCTTCGGTATCGCGCGGCTGCATGTTGAAGAACACGTTGTAGGCCGGGCCTTTGTAGCCGCGCGAGTAAGTCAGGTAGGTGGTGACGGTATCGCTCAGGTCGTACTGCAAACCGAGCCGGCCGGACCAGCCGTCCTCGTCCACCGAACCGGAACTGCGGGTGGCCGGTTGAATGCCGCTGACCGTGGTGGCGGACGTGGAGACGCGACGGTGATCGTATTCGAGATCGTCGTGGGTGTAGCGCAGGCCGGCGATGCCACGAAAGTCCGAGGTGAAATTCAGCGTGCTCTCGCCGAACACCGCATAGCTGTCGCTGGTGGTGCTGTAATCGGCGACGCCGCGATCAGTGCGCGTGGTGGTCGTCAGGGTGCGCTGATAGGTTTCCTCGTCCTTGCCGTGCATGTAGAACAGGCCGCCGACGTATTCGAGGAACTCGCCTTTCGGCGACGCCAGCCGCAGCTCCTGCGAGTACTGATCGAAGGCCAGATCGCCCTTGTCCGCCGTGCCGGGGAACGCGGTCGTCACCGTGCCGAGGCGGTCGCCATCCTGATACTGGGTGTTGTCCCAGCCGCGCCACGCGGTAATCGAGGTCAGGGTGTAATCCCCCAGTTGCCAATCGAGCTGGCCGGACAGGCCCTTGTTAGTGTCCTCGACGTGGGAGCGGGTGTCGGTGTTGATGTCGCGGTTGTGGCTGGTGGCGCCGACCGGGCTCAACGCATTCGCGAAGGCCGGGGTCAGAGCCTTGGTCACGACGCCGTTGGGGCCGTCATCGTGGGACTGCATGTAGTCGGCGATCAGGGTGAAGGTGATGTCGTCGTTCGGGGTGAATTCCAGTTTGCCGCGCACGCCACGATGGTTATAGCCGTTGACCTCCTGACCGTTGTGCTGGTTGTCGACGTTGCCGTCGTACGTGCCGAACAAGGTGCTGATCGAGCCCTCGAGCGTGTCCGGAATCAGACTGCCGCCGATGCCGAAACGGGTGCGGCTTTCGTTGCCGCTGTAGTACGACTGATCGATGTAGCCGTGGGTCTCGGTGGTCGGCGCCTTGCTGGTGATGTTCAGCACGCCGGCCGAAGCGTTCTTGCCGAACAGCGTGCCTTGCGGGCCGCGCAGAACTTCGACGCGTTCCAGGTCCAGCAGATCGAGAGTGGACTGGCCGGGACGGGCATAGACCACGCCATCGATCACCGTGGCCACGGTCGGCTCGACGCCTGGCGAGGTGGAAATCGTCCCCACGCCACGCACGAACAACGAGGTGTCCTTGTTCGATGCGCCGGTGCGGAAATTCAGCGACGGCACTTGCTGGACGATGCTCGCCACGCTGTTGCGGTTGTCCCGTTCCAACTGCTCGCCGTCGATCACCGACACCGCCACCGGGACCTTTTGCAGCGACTCTTCGCGGCGGGTGGCGGTGACCGTGACGGACTTGAGTGTCGGCTCCTGATCGGTGCTGTCGGCGGCGAACGCGGCAGGCAGCGGCAGCGCGGCCAGCCCGGTGAGTAGCCAGCCCGCAGCGCGGATCGATTGCGCCAGTTTGTGTGTCGCCCCAGGAATGTTGTGCATGTTTGCCCGCTCGGAAAGTTGCCCTGAACCGCTGCCGTTCTGCGACGACAGCGCCTGTCTCGGTGTCTTGGGCATTCGCTCGAGCGAGTAGCAGACAACGCGCTTTGTTAGCGCTAACATCGCCAGTATTGGCAAGCCGGAGATAGACCGTCCAATACTGAAAAATTACTTTTATATGCGTTTTGGTTTTTAAGAAGGATCGAGCCTTGAGCGAAGAAAAGCCCCGCAAACGCCGTGGCGCCGGTCGCGTGACCCTCAACGCGGTGGCGCGCCAGGCCGGTATTTCGGCGATCACCGTGTCGCGCTATTTCAACCAGCCGGAACAGGTCTCGCCCGAGCGTCGCGAACGGATCGCGGCGGTGGTCGCCGAACTGGGTTATGTGCCGAATCTGGTGGCCGGCGGACTCGCCTCTGCACGGGGAAAAATCGTCGGCATGGTGATCCCGAACATCTCCGGGCCGATCTTTGCCAACACCATTCAGGGCTTCAGCGACACCCTCAGCCGTCACGGTTATCAGCTGTTGCTGGCATCGAGTTACTTCAGCACCGAGCAGGAAGAAAACGCCGTGCGGGCGTTCCTGGGCTGGTCGCCGGCGGCGCTGGTGGTCACCAGTCACTTCCACAGCATGGGCACGGAAAAGATGCTCGCCGAAGCGGATATTCCGGTGATCGAAACCTGGGATTACCAGCCGGATCGCGAGCCGATGCAGATCGGTTTTTCGCACTTTGAAGTGGGGGTCAGTGCCGCTCGTTATTTGCACGGCAAAGGCTACCGGCGAATCGCCTTCGTGCAGAACAGCGCCCCCGGCGACTTCAGCGCACTGGAGCGCCGCGACGGTTATGCGGCGACCGTGCGTGAGCTAGGACTTGAGCCCTGGGTATTCGCACCCGCCGCCGATCGCGCCCCGTTCGAGGCCGGCAAGCAAGCGATGGAAGCACTGATGAAAGCCTCACCACGCCCGGACGCCATCATCTTCGCCAACGACAACCTCGCCGCCGGCGGCCTGCTCGCCGGACAACGCGCCGGCCTCAAGATCCCCGAAGACTGCGCCGTCCTCGGCTTCGGCGACTACCCGTTCGCCGAGATGCTGCTGCCGAGCCTGAGCACGATCAAACCGCCGGCGCTGGAGATCGGCGTGCTGGCGGCAACCCGGGTGCTGGAAAGTCTGGGCGTTTTGCCGAGCGATGAGGTGCAGCGGTTGAATCTGCTGCAATGCACGGTCATTGAGCGGGAAAGTACCTGACCCAGAGACTCGCTCTAACGGCATGGGAGTCAGATCGAAAAATATGGGGTGATATCAAACTCGACTACATCCCAAACGCCTCCGGCGTATTCCGGGTTGTCGAGATGAGCACCAATATCCCGCACCTGCGGCAACGACTCGCGATCCTCGACCAGTCCCGCAAAGTGCAATGCCAGTGCTTCTTGAATGTTGCTGATAGCTTCAGCGGCTGTACCGCCTGCCGAGTAACAACCCGGAATGTCGGGGACGATCACTCCGTAGTCTGAGTCGGAATCCTTATGCAGAACGACCGGGAATTTCATTAGAGCCCCTTCCTGTACACCCGTAGATGCAGCGCACTATAGGTGTAACCACCAATCAGAAAGCTAAATTACACATCTTGAAATCGATCGTTACGTGAAGATCTGATGCAGCTCGCAGTCTGGATGACATAGACAGAGCGTCATGGTCAGCCGGCGGAGAGATACGAAAAGAATGGGCTGGTTTGGCTATGCTCTAAAAGGACACCGAGCTGGACGAATCACAGGTAAACGAACCCACCAGGCGAAACCCACCATGCACACCGCAATCATCATCTTCTTCGGCCTGATCCTGCTGGCATTGATGTTTTACATCGGCGAGCGCATCGGTTTCAGTCGGCAGACGCTGGCCTATGGTTTCGCGGCGTTGTGGCTGGCGTTGACGGTGATCAATGGTGCGGTCGGCGTGGTCCACGCCGGGCAGCCGTTGGGGTCGGAGATTGCGATCGGCAGCGCCGTGTATGGCGTGCCGCTGGCGGCGATGGTGTTGTTCATGGTGCTGAGCGCCGAGACCTGAATCGTCCCGGCGCCCTGCCCCGATCAACGCACCAGATGCAGGAACTGCATGTGCCGTTCGTACTGGTCGAGGATGTCGTTGATGATCTGCTCTTTCGTGTAACCGACCAGATCGTAGTCCTGACTGCCCTCGCTCAAGTGCACTTCAGCGCGGTAGTAGCGGCGATTGTTGAGCTGCTTGGAACCCATGCCGCCACGGGCGAACGACGGCGTGAAGTAGCCGCGCATCTGCACCTGGTAGATGAACGGGTGCTGTTCACCGTGACCGATTTCCAGGCTGACGCTGTCGTGCGCCGGATCCGGTTGGGTGACCACGTTCAGGCCTTTCTCGGCGAACACGGCCGTCACTTCTTCGATGGCCGGCTTCACCGTGGTGTCCATGAAGCGGTACACCTCGTCCCGCGACGGGAAGTGGACGGCCTGACTCAGACGCTGACGCCAGCCGCCCTTGCCACGCCGTGAACCGGACACCGGCGCCAGCGAATGCAGTTGCGCGATCTGCTTCTGCGACTCCAGATAGAACGCCTTGTGCAGGCCCCACATCATCAGCAGCAGAATCAGCGAGAACGGCAGCGAGGTCAGCACCACCGCCGACTTCAACGCATCGATGCTGCCGGAGAACAGCAGCGCACTGGTCACCAGCGCGGTCATCGCGCCCCAGAACACCCGCAGCCATTTCGGCCCGTCTTCATCCGGGTTGCCGCCCTTGGCCGACAGGGTCGAGAGCACCACGGTGCCGGAGTCGGCGGAGGTGACGAAAAACACGAAACTGATGAACACCGTCACCGCGATAACGGTCTTGCTCCACGGATAGGTTTCCAGCAGCAGATAGAGGGTCATCGACGGGTTATCGAGGGCCGACATGCCCAGCGCCGACATACCGTGGTTGAGCACTTGGTCGATGGCGCTGTTGCCGAAGATCGACATCCACGCCAGGGTGAAACCCAGCGGAATCAGCAGCACGCCGAAGACGAATTCGCGGATGGTCCGGCCACGGGAAATCCGTGCGATGAACAGGCCCACGAACGGCGACCATGCAATCCACCAGGCCCAGTAGAAGACTGTCCAGCCGCCGAGCCAGTCGCTCGGTTTGTCGTAGGCGTAGAGGTCGAAACTTTTCATCGGCAAGGCGCCGAGGTAGTCGCCGAGGTTCTGGATCAGGGTGTTGAGCAAATGCTGGGTGGGGCCGGCGAACAACACGAACAGCAGCAGCGCACAGGCCAGCAGCATGTTGATGTCGGACATGACCCGCACACCTTTATCCACGCCGGAGACGGCGACGATGATCGCTGCGCCCATCATCAGCGTGATCAGGCCGACTTGAATCCACTGGGTGTGGGCGATGCCGAACAGGTAGTCCAGACCGGAGTTGAGATGGAGCACACCGAAGCCCATGTCCGCACCGAGGCCGAACACCGTGGCGATAATGCCGAAGCCGTCCACTGCGTAGCCGATGGGGCCGTTGATGCGTTTGCCGATCAGCGGATACAGCGCCGAACGCAGGGCCAGCGGCAGGTTATGCCGGTAGGCGAAATACGCCAGCGCCATGCCGACAAAGGCGAACACGCCCCAGCCGTGCAGGCCCCAGTGCAGAAACAGAATCTGCATCGCCTGACGCGCCGCCTCCGCCGTGCCGGCCTCGCCTTGCGGCGGCTGGAGCATATGGGTCAGCGGTTCGGACACACAGAAGAAAAACAGCGTGATGCTGATCCCGGCGGCGAACAGCATGCCGGCCCAGGACAGGTAACTGAATTCGGGTTCGTCGTGGTCGGCACCGAGTTTGATCTTGCCGTAGCCCGATAACGCGGTGACCACCACGAAGACCAGATACAGGGTCATCGCGAGCATGTAGTACCAGCCGACCGTGTTGGCCGCCCAGTTTTGCGCTTCGAGAAGCCAGGCGCCGGCCTGTTCCGGCATGGCGATGACCGTCAGGCCGAAAAGCAGGATCACCGTCGCGGCGAACCAGAACACCGGCGGATTCATGCGTACCAGACCGCTGGCGGGGGTGGACGATGCACTCATGAACGGTGCACCTCAAGGGGTTGGAAAATGGCTGAAATGATCGGACTCAGCAAAGGCAAGCCTCCTGTTGTGAGCGGGCAGCGAACCGCCGGTTTAACTTGAATGAACGTTCAAGTTAAACATGGATAGTACGCTCAGGACTAATCGCAGGGCTCAGCGGTACCTTTCGTACGCTAGCTCAAGAGGGGTTATGACGCTGTGGCGAGGATGATCGTTCCCAACTGATCGTTCCCACGCTCTGCGTGGGAATGCCGCCCTTGACGCTCCGCGTCATATTGCGGGCCACTCTGTATTTCGGGGGGAGTTCGGAACGCGGAGCGTCCCTGTAGGCGTTCCCACGCAGGAGCGTGGGAACGATCAGGTGTAAGCGTTACTTCTGCGTCCCGTCATCATGCTGCAGATTGGCCTGGGTCAGGTTGCACCCGGCGGGTACGCTGCGGGTCAGCCACACGTTGCCACCGATGGTCGAGCCCTTGCCAATGGTAATCCGTCCCAGGATTGTCGCCCCGGCGTAGATCACTACGTCGTCTTCGACGATCGGATGGCGTGGATGGCCCTTCTGCAGCTGGCCGTCCTCATCCGCCGGGAAGCGTTTGGCGCCAAGGGTCACCGCCTGATAAATCCTGACGCGCTCGCCGATGATCGCGGTCTCGCCGATCACCACGCCCGTCCCGTGGTCGATGAAGAAACTGCGGCCGATCTGCGCACCGGGGTGAATATCGATGCCGGTCGCCGAGTGGGCGATTTCCGAACTGATCCGAGCCAGCAGCGGCAGACCCGCGCGATACAAATGGTGGGCCAGACGATGGTGAATCACCGCCAGAATCCCCGGATAGCACAGCAGCACTTCATCGACGCTGCGCGCCGCCGGGTCGCCGTGGTAGGCGGCCAGCACATCGGTGTCGAGCAGGCTGCGCAGGCCCGGCAGTGCGAGGGCGAAATCCTGGATGATCCGGATGGCTTCGGCCTCGACTTCAGTGTCGGCCTGGGCGCTGTGACGGGCGACGTAACGCAGTTCGAGTCGTGCCTGAGCCAGCAATGCATTCAACGCAACGTCGAGGGTGTGACCGACATAGAAATCCTCGCTCTCTTCACGCAGATCCACCGGCCCCAGCCGCATCGGAAACAGTGCGCCGCACAGGGCTTCAAGGATCTGCGCCATCGCATCACGGGACGGCAATTCACGCCCGCCCTGCTCGCCGGACGCGCGCCCGTTTTGCGCACGCCACTGATCCCGCGCAGTACGCAGCTGGCTGACGATGGTCTGCAATTGCCAATGGCTGGAACGCTCGCTCACGGTAAAGACTCCTCACGGGCGGCCGGACTGTCTGGCCGCGTCAACGGCGACTACTTTACGGCAACCCCACCGGGGCGAATTAAGAACCGATAGTGCTGGGTTAAGCACATTTGGCTATAAGCGATTGGCGGTTGCCCCGGTAAATCGGCGTGCCTATAGTCCTGACATCTCCTTGCATCAGTACGGAACCATGTCCACACAACCGATCAATCAACAGCTGCAACGCTTCAACCGCCTCGACCTGCTCGGCCAACCGACCCCACTGGAAAAACTCGAGCGCCTGTCCACCTGGCTCGGCCGCGATGTCTACATCAAACGCGATGACCTGACGCCTTTGGCCATGGGCGGCAACAAGCTGCGCAAGCTCGAATACCTCGCCGCCGATGCCATCGCCCAAGGCGCGGATACCCTGATCACCGCCGGTGCACTGCAATCGAACCACGTTCGCCAGACTGCCGCGCTGGCCGCCAAACTGGGCCTGGGTTGCGTAGCGCTGCTGGAAAACCCGCTGGGCACCGACGACAGCAACTACACCGGCAACGGCAACCGCCTGCTGCTGGACCTGTTCGACACCAAGGTCGAGCTGGTCGACAACCTCGACAACGCCGACGAACAACTGGCCGCCCTCGCCGTGCGCCTGCGCAGCAACGGCAAGAAGCCGTACCTGGTGCCGATCGGTGGCTCCAACGCCCTCGGCGCGCTGGGTTACGTGCGCGCCGGTCTGGAGCTGGCAGAACAGATCAAGGACACCGGCCTGCAATTCTCCGCCGTCGTTTTGGCCTCTGGCAGCGCCGGTACTCACAGCGGTCTGGCGCTGGCCCTGAGCGAAGCCCTGCCACAACTGCCGGTGATTGGCGTGACGGTGTCGCGCAGCGAAGAAGATCAGCGCCCGAAAGTCCAGGGCCTCGCCGAACGCACCGCCGACCTGCTGGGTGTGGCGCTGCCGGACAGCTTCAAGGTCGAGTTGTGGGACGAATACTTCGGCCCGCGCTATGGTGAGCCGAATGCCGGGACGCTGTCGGCGGTGAAGCTGCTGGCCAGCCAGGACGCCGTGTTGCTCGATCCGGTCTACACCGGCAAGGCCATGGCCGGACTGCTCGACGGCATCGGTCGCGGGCGTTTCGACGACGGCCCGATCATCTTCCTGCACACCGGCGGCGCCCCGGCGTTGTTTGCGTACAAGGATTTTCTCTGACGCGCTCGCTCCCACGCTCTGCGTGGGAACACAGCCCGGAATACGAAAAACGCATATTCCGCAGATGAATAACAAATGGAAAATTCATTATTTTCCATTCTAAAAGAACCACCCTATAGTCTCGCCGCAGGCGAATTTCGCGAGAGACGCATAAGCTGCTTTAAGGCAGGATAGCGCTGTCGTCCAATTCCCGGATTCGCCAACTTTCCTTAAGCGTCTTCCATAAGAAAACACAGGGGCTTGTCATGATTCTTTCCGCACTACGTCGAAATCTGCTGGTAGGTTCGCTGGGCCTGGCACTGAGCGCCGGTCTGCTGGGGCAGGCGGTTGCCGGTGAGCAACTGCAACAGATCAAGGACAAAGGCGTTATCAACGTCGGCCTGGAAGGCACTTACCCACCGTTCAGCTTCGTCGATGCCGACGGCAAGCTGTCGGGTTTCGAAGTCGAGCTGTCCGAAGCCCTGGCCAAGAAGCTGGGCGTGAAGGCCAAGATTCAGCCGACCAAATGGGACGGCATCCTCGCGGCCCTGGAATCCAAGCGTCTGGACGTGGTGGTCAATCAGGTGACCATCTCCGAAGAGCGTAAGAAGAAGTACGACTTCTCCGAGCCGTACACCGTTTCAGGGATTCAGGCACTGGTACTGAAAGACAAGGCAGCCGCGCTGAACATCAAATCCGCCGCCGACCTGTCCGGCAAGAAAGTCGGCGTCGGTCTGGGCACCAACTATGAACAGTGGGTCCGCGCCAACGTGCCGGGTGCCGACGTTCGCACCTACGACGATGATCCGACCAAGTTCGCCGACCTGAACAACGGACGTACCGACGCGATCCTGATCGACCGACTGGCTGCACTGGAATACGCCCAGAAAGCGCCAAAAACCGTCGCTGCCGGTGAAGCCTTCTCCCGTCAGGAAGCGGGTATTGCCCTGCGCAAAGGCGAACCTGAACTGCTGGCCGCCGTGAACAAGGCCCTCGACGAACTGCGTGCCGACGGCACCCTTGAGAAGCTGTCCAAGAAATACTTCAACGCTGACGTCACCCAATAATGGAAGAAGCTTTCCAACTCGCTCTGGACTCCGCGCCCTTCCTGTTGAAGGGCGCGTACTACACGGTAATCCTCAGCCTCGGCGGCATGTTTTTCGGCCTGCTGCTGGGCTTTGGCCTGGCGTTGATGCGCCTGTCGCGTTTCAAGTCGGTCAGCTGGCTGGCCCGCATCTATGTGTCGTTCTTTCGCGGCACGCCGTTGCTGGTGCAACTGTTCGTGATCTATTACGGCTTGCCGCAATTGGGCATGGAACTCGACCCGCTGCCGGCGGCGCTGATCGGCTTCTCGCTGAACATGGCCGCCTACGCCTGTGAAATCCTGCGTGCCGCGATCGGTTCGATCGAGCGCGGCCAGTGGGAAGCCGCTGCGAGCATCGGCATGACCCGCGCGCAGACCCTGCGCCGGGCCATCCTGCCGCAGGCGATGCGCACGGCGTTGCCGCCGCTGGGCAACAGCTTCATTTCGCTGGTCAAGGACACCGCACTGGCCGCCACCATTCAGGTGCCGGAGCTGTTCCGTCAGGCACAGCTGATTACCGCCCGGACTTTCGAAGTCTTCACCATGTATCTTGCCGCCGCGCTGATCTACTGGATTCTGGCCACGGTGCTGTCGCACTTCCAGAACAAGTTGGAAGAGCGGGTCAATCGGCACGACCAGGAGTCCTGACCCCATGATTGTCGTGGAAAAACTGACAAAGCAGTTCAAGGGTCAAGTCGTGCTCAACGGCATTGATCTGGAGGTGAAGGAAGGCGAGGTCGTGGCAATCATCGGCCCCAGCGGCTCGGGCAAGACCACGTTCCTGCGCTGCCTGAACTTCCTCGAGGAACCCACCAGCGGCCGGATCAAGGTCGGCGAGATCGAGATCGATACCAGTCGCCCGCTGAACCAGCAGCAGAGCCTGGTGCGCAACCTGCGCCAGCATGTGGGCTTCGTGTTCCAGAACTTCAACCTGTTCCCCCACCGCACCGCCCTGGAAAACGTCATCGAAGGCCCGATCGTGGTCAAGAAGACGCCTCGCGATGCAGCCATTGCCCTGGGCAAGAAGCTGCTGGCCAAGGTCGGCCTGGCGGGCAAGGAAGACGCCTACCCACGGCGCCTGTCCGGTGGCCAGCAACAGCGCGTGGCGATTGCCCGGGCGCTGGCGATGGAGCCGGAAGTGATCCTGTTCGACGAGCCGACCTCGGCCCTCGATCCGGAGCTGGTAGGTGAAGTGCTGGCGACCATCCGCGGCCTCGCCGAGGAGAAACGCACCATGGTGATCGTCACCCACGAAATGGCGTTCGCCCGTGACGTGGCCAACCGCGTGGTGTTTTTCGATAAAGGCGTGATCGTCGAACAAGGTGAAGCGAAAGCGTTGTTTGCCAATCCGAAAGAAGAACGCACTCGACAGTTCCTCAGCAAGTTCAGAAACAACGGCTGATCCGCAAACTTTCCTGAATACAAACTTCCATGGATGGAAGTTATGTTTAAACATTCCACAACACCAACTCAATCAAACAATTGCGCTACTTATCCATGTCCTGCAACACACTGGGCATGATTGAATTGCGCCCTCTCACTCGTCTTCCTTTGCGCAGTTCAATAGCCGCCACAGCCGGTAAAGCCTGGAAAAAACGTGGCTTAATTCGCCGTTCCAGATAGGTAGAGTGCCTTATCGACGTAGGAGCATTCTGATAAGTCCGTAATTCTGCAATTAACTAACGCCATCCATTGACATGCCTTTCAGTGAACTTTTATCTAGTCACTCATCGCAAGCCGCTACATCACAAAGACCCTATAACGATTGGCCGAAAGTACTGGTTTTTATTACCGGGCAATTCTGGCCATTTGAACTTTCAGAAACGGATTTCGCTGCAAGGCTTCAAGGAGAGGATTTCATGACCCGCACTTCGCTTATCCCCGAACTGACCGCGCCGAGCGTGGCGCCCTCGCAAAACAACGGCATCAATCTCGCAGCAGCGGCGCATCTGCTGGTCGATGTGCCGCCCTACCCGGACATGGACACCGGCGACCTGATCGAACTGTTCTGGAACAACTGCTATGTCGCCTCTCACCTGCTGACAGCGCAAGACCTCGCAGCCCCGGTGAGTCTGCGGGTGCCCGAGAGCTTTATCGTCAGCGGCTCATCACGTATTCACTACCGGGTCATGCGGGTGGGTCACGGGCCATCACTGTCGGCGGCGGCGCGCGTCACGGTGAAACTCGACTGCCCCGGCGGGCAGCCCCCCGCGGTGTGTGGTGACGAAAACCAGCAACTGGCCCCTGTGACCCTGCCCGAGACCATTCGCCGTCAGGGGGTCAACGCGAACCAGATCAAGCGTGGCGTACCACTGACCATCGAGCCGTACCTGAACATGGCTGAAGGCGATGCCATCACCCTGCGCTGGGGCGATGTGCGGATGGACCTGGCGCGCATCACCCCGGCCGATGTCGGCCAGCCGATTCAGGTCTGGGTGCCGCCGGCGATCATCACCGAGGCCGGCGAAGACCTGCGGCTGGATGTGACCTACTGCATCCTCGACCGGGTCGGCAACAACTCGCGTTGGGCGCCGCCGCGAACGCTGAAGATCGGTTGCGTGAATCCCTACCTCAAGGTGCCGCTCAAGGAAACGCCGAAGGCAGCAGAGCCGCAAAAAAAATGAGCATCGACGGCCGGTGAGGGACGACTTCCCTCGCCGCCGCACGCTTAACCAGACGGACCACGCCCCCTTCTATACATATTCCTAAAAGTTAGTTTATTTAAATTTTATACGCGCTTAGGGTATATGAACCGGACCACCGGACATTCTTTCGTTCGCCGCACTTTTGCGGCGTTTTTCATGAGATGTGAGGTAGGTAACATGGTCCGGAACACAATCACCCCAGTGCAGATCGCCAGGGCATTGCGTGCAGCCAGGGAGCGGCACTGATGTCCAGTCTGGCAGACGCAAACGTCCAGAGTGACCTGGACATCGCCCCGTTGTTGTTGCCCGCGCAAGTGCTGCGCAACGACGCTCAAGCCATCAAGGCCGCCCACGAGCTGGCGCAAGTCGCTCGCGTGCAGGCCGCCAGACGCGATCGCCAGCGCAAGCTGCCGTGGTCGGAAATCGAACAGTTCACCCGCAGCGGCCTCGGCAGCATCGCGATTCCGCGCGAGTACGGTGGCCCGCAGGTTTCCTTCGTGACCCTGGCCGAAGTGTTCGCGATCATTTCCGCAGCCGACCCGGCATTGGGGCAGATCCCGCAGAACCAGTTCGGCATCATCAACCTGATCCTCGGCAGCGCCACCGAACAGCAGAAAAAACTGCTGTTGCAGAGCGTTCTGGAAGGCTGGCGCATCGGAAACGCCGGGCCCGAACGCGGCACCAAGGACACCCTGGAATTGAAAGCGCGCATCACCGCCGACGGCGATGACTACGTGATCAATGGCCAGAAGTTCTACTCCACCGGCGCCCTGTTCGCCCACTGGGTCGCGGTCAAGGCGCTGAACGATGACGGTAAACAGGTTTTGGCCTTCGTCCGTCGGGGCACGCCGGGCCTGCGCATCGTCGATGACTGGTCCGGTTTCGGCCAGCGCACCACCGCCAGTGGCACGATCCTGTTGAACAACGTGCGGGTCGATGCCGGCCTCGTGGTGGACAACTGGAAGATCAACGAAAAGCCCAACACCCAGGGCGCGGTTTCGCAGCTGATTCAGGCAGCGATCGACGCCGGTATCGCCCGTGGCGCCATCGATGACGCCATCGAATTCGTCAAGACCCGCGCCCGGCCGTGGATCGACGCTAACGTCGAACGGGCCAGCGATGACCTCTACGTGATCGCCGACATCGGCAAACTGAAAATCGAACTGCACGCTGCCGAAGCGCTGTTGCGCAAGGCCGGGCAGGTGCTGGATCAGGTGCACGCCGCGCCACTGACCGCCGAATCCGCCGCCCGCGCATCGATTGCCGTAGCCGAAGCCAAAGTGCTGACCACCGAGATCTCGCTGCTGGCCAGCGAAAAACTCTTCGAACTGGCCGGCAGCCGCGCGACCCTCGCCGAATTCAACCTCGACCGTCACTGGCGCAACGCCCGGGTGCACACCCTGCACGACCCGGTGCGCTGGAAGTACCACGCAGTTGGCGCCTGGCGCCTCAACGGCAAGTTGCCGGCTCGCCATTCCTGGATCTGACGACCCGAACACTTTTGACCAGATCTCTGGAGAAATACATGACTTTTTCCCATCCCGTCGCGCTCATCACCAGCGACGAGCAAGCCCTGATCGTCGCCAGCGACCTGGCCGAAGATTTCCAGCGCGACAGCAACCTGCGCGACCGCGAACGCCGGCTGCCGCTGCCGGAGCTCGACGTGTTTTCCCGCTCCGGCCTGTGGGGCATCAGCGTGCCCAAGGAGTACGGTGGCGCCGGCGTATCCAACGTGACCCTGGCCAAAGTCATCGCGCTGATTGCCCGGGCTGACGGCTCGCTGGGGCAGATTCCACAGAACCATTTCTATGCCTTGGAAGTGCTTCGGGTGAACGGCAGCCACGAGCAGAAACAACGCCTGTACGCCGAAGTCCTCGCCGGCCAGCGCTTCGGCAATGCCCTGGCAGAGCTGGGCACCAGGACCGCCCATGACCGTGTCACCAGCCTCAAGCGCGACGGCAGCGGTTATCGCATCAACGGCCGCAAGTTCTATGCGACCGGCGCCATTTACGCCCAACGCATTCCAACGTCCGTGGTCGATGAAAACGGTGTGCAGCAACTGGCGTTCGTCCCGCGCGACAGCAAAGGCCTGACCGTGATCGACGACTGGAGCGGCTTCGGTCAGCGCACCACTGGCAGCGGTTCGGTGGTGTTCGAAGACGTGTACGTCACTGCCGAAGATGTCATTCCGTTCCAGAGCGCTTTCGAACGCCCGACCCCGGTAGGCCCGTTGGCGCAGATCCTTCACGCCGCCATCGACACCGGCATAGCCCGCGCCGCCTACGAAGACGCGCTGCACTTTGTACGCAGCAAGACCCGGCCATGGATCGATTCGGGTAACGACAAGGCCACCGAAGACCCGCTGACCCTCAAGAGCTTCGGCCACCTGAGTATCCGCCTGCACGCCACCGAAGCGCTGCTCGAACGTGCCGGCGAATTCCTCGACGCCGCCCAGGCCGAGACTAACGCCGAGACCGTTGCGGCAGCCTCGATTGCCGTCGCCGAAGCACGGGCAATCAGCACCGAAATCTCCCTGGCCGCCGGCAGCACCCTGTTCGAACTGGCCGGCAGCCAGGCCACCCTGATCGAACACGGCCTAGACCGTCACTGGCGCAACGCCCGGGTTCACACCCTGCACGACCCGGTGCGCTGGAAGTACCACGCGGTGGGCAATTACTACCTCAACGATGAAAACCCGCCGCTGCGAGGGACCATCTGATGAGCAAGAAAAAGATCCTGCTCAATGCGTTCAACATGAACTGCATCGGCCACATCAACCACGGGTTGTGGACCCATCCCCGCGACACCTCAACCCAGTACAAGACAATCGAATACTGGACCGAACTGGCACAGTTGCTGGAGCGCGGGCTGTTCGACGGGCTGTTCATCGCCGACATCGTCGGCGTGTACGACGTCTATCAGAACTCGGTGGACGTCACCCTGAAAGAGTCGATTCAGCTGCCGGTCAACGATCCGTTGCTGCTGGTATCGGCGATGTCCGCGGTGACCAAAAACCTCGGTTTCGGCCTGACCGCCAACCTCACCTACGAGCCGCCGTATCTGTTCGCCCGACGCATGTCGACCCTCGATCACCTGAGCCGTGGACGGGTGGGCTGGAACATCGTCACCGGCTATCTGGACAGCGCCGCCAAGGCGATGGGCCTCAGTGAACAGGTCGAGCACGACCGGCGTTACGACCAGGCCGACGAGTACCTCGAAGTGCTCTACAAACTCTGGGAAGGCAGCTGGGAAAACGGTGCGGTGCTCAACGATCCGCAGCAGCGGATCTACGCGCAGCCGGACAAGGTGCACAAGGTCGAACACAAGGGCGAGTTCTATCAGGTCGAGGGTTATCACCTGTGCGAACCGTCGCCGCAGCGCACGCCGGTGCTGTTCCAGGCCGGCAGTTCGGATCGCGGTCTGCTGTTCGCCGGGCGGCATGCCGAGTGCGTGTTCATCAGCGGCCAGAACAAGCCGTCGACCAAGGCGCAGGTGGACAAGGTCCGGGCCAGCGCCGTCGAAGCCGGGCGCAATCCCGAGGACATCAAGGTGTTCATGGGCCTCAACGTGATCGTCGGCGAGACCGAGGAAGCGGCCTGGGCCAAGCATGCCGAATACCTGAGCTACGCCAGCGCCGAAGCGGGCGTGGCGCATTTTTCGGCCTCCACCGGGATCGATTTTTCCCAGTACGAAATCGACGAACCGATCCAGTACGTCAAAAGCAACGCGATCCAGTCCGCCACCAAGAACTTGCAGAACAACGACTGGACCCGCCGCAAATTACTCGACCAGCACGCCCTCGGCGGGCGCTACATCACCGTGGTCGGTTCGCCGCAGCAAGTGGCGGATGAACTGGAATCGTGGATCGCCGAAACCGGCCTCGACGGCTTCAACCTGACCCGCATCGTCACCCCGGAAAGCTATGTGGATTTCATCGATCTGGTGATTCCGGAACTGCAACGGCGCGGCTCGTACAAGACCGCGTACGACAGCGGCAGCCTGCGGGAAAAACTGTTTCACGGCGAAGCGCATTTGCCGCAGCAACACACGGGCGCCCACTACCGACACTAACCCTTGCACTGATCGTTCCCACGTCGAGGCGTCGAACCGTCCGCGTGGGAATGCAGCCTGGGACGCTCTGCGTCCCGACAGCGGACGCAGAGCGTCCATTGAGGCGCGCTCCCACGCGGAGCGTGGGAGCGATCAGGCTAAATTAACTGACTGGAAAACCACCATGACCAAGAAACTGCTGTCCCACCCAGTCAAAGCACTGGCCCTGGCCTTCGGCCTGTTCAGCTCGGCTGTTTTCGCCGCCGATGCCCCGTTGAAAATCGGCACTACCGCAGCCTTCGCGATTCCGCTGGAAGCCGCCGTCGAAGAGGCCTCCAAACAAGGCCTGAAAGTCGAGCTGGTGGAATTCACCGACTGGATCGCGCCGAACGTCAGCCTCGCCGCCGGTGACATCGACGTGAACTACTTCCAGCACATTCCGTTCCTGGAAAACGCCAAGGCCGCCTCCGGTTTCGACCTGGTGCCGTTCGCGCCGGGCATCATCAACAACGTCGGCCTGTACTCGAAGAAATACAAAAGCTTCGACGAGCTGCCGGAAGGCGCCAGCGTGGCCATCGCCAACGACCCGATCAACAGCGGACGCGGCCTGCAACTGCTGGCCAAGGCCGGTCTGATCACCCTCAAGCCGGGCGTCGGCTACAAGGCCACCGAAGACGATATCGTCGCCAATCCGAAGAAGATCAAGATCCTCCAGGTTGAAGCCGTGCAACTGGTGCGCGCCTACGATGACGCCGATCTGGTTCAGGGCTACCCGGCCTACATTCGTCTGGCGAAGACTTTCGATGCCGGCTCCGCGCTGCTGTTCGACGGTCTCGACCACAAGGAATACGTGATCCAATTCGTGATCCAGCCGAAGAGCAAGACCGACCCGCGCCTGATCAAGTTCGTCGACATCTACCAGCATTCGCCGGCCGTTCGCGCGGCGCTGGATAAGGCCCACGGCAAGCTGTACCAGGCCGGTTGGGAAAGCTGAGGATGACCGCGGCCATCCGACGGCGACTGGACCTTCCAGAGCCACCTGCGCTTGCGCAACGCACCGAACTGCATCCGGAACTGAACCGCGCTCATGTGCGTTTCGTCGGGCTCGGCAAAACCTACGACGGCAAACAAGGCCCGGTCGCCGCCCTGCAAGGCATCGACCTGGCGATCCAGCGCGGTGAAGTGTTCGGCATCATCGGTCGCAGCGGCGCCGGCAAGTCGTCGCTGATTCGCACCATCAACCGCCTCGAACAACCGACCTCGGGCCGGGTGCTGATCGATCAGGTGGACATCGGCGAATACGACGAGGACCGCCTCGTCGCCCTGCGACGGCGGATCGGCATGATCTTCCAGCACTTCAACCTGATGTCGGCGAAAACGGTGTGGCAGAACGTCGAACTGCCACTGAAAGTCGCCGGCGTCCCGAAGGAACAGCGGGAGAACAAGGTTCGCGAACTGCTTGAGCTGGTGGGCCTGCAAGCCAAGCACAAGGCGTATCCGGCGCAGCTGTCCGGCGGGCAGAAACAGCGGGTCGGCATCGCCCGCGCGCTGGTGCATGACCCGGATATTTTGCTGTGTGACGAAGCCACCTCGGCTCTCGATCCGGAAACCACCCAGTCAATCCTCGGCCTGCTGCGCGAGATCAACAGACGCCTGGGCCTGACCATCGTGCTGATCACCCACGAGATGGCGGTGATCCGGGAAATCTGCGACCGCGTCGTCGTGCTCGAACACGGCCGCATCGTCGAGCAGGGCCCGGTCTGGGAAGTGTTCGGCAACCCGCAGCACGAAGTCAGCCAGACCTTGCTCGCACCGTTGCAACACGCCTTGCCCGAAGAATTACAAAGCCGTTTGCAGGCACAACCGTCCTCGCCCGATGCGTCAGTTGTGCTGCGTTTGCAGTTCACTGGCAACCAACAGGACGAACCGGATCTGGCCGCGCTGTTCGCCGCGCTCGGTGGCCGGGTGAAATTGCTCCAGGGCGGCGTGGAACGGATTCAGGGCCACGCGCTTGGGCAATTGCTGCTGGCGGTGGCGGGCTCAAAGCTGAACGCCGAGCAATTGCGTGAGCGAGCCAGCCAATGGGCACAACGCACGGAGGTGCTGGGTTATGTGGTTTGATCGCTTGCTGCAGGGTTTCATCGACACGTTTCTGATGGTCGGCGTGTCCTCGCTGATCGCATTGCTGGCGGGTATTCCGATGGCGGTGATTCTGGTCACCAGCGACAAGGGCGGGATCTACGAAGCGCCGGTTCTTAACCGTGCGCTGGGTGCCTTCGTGAACCTGTTTCGTTCGATCCCGTTCCTGATTCTGATGGTCGCGCTGATCCCGTTCACCCGGCTGATCGTCGGCACCACCTACGGCGTGTGGGCGGCCGTCGTACCGCTGACCATCGCGGCCACACCGTTCTTTGCGCGAATCGCCGAGGTGAGTCTGCGTGAAGTCGACTACGGCCTGATCGAGGCCGCGCAAGCCATGGGCTGCCGGCGCTGGCACATCGTCTGGCACGTGCTGTTGCCCGAGGCCCTGCCGGGGATTGTGGGCGGGTTCACCATCACCCTGGTGACGATGATCAACTCATCGGCCATGGCCGGAGCGATTGGCGCCGGCGGTCTGGGTGACATCGCCTATCGTTACGGCTATCAGCGCTTCGACAGCCAGATCATGCTGACCGTCATCGTACTGTTGGTGGCGCTGGTAGCGCTGATTCAGCTGGGTGGAGATCGTCTGGCACGGGGGCTGAACAAGCGCTGAGATCGTCAACGGTTCAACAGGCTTTCAAGCAGCTGGCTGTCTGCGATTCTGGCCAGATGCAGAGCCTGCAGACTGGTGGCGGCGTAGATAATGCTGTCGGCATTGCTTGAGGCTAGCGATGTCCGAACGGTCGGGTGGGCATTGAACAGGTCGACAGCCGTCTGGACATCCAGCTTCTCTGCCAGTCCCAGAGCCTCTCTGACTCCGGCGGTGAAACGGCTGTGGTCGCTCGTGAACCCATCCAGGTATGCCACCGTCATGCCGCCCTGCATGATGACTTCCGAAACAACGCGCTCGGCCATGTCGTAAACCGGCAGCGGACGACTTAGGGCATTTCCCATGCGCGCGTCCAGATAAAAGAAATCCAGCGCGCCTGGCCCAACGCTCTTGAACCGGTTGACCCTGTTCGTGTGCAGCATCTCATGACCCAGAACGGCGGCAAAATCCCCGGTCTGCAGGTGATTGAGACTGATGAATAAACGGCCATGAAAATCGAACTGGTACATCCACGCCCGGCGATCCTGGTCAAATGCCACACCCACGAACTTTTCCATCCCCCATGGCCCCTGATACTCCTTTGACAGCGCCTCGCCTCGCGACAGGCAATCGGCGAACTTCGCCTTGATCAGCGCATGCTGCGTGCCGAAAAATCCCTGAAAAATACCTGCGACCTCGGCGTAGTTCGCCGCGAGCCCATTGCGAGCATCGGAAAATATCTGGTGCGTGGCGTGCAACTCGGTTCGCAGGGTGGCTGCGTGCCGGGGTTCAAACTGGCTCAGTCCACGGGCAATGATCGTCACGGTGAGAGAGGTTTGACGCTCGAACCGGTCATCCCGGCCTTCATACAGTCGACCCTGCGCAGCTGTTGCATCCCTGCCGATTGAAGGCTTGAGGCCGATAAGCTCGGAATCGTATCGGGCGCTCATGGCGTTGCCGATGTCAGCCAGAATCGACAGTTGTTCGGCTTTCCAGATCATCGTCCGCTGATCAAGAACAAGTCTCGGCCCCGAGACGGACTGTTCCGACGGGAGCGTCGCACGGTATTCACCCGTTACGACGTCCTGCCGGACCTGCACGATTTCACCCGCAGCGATATCGACAAACTCGCGGCCCTTGAAACGCCTGATGCCCTGGGTATCGGCAGCCGGGAGGCCACGCGGCAGTCTGAGGCGATACTTTTCAAGCGACATCACTACGGACCGGATAGAAGTATTTTCCGCCAGGGGCAGCCCGGTAATCGTGACCGCGGCGTCAGCAGAAACCGGCATCGCCGGATCTTTTTCCAGCGCTGGAGAGGTTCGCGCAACCTTGATTGCCGGGGCCTCGATGGAAAGGGTATCGCCTGGCCTCGTACGGGGCCGCGTGGCATCCGGTGCAAAACGGGCAGGTGATGGCGTGACGTGGGGCTTGCGACCGATGACCATAGGAAATCCTGTTTCTGAAGAGGTCGCCCGAGACGGGGCGGCATCGCGACAATCATCTGTCGCACAGGCGTTATTTCATCCGTTTCGGGATTGCTCAGTGCGGTACAGGGTTATTGCCTGCGCACCCGCCTGAACCTGTATGGCGTATATTCACCAAACCCGAATGCCACCGCAGTCCGACCATGAAACAGACCCCCACCGATCTTGAGCAGATCACTTCGACCACCCTCAGCCACTACAACGCGGTGGCCGAAGATTTTCGTGAAGGCACCCGCGATCACGATGTCAGCCAGAACATCGACGCCCTGTTGCGGCACATCCAGGGTACGGCGCCGTTTTCCATCCTCGATTTCGGCTGCGGGCCGGGGCGGGACTTACAGACATTTACCCGGATGGGACACGTCACCGTCGGCCTCGACGGTGCGGAAAAATTCGCGCAGATGGCTCGCGAGGACAGTGGTTGCGAGGTGTGGTGTCAGGACTTTCTGAAGCTGGATCTGCCGGACGAACGCTTCGACGGGATCTTCGCCAACGCAGTGCTGTTTCATGTGCCGTTGCAGGAATTGCCTCGGGTCTTGAAGCAACTGCACGGGACATTGAAACCGGGCGGCGTGCTGTTCAGTTCCAATCCGCGTGGGGATAACCGTGAGGGCTGGAACGGGCCGCGTTATGGCTCGTATCACGATCTGGAGGCCTGGCGCGGATTGTTGACCGCTGCCGGGTTCGTCGAGCTGGAACATTACTACCGGCCGGCGGGGCTGCCGCGTGAGCAGCAGCCCTGGCTGGCGAGTGTCTGGCGCAAAGCCGTGTAGTTGGCGATAAACGCAAGGCGCTCGCCTTACTGCGCCTCTTTCTTCGGCTCGCGAATCTTGTACCAGGCCACGTATAGCGCCGGCAGAAACAGCAGCGTCAGCAGGGTCGCAATCACGATCCCGCCGATCATCGCGTAGGCCATCGGCCCCCAGAACACTTCCCGGGCGATCGGGATCATGCCCATGCTCGCCGCGGCGGCGGTCAGCAGGATCGGCCGGCGCCGGTGTTCGGTGGCTTCCACCACGGCATCCCAAGGCGCGTAACCTTTGCGTTCGAACTCGTCGATCTGGGTCACGAGGATCACCGAGTTGCGGATGATGATGCCGATCAACGCCAGAATCCCGAGGATCGCCACGAAGCCCATCGGCGTACCGGTCGGCACCAGCGCCAGCACCACACCGATCAACCCCAGCGGCGCAACACTGGCCACCAGAAACAGCTTCTGCACACTGTGCAGCTGGATCATCAGGAAGGTCGCCATCAAAAACAGCATCAACGGCAGCACTTTCGCAATCGGCCCTTGGGCCTTGCCACTCTCCTCGACCGTACCGCCAGTGGCGACCTTGTAGCCAACGGGCAGTTTGTCGGCGAACGCGTCGATGGACGGCTTCAACAGTTTCACCAGATCGGTCGGCTGAATCTCGTCACGCACCGACGCCTTGATGGTGATGGTCGGCAGGCGATCACGACGCCACACCAGCGGCTGTTCCAGCTCATAACGAACGGTGGCGAAGGCCAGCAAGGGAATCGACGTGCCGTTGGGCGTGACGATCTGCAGGTTCTGCAGGGTTTCCGGCGTACCGCGTTCCGAACTCACCGCGCGACCGACCACGTTGATCAGGTAGATGTCGTCGTTGACCTGGGTCAGCGGCGCCCCGCTGACGATGCTGTTCATCAGGTTCGCCACGTCTTCGGACGACAGCCCGAGCTGGCGCGCCTTGTCCTGGGCGATGTCGATGCGCAGGACTTTGCCCGGCTCGTTCCAGTCGTAAATGATCTCGCCGATGTGCGGGTTCTTGTCCAGTTCAGTCGCCAGGTCGATGGCATGCTTGCGCACTTGGTCGATGTCCTTGCCGCTGATCCGGTACTGGATCGGGCGCCCCACCGGCGGCCCCATTTCCAGCGCCTGCACGTAACTGCCGATGCCGACGAAGTCCTTGTGCAGACGTTCGCGCAGGCGCTGACTCAGGGCCTCGCGGGCTTCGAAGTCTTTGCTGACGATCACCAGTTGCGCGTAGTACGGGTTCTGCAATTGTTGGTCGAGTGGCAGGTAAAAACGGATCGCACCCTGACCGATGTAGGTGCTCCAGCGCACGATGTCCGCATCGCCCTTGAGCGTGGCCTCGAGTTTGTCGACGGCCTTGCGGGTTTCGTCGATCGAGGCGTTTTGCGGCAGGTTGAGGTCGACCAGAATTTCCGGTCGATCCGAAGACGGGAAGAACTGATTCTGCACAAAACGCATGCAGAACACCGCCAGCACAAACAACAGGACGGTGATGCCGATGGCCCACCAGCGATTGCGCATGCACCACAGCAAACCGCCGTTGAATGCACGGCCAACGCGCCCCGGTTCGGCCTCATGGGATTTCACGTTGGTGCTCAGAATATGTACGCCGATCACCGGGGCGAAAAAAACCGCCACAATCCACGAGACGATCATCGCCACGGCAATCACCGCGAACAGCGTGTAGGTGTACTCGCCGGCAGAACTGGCGTTGAGACCGATGGGGACGAAACCGGCGACCGTCACCAGCGTACCGGTGAGCATCGGGAACGCGGTCGAGGTGTAGGCGAACGTCGCCGCCTCCTCCTTGCTCTCGCCCATTTCCAGGCGCGTGACCATCATTTCCACGGTGATCATCGCATCGTCCACCAACAGGCCGAGGGCAATGATCAGAGCGCCGAGGGAAATCCGCTGCATGGTGATGCCGCTGTATTCCATGAACACGAACACCATCGCCAGCACCAGCGGGATCGAGCACGCCACCACCAGCCCGGCGCGAACGCCGAGGCTGATGAAGCTGACCACCAGCACGATCACCACCGCTTCGAACAAGGCACTGGTGAAGCCGCCGACGGCTTCCTCCACCACCACGGCCTGATCGGACACCGTGTGCACACCCACGCCAACCGGCAGATCCGCGGTCAGTTCATCGATACGTTTGTGCAGGGCCTTGCCGAATTCCTGAACGTTGCCGCCCTTCTGCATGGCAATCGCCAGCCCGATCGCCGGTTTGCCGTCGAAACGGAATTCCGGCGTCGCCGGATCAGTGTAACCACGAGTGATGTCGGCGATATCCGCCAGACGATAGAAGCGGTCGTTGAGCTTGAGATTGACCTCGGCCAGGTCTTTCTCGGAAGCGAACTGCCCCGAAGTCCGCACGGAAATCCGCTCGGGCCCCGCCTCGATGACACCGGCCGGGGTCACGGCGTTCTGCGATTGCAGGCTCTGCACCACCTGGCGCTGATCGATGCCCAGCGCCGCCAGTTTGCGGGTCGAGAAGTTCAGGTAAATCACTTCGTCCTGCTGGCCGATCATTTCGATCTTGCCCAGCCCCGGCACATTGCGGATCTCGGCCCGCGCCTGTTCCACGTAATCGCGCAACTGGCGCATGGTCAGGCCGTCGGCGGTGAAGGCGTACACCGAGCCGAACACGTCCCCGAACTCGTCGTTGAATCCCGGCCCCTGAATCCCCTGAGGAAACTGCCCGCGAATGTCGTCGATCTTCTTGCGCACCTGGTACCAGATTTCCGGAATGTCCTTGGCGCTGGTGGTGTCGCGCAGGTACACGTACACCGTCGATTCGCCGGGGCGCGTGTAGCTTTTCACATAGTCGAGGGAATCGAGTTCTTCGAGTTTTTTCTCGATGCGATCGGTGACCTGCTTGAGGGTTTCCTCCTGGGTCGCGCCCGGCCATTTGGTCTGGATCACCATAGTCTTGATGGTGAACGACGGGTCTTCCTCGCGCCCCAGATTGAAGTAGGAGAACACCCCCATGAGCAACGCGACGAACATCAGATACCAGACGAAAGACTGATGCTTGAGGGCCCATTCGGAGAGATTGAAAGAGCCTTTCATTGACTGTCCTCGTCAAGTTTCACGGATTGTCCGGGTTTGAGACTGTTGACGCCGGCGCTGACCACGCGCTCGCCGTTCTTCACGCCACCCGCAAGTACAACGCTGCTGTCGGTGCGGCTGATCACGCTGACGTCGCGCGGGTTGACGGTTTTGCTTTGGGTGTCGATGACCCAGATCCGCTGTTTGCCATCGGCCTCCTGCAACGCCGTAGCTGGCAATTCGATACGCGGTTTGATCGCCGAGCTGAGGGTGACGCTGATCGCCGTGCCGAGGCGAAAGCCGTCAGGCGTATCGGCCAGGGTCAACCGTGCACGGCGGGTGCGCGTGGCACTCTGGGCCTGGGGTTCGATCTCGCGCAGGGTGGCCGTGGTGTTGATGCTCGGGTCGAGTTGCCCGGCCACCAGAAACACCACGTCAGGAGGTATCTCATTGACCAGGGTGTCCGGCAGATCGATCACCGCTTCCTTGATGTCCGGTTGCGCCAAAGTCACCACTTGCTGGCCCGCCGTCACCACTTGCCCGGCCTCGGCGTTCCACGCGGTGACCACGGCTTTGTGATCGGAGCGCAGTTGGGTGTAATCGAGTTGGTCCTTGCTTTGATTGACCGCCGCGCGAGCCTGATCCAGCGAGGCCTGGGTGGTTTTCAGGTCCGTCATGGCAATGTCCAGTTGCGCCTGCGCACCCACGCCCCGGTCGAACAGCGCTTGCTGACGGCGGGCGTTGGCCTGGGCGTTGATCAGTTGTGCCTGAACCCTCGCCAGATCGCCCTGGGCCGAACGCAGCTGGTTCTGCTGATCGGTCGGATCGAGCGTAGCGAGCAGCGTGCCCTTTTGCACCTCGGTACCGACATCGACGTTGCGGCTGGCAATGCGCCCGCCGACACGAAAACCGGTGTTGCTTTCATAGCGTGCCTGAATGCTGCCGGCGAAACGCCCGAGGTTTTCCTCGCTCAACGCTTCGACCTTGACCGACAACACCGGCCGTACCGGCTCCGGCGGCGGCTCGCTTTTCGAACAGGCGGCCAGCAACAGGCCAATGGATAACAGCCCCAGACGCTTCATGGCTGTGCTCCCGGCTGCAGATCCTTGTAGGTGTTTTCGGCAATTTCGACCTTCATGCCCGGATGCAGCAACTGCCCACCCGCGACAATGACTTTTTCCCCGCCCTTGAGGCCCTCGCTGATGATGACCTTGCCGATCAGGTAGCGGCTGACGGTGACGTTGTGCAACTGCGCTTCACCTTTTTCGTCGACCATCCACACCGCCGGATCGCTGACGTTCTTGGTCAGCGCCGACCACGGCAATTCAACGGCCGATTTGCCGGTACCCTTGGCCGTGGCGCTCACCACCGAGCCCAGTTGCATTCCCGGCGGCAGGCTGTCGAGGCTGACCTTGACCTGCACCGTGCCGGACTGCGCGGACACCGCCGGGGTGATTTCGCGCACGGTGCCGGTGGTCTTGATGGCGGGGTTGTCGAGCAGGCTGACGACAATCGAACGCTCCGCCGGCCGTTCGGCCAGCAGGGATTCGTAAACGGCGAACACGGCGTCGCGGTCGCCGTCCCGGGCCAGGCTGAAAATCGGTGCCGTGGCCTGAACCACCTGGCCGACTTCGGCCTGACGCTCGGTGATGACGCCCGGCGCATCGGCGATCAGCGCGGTATAGCTCAATTGATCCTTGGCATTGGCCAACTGCGCCTGCGCGGCACTCAAGGCACTCTGGCTGCTGCGCAATGCAGCCTGCGCGGAATCGTATTCGCTCTGGCTGGTGTAGCCCTTGGGCAACAGTTTCTGCTGGCGGACGAACGCGGCGGCGCTCTGTTTGACCCGCGCCTGCTCGGCCACTACCTGAGCCTGGGCGGAATCGACGTTGGTCTGCAAATCCTTCGGATCGAGCTTGGCCAGCACTTGTTTGGCCGAGACACGGTCACCGACATCGACCATGCGCTGGATGATCTTGCCGCCGACCCGGAACGACAGTTCGGTCTGCACGCGGGCCTGCACATCGCCGGTGAGGGTCACGGCGGCGGCGTAATTGGCGGGGTTCACCTCCTGCACGAAGACCCGGGGCAGGTATTGCGCAGGGGCCTTTTTCTCGCCGCAGGCGCTCAATAAAGCGAACAGACTGAGCATGACCGCTGTTTTCAATCCGGGACTCGCCATGCAGACTCCTTCCTGTGTACGAACGTGCAAGTGACGATACGACTGTGAGCTTAGAACAGGGTTCAACCTTCGTCCGGGCGATATATGCATTTCTGTGCAGCGAGTATCCTGATCCGGATTTCGGGGCACCCAGGAAGGATTTTCATGCTCAAGACCCTCGCGGTGGCCAATTACCGCTCGATCAATAAATTGGTGATTCCGCTGGGCCGTCTGAACCTGATCACCGGCCCCAACGGCAGCGGCAAGTCCAACCTGTACCGGGCGCTGCGGCTGCTGGCGGAAACCGCTCAGGGCGGCGTGGTCAATGCGCTGGCCCGTGAGGGCGGGCTCGACTCGACCTTCTGGGCCGGGCCGGAAACCATCAGCCGGCGCATGCGCAACGGTGAAGTGCCGATCCAGTCCACCGTGCGCCAGGGCGTCAAACGCCTGCGCCTGGGCTTTGCCGGGGAGGATTTCAGCTATTCGATCGCCCTGGGATTACCTGAGCCGAGCCTCTCGTACTTTTCCCTCGACCCGGAAATCAAAAAGGAATGCATCTGGGCCGGGCCGCTTTATCGTCCGGCCAGCCTGCTGGTGGATCGCGACGGGCCGATGATCCGTGCCCGTGAAGGTCGTGGTTGGGATGTTCTGGCGCAATACACGCCGAACTTCGACAGCCTGTTCGATCAGGTCGGCAGCCTGCGCACCTCGCCGGAGGTGTTCCAGATGCGCGAGTTCATCCGCCGCTGGCGCTTCTACGATCACTTTCGCAGCGACGCCGACGCACCGGTGCGCCAGCCGCAACTGGGCACGCGCACGCCGGTGCTGCATCACGACGGGCGCGATCTGGCGGCGGCGTTGCAGACCATCCGCGAGATCGGCGATCCCGAGGCGCTGCAGGCGGCGATCAGTGATGCGTTTCCCGGCGCACGGCTGAACATTGCACCGATGGCGGGCGGACGCTTCGCTATCGAGTTCTTTCAGGAAGGGTTGCTGCGGCCGTTGTCGGCGGCCGAATTGTCGGACGGCACGTTGCGCTATCTGCTGCTGGTCGCGGCGCTGCTGACGCCACGCCCGCCATCGCTGATGGTGCTGAACGAACCGGAAACCAGCCTGCATCCAGACCTGCTGCCGGCGCTGGCGCGCTTGATCATCCGGGTGTCGGAGCAGTGTCAGGTGTGGGTGGTGTCCCATGCGCGGCGGTTGATTTCGGCGTTGCAGGAGGACCCGGAATGCAATTGCATCGTGCTGGAAAAAACCCTCGGCCAGACCGGGATCGTCGGGCAGAGGGTTCTGGATGAGCCGGCGTGGAATTGGCCTGATTAACCTCACACTCTCGCTTCCACACCGTATCTGATCGTTCCCACGCTCTGCGTGGGAATGCCTCTGGGGACGCTCCGCGTCCAGTGACGCGGAGCGTCACGGGCTGCATTCCCACGCGGAGCGTGGGAACGATCATCTATCAGGGAGTTAACCCTGCCACTTTCCGCCTTCGACAATCACGCTCTCAGGCTTGGTGTCATCGCTCAGCTCTTTACGCACATATTGGTCATACAGCTTGAGCAGATATTTCTCTTCCCCCAGCTTGGCCAATTCCGCATTCACCCAATCGCGCAATTCGATATTGCCCTTCTTCACCGCCGGTGCAATCGGCGCTTCGGCGCCAAGTTTTTCGTCCAGCACGCGGTAGCCCGGGTTTTGCTTGGCCCAGCTGAACAGCACCAGATTGTCCTGCGCGTAGGCATCGCCACGGCCGTTGGCCAGGGCTTGCAGGGACTCGGAGTTTTTCTCGAACTTCAGCAGTTTCCAGTCCGGGTGGTTCTTGGTCAGCCAGATATCGGCGGTGGTGCCAGTGGTGACGATGGTGGTGCGGGTTGCCAGATCATCGAGCTTTTTCACATCACTGCTCTGCGGCACCAGCGCCTGCACCGCGACCTTGAGGTTCGGGTTGGTGAATTCCACCGCTTCCTTGCGCTCCGGGGTCACGGTCATGTTAGCGAGGATCAGGTCGACCTTGTCGCTTTGCAGGAACGGAATGCGACTCGCCGGTTCCACGGCCACGAACTCGACCTTGTTTTCATCGCCCAGCAGATCCTTGGCGAATTGACGGCCGATGTCGGTATCGAAGCCGACGTAGCGCCCCGCTTCGTTGACGAAACCGAACGGCGGCTTGTCGGTGAATACGCCGACGATCAGCTTGTCGCGGGCCTTGATCTTGTCCAGGTAACCGGCCGGTGCGGTGCTTTCGCTGGCGACTTTGGGCTTGGCCGGTTCTTCGGTCTTGTTGCAGCCGGCCAGCAGCGCGAGGCTGATCAGCGGTAAAGCAAATAGAGCTTTGGCAGTTTTCATGGCAGTTCCAGTTCCTTGGTTTGAGACGTTGTGGGCGAAGTCGTTGAAGTCAGCGCTTCGACGTAGGAGAACTTCTCCAGGAACTGCTGCGCGCGTGCGGTTTGCGGGTTCGTAAAGAAAAGCTCGGGCGGGTTCTGTTCAAGAATGCGCCCGGCATCCATGAACACGATGCGATCGGCCACCGCGCGGGCGAAGGCCATCTCGTGGGTGACGATCAACAGGGTCATGCCTTCGCGGGCCAGACCCTGAATCACTTCCAGCACCTCCTTGACCATCTCCGGGTCAAGGGCGGCGGTGACTTCGTCGAAGAGCATGACCTGCGGGTTCATGCACAGCGAG
This sequence comes from Pseudomonas sp. R15(2017), assembly GCF_002112685.1. Classification (NCBI taxonomy): domain Bacteria; kingdom Pseudomonadati; phylum Pseudomonadota; class Gammaproteobacteria; order Pseudomonadales; family Pseudomonadaceae; genus Pseudomonas; species Pseudomonas sp. R15(2017). The sequence goes on from NZ_NEII01000004.1 coordinate 327,566, forward strand.
CGGACGATGGCGATGCGTTGCTGCTGGCCGCCGGAGAGCTGGCGCGGGAAAGCGTCGCGCTTGTCCGCCAGGCCCACGCGCTCAAGCAACGCTTCAGCTTGTTGCTGTGCTTCGCGGCGTTCGCGCTTCTGCACCTTGAGCGGGCCGAGCAGCAAATTGTCGAGCACGCTCATGTGCGGAAACAGGTGATAGCTCTGGAACACCATGCCGATCTGCTGACGCACTTCGCGCCAGTCGGTGGCCTTGTCCAGCAATTCGCGACCGGCGAATTTCAGAGAGCCACTGTGGGCGGTTTCCAGACCGTTCAGGCAACGCAGCAGGGTGCTTTTGCCGCAGCCGCTGGGGCCGAGGATGACGATGACTTCGCCGGACTTCACCTGCAGGTCGATGCCCTTGAGCACCTGCTGTTCACCGAAGAATTTGTTGAAACCCTGAAACTCGATCAATGCGCTCATGCTTGCGTCCAGCGCCGCTCCAGCACGCGCGAAGCGGCCGACAGCGGGTAGCAGATGAAAAAGAAAAACAGGAACAGCGCGCCGTAGATCAGCACCGATTCGTAGGTGCGTTCGATGATCTGCTGGCCGACCTTGATCACATCCACCACGCCAATCAGCACCGCCAGGGAACTGGTCTTGATGATCCGCGTGTAGACGTTGATGGTCGGCGGCGTCATGCGCTTCAGCGCCTGGGGCAGCAGCACGTAACCGTAGAGTTGCGCCGCATTCAGGCCGATCGACAATCCCGCCTCACGTTGCCCGCGCGGCAACGAATGCAGCGCACCGCGCGCCACTTCGCCCACCTCACTGGCGCCCCACAACGACAGCACCAGCACCGCGCACCAGAAGCTCGGCAGGCTCAGGCCGAAGAAAATCGGCAGGCCGAAAAACAGCAGGTATAACCAGACCAGCACCGGGATCGCCCGGAACAGCTCCAGATAGATCCGCAGCAGCGCGTTCAGCCACCGTACGTTGAGCGTGCGCAGCACGCCGTAGAGCACGCCGCCGACGGTGCTGATGGCGATACTGAGGAACGAGATCGACAGGGTTTGCCCGGCGCCTTTGGCCAATTGCGGCAACGACACCCAGAGCAGTTCAAGACCCGAACTGGCCATGCTGGAGCCTCCTTTCCAGACGGCTCAACAGCAGCGACAGCGGCAGGAACAGCAGCACGCAGATCAGCGTCAGCACGGCGAGCATTTCGTAGGTCTTGTAGTAGAGCGCGATGTAGCTCTTGGTGGTGTAGAGAATCTCCGGCACCGCCACGGCCGAGACCACGGTGGTCTCCTTGAGCAGGAAAATGAAATTGGCGAACAGCGACGGCAGGCTGAGAATCCCGGCCTGCGGCAGGATCACGTAGCGCAGCAACTGGCCGTGGGACAAACCGATGGAGCGACCGGACTCAAGCTGCGCCTGGGGCACCGCATCGACGCCGGCGCGCAGCACTTCGGTGAGGTAGGCACCGCCGAGAAACGTCATGGTGATGATCGCCGCAGTGAAACCGGAAACCTTGATCCCCAGCGCCGGCAGCGCGAAGTAGACGAAAAACAGCTGGATCAGCAGCGGCGTGTTGCGCGCCAGCTCCACATAGAGCCCGACCAGTTTTTGCAGGTAAGGCGTGCGAAACACCAGAATCGTCGCATTGAGCAACGCCACCAGCAGCGAGGTGCCGATGGCGATCAAACCGACCTGCAGCGTCACACCCACGGCTTTGAGAAACGCCGGCAGGGTGCTGAGGATAAATGCGTAATCGAAGGTCATGAAACATCCTGACGCCGCTCGGTAAGCGACGGTGGTGCAGTCCATGGACAGCGGGTAACTGTCCGGCAGGCACCGACTTTAAAGGTATAAGAAAAAGAATTTAAATACCGTTAAAGCATATTGATATCACGCAAAAAACTATCCTGCGGGTTTGCCCCGACAGAATAAGAAGGCTATTTTTCCTTTCGCTGTAGGACGGATCTTTTTTTCATGAAAGCCCTCCAAGGACGAACAGCTTTTGGCCAGACTCCCCCGGCCAACCCCATAACAAGGAAGAGAACATGGACGTAAAAGTGCCGCAGCGACCGGACCCGCAGGATTTCGTGAAATGGCTGGTGGCTTTGCGCAGGGCGCTGAAAACCAGCGCTGCCTGAGATCAAGAGCCACCCTCACCCCAGCCCTCTCCCGGAGGGAGAGGGAGCCGACCGAGTTGTCTTTCGGCAGACACCGACCTGAAAAACCTCATCGATTATGGATTCGGTGACACACGATCAGGTCGGTGCATTTCTGAAATATCCCCCAATCAGTCCCCTCTCCCTCGGGGAGAGGGTTAGGGTGAGGGGTGCTTTTGAGGCACACACAAAAACGCCGATGACCATCACTGGCCATCGGCGTTTTCATACCTTGAAGGGGTTGTGTTGCTGCGTCAGATCAGAACGCCGGCAGTACCGCGCCGTTGTATTTCTTCTCGATGAACGCTTTGACTTCAGGGCTGGTCAGGGCAGCGGCCAATTTCTTGATGGCGTCGCTGTTCTTGTTGTCTTCACGGGCAACCAGGAAGTTCACGTAAGGCGAATCCGCACCTTCGATCACCAGGGCGTCCTTGGTCGGGTTCAGTTTGGCTTCCAGCGCGTAGTTGGTGTTGATCATGTCCAGGTCGACTTCTTTCAGAACGCGCGGCAGCAGGGCCGACTCCAGTTCCTTGAACTTGAAGTTGTGCGGGTTCTTGGCGATGTCTTTTGGAGTCGCCAGGGCGTTCTTCGGATTTTTCAGCTCGATCAGGCCAGCCTTCTGCAGCAGGATCAGAGCGCGACCGCTGTTGCTGCCTTCGTTCGGAATGGCGATGGTGGCGCCGTCCGGCAGTTCGGCCAGGGTCTTGTACTTGCTCGAGTAGCCACCGAACGGTTCAACGTGAACACCTTGCACGGTCACCAGGTACTTGGCCTTGTCATCCTTGTATTTGCCGGCGTTGAAGCTGTCCAGGTAAGGCTTGGTCTGGAAGTAGTTGGCGTCCAGACGCTTCTCGCCAACCTGTACGTTCGGCTGTACGTAGTCGGTGAAGACCTTGATTTCCAGATCCACGCCTTCTTTGGCGAGGGTCGGTTTGATCAGTTCGAGGATCTCGGCGTGCGGTACCGGCGTCGCAGCAACCACCAGTTTCTCGCCGGCCTGGGCCAGGGAAGCCGTCAGAGCAGCCGCCAATGCGGTAAACAACAGAACCTTTTTCATGCAGTGTCCTTATCGAAAATCGGTCGTCATCGACGACGGCATTAATACGTGTGCCAGCGATGTGCTACTGCTGACGTGAAGCGGACAATACCGGGATTTTTTATTCCCGGACAATAACGTTTATTCAGCTTCATATTCCATTTTGTTCATGTTGAACAAAATCGTTACAACGCCTCGCTCAGGCTCAACAGCCATTCTTTCAATGCCTTACGTTCGTCGACGGTGCCGTTGAGGCTCACGCTCGCCACCTGACGCTCGATCTGAACCTGCGGCCCAGACACCTCGGGCAGGTTCAGGTGCTCCGGCAGGATTTCGTCGCCGGTGCTCACCAGCAACGCAAAATGTATGACGTTTTCCAGCTCCCGGGTGTTGCCCGGCCAGCTGTGTTGTTCCAGCACCTGCTGCGCCGCTTCGCTGATCAAAGGCACCGGCAGATCCAGACGCTGGCTGTAGATGCCGAGGAAGTACTCGGCCAACGACAGAATGTCGCCAACCCGCGCGCGCAATGCCGGCAGTTCCAGATGCCCTTCGCTGAGATAGTGATAAAGCCGCTCGTGGAATTTCCCCGCCGCCACCGCTTGCGCCAGATCGATGCTGGTCGCCGCTACCAGGCGCACGTCCACCGGGCTTGGTTGATGCGCACCGACGCGGGTGACTTCGTGGTTTTCCAGTGCGGAAAGCAACTTGATCTGGATCGGCAACGGCAGGTCGCCGATCTCGTCCAGGTACAAGGTGCCACCGTTGGCTGAACCGAACCAACCGGCGCGGCTGCTGGCCGAACCGCTGTAGCTGCCGGCGGCATAACCGAACAATTCCGCATCGGCGTAGGTCGGGCTGATCGCGCCGCAATTGACCGAGACAAACAATCCGCTGCGATCACTGGCGCGATGGATATGGCGAGCGAGTAATTCCTTGCCGGTGCCGGTCTCGCCGCGAATCAACACCGAGATCGAGCGCGGTGCGAGCTGGGCCATTTCCTCGCGCAACTGGCGCGAGCGTGGATCGACGAACACCAGCGCCTTGGCGCGAATGCTCAGGGGACTTTTTTCCGCATCGGGAAAGGTCAGCAACGGCTGACCGAAGGTTTCAAGACTCATGGCAGACTCCCGCCCCAAATCGCCGGGAGACGGGGGCGTTGAAAAAATAAAAGTGATCAGGCACGGCGCCGGGCGTGGTGTTCCATGCGGTTTTGCAGGCGATACAGATAAGCGAATCCCTGCTCCCAGCGTTGATGCCCGGACTTCACGTTGATATGGCCGGCGCCGGCGAGAATCCCCGCCTCGGCGCCCCAGTTGCGCGCCAGTTCCAGCGCACGCGGCGCACTGACGGCGGCGTCGTTGTCGGAGCTGACGACCTGGCTCGGGAACGGCAGCAGATCGGTCGGGATCGGTGCGAAATTGCGCAGTGCCGGCACGCAGGCCGGGCGTTCGACGTCCGCCGGTGCGACCAGCAGCGCCCCGCGCACTTGACGCAAATGATGCAGCGGCGCGGTGGCAGCCCAGTGCGCCACGGTGATGCAGCCCAGGCTGTGCGCGATGAGGATCACCGGCGAGCTGTCGGCGGCAATCGCCTCGGCCAGCGCCGCGACCCAGTCTTCACGACGCGGCGTCAGCCAGTCGGCCTGCTCCACCCGCGCACTGTTGGGCAGGCTGTTCTGCCAGTGGGTTTGCCAATGATCTTCTGGCGATCCTTGCCAGCCCGGCACAATCAGATAACGGATTGATTCGTTGCGCATGGGGGAGCTCTCCTGCGTCGTGTCTGTTCCTGAACGAGTATAGGGACGGGATTTATATTCGTTAAGGAATAAGAAGCTATTTATTAATACCTGAAATGCATATTAAACAGCAGACAAAAAAGGGGCCGCACCCTGCCAAGGAGACGGCCCCGGAAAAACGTGAAACCCTTATCGTGCAGTGATCACCGACAGCTTGGTGATGCCCGCCCGCTCAATCGAAGCCATGGCTCGCGCCACTTCGCCGTAATTCACCCCGTCGTCGGCCTGCAATTGCACGCGCACTTCCGGGTCCTTGGCCTTGGCCGACTTGAGGTTGAACTCCAGCAGGTCCGGCTGGATTTCGTCCTTGTTGATAAACAGTTTTCCCGCACCGTCGATGCTCACCACCAACGGGTCTTTCTGCTCGACCGGCGCCACCGCTTCGGTCTTCGGCAGGTTGATCGGTATCGCGTTGGTCAAAAGCGGCGCGGTGACGATGAACACCACCAGCAGCACCAGCATCACGTCCACCAGCGGCGTCACGTTGATCTCGCTCAGCACCTCGTCGCTGTCTTGCGTGGAGAAGGCCATATCAGGACGCCTCCTTCACTTTTGTTGCATTGCCCTGGGCCGCAGCCTTGTGCGCGGTCGGGTGAATCAGCACGCGGAACGAGCTCTTTTGCGCCAGGCTGTAGAAGTCGTGGGCAAAGTCGTCCAGGTCCGCCGCCGTCAGTTTCAGACGACGCAAAAAGTAGTTGTAAACCAGCACCGCCGGCACCGCGACCGCGATCCCCACACCGGTGGCGACCAGCGCTGCACCGATCGGTCCTGCGACCGTTTCCAGGCTCGCCGAGCCTGCCGCGCTGATGCCTTTGAGCGCTTCCATGATTCCCCACACCGTGCCGAACAGACCAATGAACGGCGAGGTGCTGCCAATACTCGCGACCACCGCCAGACCGGTTTCCAGCGAACGGCGCTCGCGGACGATCTGCTGACGCAAGGCACGTTCGAGGCGATCCTGATGGTTGATCGCCTGGCTCAGGTCATTGGCCTGCGGCGCCTCGCCCACTTGGATCGCCGCATAACCGGCCTGTGCCACCCGCGCTGCTGCGCCGGGCTGGGTTTCGCTCAACTCGGCGGCGGAGTCCAGACTCGACGCCGCCCAGAAGCGCTTGTGAAATTTGCGGTCCTGCGCCTTCAACCGGCCGAACTGCACAGCCTTGAGCAATGCCAGGCCCCAGGTGGCGACAGAGAAGACCACCAGCAGCCAGATCACCGCGCTTTCGATGGATTCCAGTGGAGATGCCAGTAACGTCATGATGTGTTCCCTCGTGTAAACATTTCGCGCGAATTTGGTTTCGGTTTAGTGAATCTTGAAATCGATGGGTACGCTGACCCAGCCGTCCCGGGCGACATCACCCTGCTTGGCCGGCACGAAGCTCCAGCGCTTCACGGCGTCCAGCGCCGCGTCGTCGAGCTGTTGCCGGCCACTGCTTTTCTGAATCTGGATTTCGCCCGGTTTACCGCTGGCCAACACGTGTACCCGGAGCAACACCGTGCCTTCCCAACCGCGACGCTGGGCCAGCGACGGATATTCCGGCGCCGGGTTCTTCAGGTACGCGGCGTTGGCCGAGGCCGGCGTCACCGGAGCAGGCGCCGGTGGCGCAGGTGGCGCGGGCGCGGCGACCGGAGCGGCCGGTTGTGGCGGCGCCGGTGGTTGCTCGACCGCTTTCGGCGCCGGTTTCGGTACGGGTTTGGCGACCGGTTTCGGTTTGGGGATCGGCTTCGGTTTCGGTGGTGGCTTGGTGGCCAGTTCGTCTTCCACCGGCGGTGGTGGCTCGACCACTGGTGCCGGTGGCGGCGGTACAACCACAGGTGGTGCCGGTGGCGCCGGGCGCGAAAACTCGATGGTCATCGGTGGAATTTCCGGCGGCACGATCGGCAGCGCTGGCGTCGGATGCTGGTTGATCCAGTAGATCACCGCGCCATGCACCACCAGCGCCAGAACGCCGAGCAGAATCGTTTCCCGGCGGCTCAGAATGCCCTTGGGCGCGCGCTGCAAACGCAGCTGCCCCAACGGCACGCGATGGGGCCGGCCGAGATCGACCAACTCGCCGCTCGGCGCCTGGCGCCACAGCACCTCCTGTGCGCTGGCGGCGGTCTGGACATTGCCCATTGATTTACTCCCTGCGGTCTCTTTGCGTTTTTTCGCGTAGCCGATTCGCCGCTTGTTGAATCCCCCACGGCGTGATCGGTGGGTCAATCATTGGGCCAGCGGCTTATCTCCGAAAGTAATCTTTCATGTTATGAATAGACGCTTTCGGAATATGTGAAACGGTCATTTCCGCCATAGCCACGGCCTGCAAGGCTTTCAGCGATTCGCCAGAATCGACATGCTTTCCTGGCATAAAAAGTATTCATCCAAGGCATCGGATCTTGGAAACAAGCAAACAAAAAAGGCCGATGCACGTTTAATGCATCGGCCTTCGATAACTAAATTTCTTATTGCTTCACAAGCTCAACGGTCCTGGTTTCGACGGTGAACAATCTTGATAACTAACGACTGGCATTGGTCTGTTGCACGCCGATGGCCGGCGCAATCACTGCTGTCTCCGAACGCGGCGTGCCCGCCGGCACCCAGTCATAACTTACAGGAAGGGCTCGATAGACCCAGTTGCTGATCGCGTCACTGCCCGGTGCCTTGCCCAGATAAGGGCTGACGTATTCCCACACGTTTTCACCACTGGCCGTCACCTGGAAAAACCGCCCGTTCATGCCTTCGTCGATCAGCGTGTTGCCGTTAGGCAAGCGCCGCGCGCTGCTGATGAATGAGCTGTAGAACGCCCACCCCGGCTGCTTTGAATTGGCCGCGCTGTACTGCCAGACGATTTCATTTTTCACCGGGTCGATCTCCAGCACCCGCGAACCGGAAATCAGCCCCAGCGTGACGTTCGGGTAACCCGCCGAACCCTGGTTGTCGAACACCAGCAGATTGCCCGCGCCGGGCAGTCCGGCCGGGATGATGTGCGCGTCATGCTGGCCGACGAACTGGTCCACCGGGCGCGGGACTTTCTGCGCGGTTTTCGGACTGGCCAACGGCAGATTCGGCCCCAGACGCCAGACCACTTTGCCGCTGTGCTTGTCGATGATCGCGATGAAGTTGGCGTTGCGCGAATCGATCAGCAGGTTGTCCGGATTGAAGCGCTTGTCGCCGGCATCGAACCATTTGTTCGGCCCGACCAGGCTGAGGTTGTTGATGTGCAGGTAATCCGGATTTTCACTGGCACGAACCAGCTTCAACTGCTCGGCGGTGAAGCCGAATTCGTTCAAGTGATCCGACGCCAGCCACTGCCATTTCACCTCGCCGGCGGGGCTGACTTCGTAGATCGCATCGTCGATCACCTCGGGCACTTTGAAGCCTTTGACCTGGTGCACCTTGTTCGCCAGCACCACGGTGTTGCCGTTGCTCAGGCGACGCTGATCGTGATGCTGTTGCGCGGCGCCACCGGGGGCCTTGTCGCCCCACTGCCAGACGACTTTGCCATTCCAGTCCAGCTCGCCGACGCTCTGATTGCCGAGGCCATTGCCGGCGGAACCGAGCTTGCCCGGATCCTTTTCGCTCAGTTGCAGCAACACATGGCCGCACTCACCACCGACCAGTTGCGGGTCGATGATCGCCGAGGGAAAACCTGATTGCGGCCAGCTCTTCACTTCGTTGCCGTTCATGTCGATCAGGTGCGTCTGCTTGTCGGCACCGCTGAAGATCACATATTGATTGAAGGCCTTGGCCGGGTCGTAACGAGTGACGCCGGTGGGGTAGACGCTGGGCGCGGCGAGCGCCCCGGCACTGAGCACTGCGCCGGACAACAACACCGGAAAAGCGGTTTTGATGCGCAACATGATGCAGCTCCTTGAAGGATCGATCAGAAGTCGTAGCGACCGGTGACGCCGAGGGTGCGCGGCGTACCGAGCAGGCCTTCATAACCGCCGTTGCCGCCGGTCCACAGGGTCGTGTAGTAGGTTTTGTCGAAGGCGTTTTTCAGCCACAGCGAGATGTCCCACTGACCCTGGTTGAAATCGCCGCGCAGGCCGGTGGAGAGATTGACCACCGCGTAACTCGGGATCTGGCCGTAGTCGGAATCCTCGACCGTGCCCACCGCTTTGGAGCGGAACGCGTAGCTGCCGGTGACGTAAGGCTGCAGGCCGTTATCCAGATTCCATTCGTATTTGCCGTTGGCGTTGCCGATCCATTTCGAGGCGCCGACCACCTGATGACCGCTGAGGTCGCACGAGGCCGGAGCACCCGGTGCCTGGCTGACTTCAGGCGGGCACGGCGCGTCCTTGTACGAGAGGTAACTGACGTCGTTGTAGGAGCCGTTGAAGTTCAGCGTCAGGCCGCGCAGCGGGATCACGGTGCTTTCGAACTCCACGCCACGTGAGCGCACTGAACCGGCGTTGGTCAGGTATTGCACGCGGTTGACGTCGTCGTAGGCGTTGGTCTGGTAAGCGTTGACCTGGGTCCAGAACACGTTGGCATTGAGCTGCAAACGCCGATCCCACAACGTGCTCTTGAAGCCGAGTTCGGCGTTGTTGGCGCGCTCGGTGCCGATCAGCAACGAGTCGGCGCCGGCGGTCGGGGCCGAGCCGACCACAAGGTTGACCCCACCGGATTTTTCACCGTGAGACAACGTGGCGTAGCCGAGCAGATCATCGGTGAAGCGATAGCTGAGGTTGAGCAATCCGGACGGGCTGGAGCTGTACTGGTTCAGGTCGCCGGAATCGTAGGCGCCCGTGCGGCCGCGTCGCGCGGTGGCAGCGGCACCCGTGACAGCGGCGCCACCGACCGGCGCATCACGATTGACCCAGGCGTTCTTCTCTTCATAGGTGCCTCGCACCCCGGCGGTGAAATCCAGACGCGGGGTCAGGTGCCAGGTGCCTTGGGCGAACAACGCGAAACTGTCGGTCTTGATATGGCCACGGCCGACGCTGTTGACGTTGGCCAGCGCACCCCGTGGCGTGCCGTTCCAGATGTCTGCCTGGGGGCCGTAATAGGCGAAGGATTTGTTGTCCAGGTCCGAGCCGAAGTAGTAGGCGCCGAGGACGTAATCGAAGAACTCGCCCTTGGGCGATGCGAGGCGAAATTCCTGGGAGTACTGCTTGTCTTCCACCGACACCCCGGCGTTGTAGGTCGCCGGCACATTGAGGCCGTCGTCGTTGCGCGGGGTGAAATTCCAGAAGCGGTAGGAGCTGACCGAGGTCAGGGTGAAGTCGCTCGGCAGGGTCCAGTTGGCCTCCACCGAGGTGCCGCCCTGATGCACGGTGACGTGCTGGTCGTTGTCCAGATTGACCTTGCGGTGCGAGCCGTTGACCAGCGTCGCGCCGGCAGCGGCGGCGCGGGCCGAGTAGAGATTGACGCCATTGATGGTCGGCCCGGTGTTGTACAGCACACGGGTGCCGGCGCTGGAATCCTCTTCGTTGTAATCACCGATCCAGCGCAGGTTGAAATTCTCGTTGGGCTTGAACAGCAGTTGCGCCCGGAAGCCGTCGCGGGAACCGCCGTTCAGATCATGGCCGTTGAATTCGTTCTTGATGTCACCGTCGCTGCGGGTGCGATAGGCAGAGATGCGTCCGGCCAACTGATCGTTGAGCGGCCCGGAAAGCGTGCCCTTGGTCTGGAAATAGCCGTCCTCGCCGACCGACGTCTCGATGCTGCGCTCCGGGGTAAAACTCGGCGCGCGGGTGCTGATGTTGATCACCCCGGCGGTGGTGTTCTTGCCGAACAACGTCCCCTGCGGCCCGCGCAGGACTTCAAGTTGTTCGATGTCCATCAGGTCAAACACCGCCATCCCCGGACGGCCCAGATACACGTTGTCGATGTACAGCCCGACGCTGCCTTCCAGACCGTCACTGGCCGGGTTGTTACCCAGGCCCCGGATCGACACGCTGGACTGACGCGCATGCATGTAGGCGACGTTGACGCTGGGCACCAGTTGCTGCAGATCCTGGATTCGGTAGACCCGTTGCGTCTCCAGAGTCGTGCCGCTCACCACGCTCATGGGCGTCGGCACGTCCTGAGAACTTTCTTCTCGACGGCGGGTGGTGACGGTCACGGTTTCCAGTTGCGAAGTGGCGGTCGCGGTCTTGCCTGCCGGTGCCGGCACAGGGGTTTCCGATTCCGCAGCGTAGCCGTGGGTCCAACTGGCACTCCCCGCCAGCAACAGGGCCAGAGGCAGGCGTTTGAGCCGTCGTGGCGGCGGCGGTGAAGCGAGGTTCAACGGACTCATGGGACTGCTCCTGGTCAAAAAACACGCAGACATCTTCCGTGCCGCATATTCTTTTAAGTTATTTATTTATGTTTTTACAAAGATTTACTGCATAAGAGATTGCCTTTATAAGGAGTCGACCTAATGCATATCCAATGCATTTCCCGGATATTTTTTATGTGAAAAATGCATATCGACTTGCGCCAGCTACGTCACTTCATTGCCCTTGCCGAACAACGCAGCTTCGTCGCCGGCGCGCAGGCGGTGAACCTGTCGCAGTCGGCGTTCAGCCGCAGCATTCAGGCGCTGGAGCACAGCGTCGGTTGCCAGTTGGTGGATCGCGGACGCAAGGAATTACCGCCGACCAAACAGGGCCAGGTGCTGCTTGAACATGCGCGGCGCCTGGTCAGCGGTGCGCAGCAGATGGCCAACGAGATCAGCCAGTTCAACGGGCTGGAGGCTGGGGAGTTGCGCTTCGGTTGTGGCCCGGCGCCGGCAGCGGGATTGATCCCGCGAGCGATCGGCAGCTTCATCGGCCGCTACCCGAAAGCGCGAGTGCATTACCAGGTCGATGACTGGCAGAGCCTGAGCAAAAGACTGCTGAGCGAGGAGTTCGAATTCTTCGTTGCCGATACACGGCACTTCGAGGCAGATCCGGATTACCTGACCCACCGCTTGCGCCCGCGCAAATGGCATTTCTGCTGCCGCGCCGGGCATCCGCTGGGCGCATCGGATCGGGTCACGGCCGAGCAATTGATGAGTTATCCGCTGGCCGTGAGCATTCGTCCGCCAAACCTCCGCAAGGTCATCGTTGACCTCAGTGGCCGGCCGGATTTCGTCCCGAATGTGGAGTGCGAGAACAGCGCTAGCCTGCTCGGCGTGGTGTTGCGCTCCGATGCGATCGGTATCGTCGGCGCCTATTCGGATGCACTGCATCAGGCCCGGGGTGAGTTGGTCTGCTTGAAGATCGAAGGATTGGCGGATGATCTGGAGGAGCTTTATACCCGTTACGGAATTGTCAGCCGCGCCGGGTATCGTCTGTCACCGTTGGCCGAGGCGATGATCGAGCAGATCAAAGCGATTGATGCGGTGGATGAGGAGGTGTGTTCACTTGAGAATCTGGCTGTCTGAGGCACAGCTATCGCTGCGATGCGGCGACCCGACAAGCCAGCTCCCACAGGACCTGCGCCTGGCAAAAATAATGCGTTCACCCGGTACTTGTGGGAGCTGGCTTGCCAGCGATGACGTCAGTACAGGCGCCGATGCATTTGCTGCATATAAAGCATTCCCCGAATGCACTTGCCGAACACCCTCGCCGAAAGCGAAAAACCTCGCCTGTCTTTCTGACTGGTGAACCCCATGTCCAACCCGCAAAACCCTGTGCGCAACGTGCTTTACATCATGTGCGATCAACTGCGCCGCGATTACCTGTCCTGCTACGGCCACCCGCACCTGCACACCCCGAACATCGACCGCCTGGCCGCCGCCGGCGTGCGCTTCAGCCGCGCCTACACACAGGGCACGATCTGCGGGCCGTCGCGGATGTCGGCCTATACCGGGCGCTATGTCAGCAGCCATCAAGTGGCGTGGAACGCCGTGCCGCTGCCGCTGGAAGAACTGACCATCGGCGATTACCTGCGCCCCCACGGCATTCGTACCGCGCTGGTCGGCAAGACCCACGCCACGGCCAACGTGGACGCCTTGCAGCGGCTGGCGATCAACCCTGAAAGCGCCCAGGCCGAAGTGCTGAACGAAGTCGGCTTCGAACCCTACTTTCGCCACGACGGCATCTTCCCCGACGACCCGCTGTTCGATGACAAACGCGAATCCGCGCCCTACACCCATTACCTGCGCGAACAGGGTTTCGAGGGACGCAACCCCTGGCATGACTGGGCTAACGCGGCCGAAGGCGACAACGGAGAAATCCTCAGTGGCTGGAAAATGCGCAATGCCCATTTGCCCGCGCGAATTCCCGAGCAACATTCAGAGACTGTCTACACTACCAATCGAGCCATCGACTTCATCGGTGAGCAAGGTGAAAAACCGTGGTTTTTACACCTGTCCTATATCAAACCCCACTGGCCCTACATCGTACCGGCTCCGTACCACACCTTGTACAGTACGAAATCGATTCTCGACCCGGTACGTAATGCCTCTCCCAGCGACCACCCGGTCTATCAGGCCTTTCGCCAGCATGAGGAAAGCCTGAACTTCTCCAAAGATCCGGTACGACTGAACGTGATCCCGACGTACATGGGCCTGGTCAAACAGGTCGATGATCAGTTGGGGCGGCTGTTCGATTTCCTGCAAAGCAACGGCCGCTGGGAAGACACGCTGATCGTGTTCACCAGCGATCACGGCGACTTTCTGGGCGATCACTGGCTGGGCGAGAAGGAGTTTTTGCTGGAGCAGGCGGTGGGCGTGCCATTGATCGTGCGCGACCCGCGTGCGGCGGCGGATGTCACCCGGGGCACGGTGGACGAACGTCTGGCGGAAACCATCGACGGCGTGCCGACCTTTCTCGAAGCGCTGGGCGTGACGGGGGCGGAGCATCGCCTGGAAGGTCGCTCGTTGATTCCGCTGCTGCACGGTGAAAACCCTGACTGGCGCCGCTATGCGATCAGCGAATACGACTACGCCTTTCAGGCCCCGGCACGGGAGCGGCTGGGCCAGCCGATCGACCGCTGCCGCATGACCATGGTGCGCAGCGAGCGCTGGAAATACCTGGCGTACGACGGCTTCCGGCCGCAGCTTTTCGATCTGCTGAATGACCCGCAGGAGCTGCAGGATCTGGGCGCGGACCCGGCGTATGCGGCGGTGCGCGAGGAGCATGCGGGGTATCTGTTCGAGTGGGTGCGCGGGTTGAAGCGGCGCACGACCATCAGTCATCAGGAGATTGATTTGCGTGGGCAGCGGTTTCGTTATGGGGAGCCGGAGACCGAGAAGATGGTGCAGATCGGGGTTTGGTGACAGTGATCGCTCACCCCGCCGAGGCACTGATCGTTCCCACGCTCCGCGTGGGAATGCCTCAATGGACGCTCTGCGTCCGCTTTGGGACGCGGAGCGTCCCGGGCTGCATTCCCACGCAGAGCGTGGGAACGATCATCTTCTGCTCTTACTCGCGCCCTTTGATGGTCTGGCTACGCTGCCCATTCGCCCCGACCGGCACTTCACCCTTGAGCGTCACCCGACGCACCACACGATCCTGAGTGCCGTAATCATCAATCGCATAATGCTGAGTCGAGCGGTTATCCCAGATCGCCACGTCACCGGCCTTCCAGCGCCAGCGCACGACGTTCTCCTGACGGATCACATGACTTTGCAGCAAGCCGAACAGGTGCGCCGAATCGGCCTGGGAATAGCCCTTGATGCGTTTGACGAAATGCCCCAGCAGCAAGCTCTTTTCGCCGCTGATCGGGTGCACGCGGACCACCGGGTGCTCGGTTTCGTAGACGGTAGAGGTGAAGATCTTGCGATAGCGCTCAAGCTTCTCCGCCGACACGTCCGGCTTCACGGCGGCGTAGTCGTATTCGTTGCTGTGCACGGCCACCAGTTTGTCTGCCAGCTCACGCAATTCAGTCGGCAATTCGTTGTACGCGGTCGCGGTGTTCGCCCACAGCGTGTCGCCACCGAACGCCGGGGCCACCACGGAGCGCAGGATCGAGGCTTTCGGGTAGGCATCGACGAAGGTCACGTCGGTGTGCCACGAGTTGGCGCGCTGCCCTTCGGCGCCGTCCAGTTCCAGCAGATAACGGGTGCCCTCGCGGGACGGCACGGTCGGATGCGCCACGGGCTCGCCGAGCAGGTGCGCAAAGGCTTCCTGACGTTGATCGTCGAGCTGGGTCTGCTCGCGGAAGAACACGACCTTGTACTGGATCAGCGCCTGTTGAATGGCTTCAACCGTCGCGGCGTCCAGCTCACCGGACAGCTGCACGCCACGGATTTCGGCGCCGATACGGCCGGCCACCGGATAAATGTCCAGTGCGTGGACAGCGGGTTTTACAGCGAGTGCGGCATTGCTCATGGGTAGACCCTCATCGACTGCTTGCGGTTGGACGGCAGCGAAACAACGCTCTATCTATATTCCATTTACATCTAATAGATATTCACATGCTTCGTTGACGGAATAAGAGCTTGCATTTAAAACCTCAAGCAACCTCGTCGCAAATGCCTTCGAGCTATTTTTAGGATGCCGGAAAAGCATATGGATCTTCGCCAGTTGCGCTACTTCATCGCCCTCAACGAACACTGCAGTTTTGTCCGCGCGGCCGACGCCATGGGCATCACTCAACCGGCGTTCAGCCGCAGCATTCAAGGGCTGGAGCAGGAGTTCGGCTGCGTGCTGGTGGATCGCGGCAACAAGGATCTACGTCCGACACCAGAAGGTCAGGTGGTGCTGCAACACGCCCTGACCCTGGTGCAGGGCGCGGCATTGCTCAGCGCCGAAGTGACCCAGATGACCAAGCTCGATGCCGGCGAACTGCACTTCGGTTGCGGCCCGGCGCCGGCGGTGAAACTGGTGCCGGACGCGGTGGCGCAATTCATCAATGCGCACCCGAAAGTGCGCACCTGTTTTCAGGTGGATAACTGGGAAAAACTCAGCCGCGCCCTGAGCCGTGAGGAGATCGAATTCTTCATCGCCGACATCCGTCATTTCGAATCCGACCCGAACTTCCAGACCCAGCCGCTGACACCCAAGCGCGGGGTGTTTTTCTGCCGGCCGGGGCATCCGCTGCTGGCCAAGGAAAGCCTGTCGACCAACGACATGTTCGACTACCCGCTGGCGACCACGCTGATCCCGCCGGGCATTCGCAAACTGCTGGCGAATCTCAGCGGCCGGATCGATTTTTCACCGTCCATCGAGACCGAGCATTTTCCCGCGCTGGTGAAAGTGGTGCTGCAATCCAACGCGATTGGCGTCGGCACTGAAGAGGCGTTTGTCGAGGACATTGCGCAAGGCTCGCTGGCGCTGCTGCACTGGCGCAATCTGCCGCAGAATCTGGAGAGCATGAATGCGCGCTGCGGGATTGTGAGCCGCACGGGATTCCGGCTGTCACCGGCGGCGCGGGCGATGATCGAGACGCTGGTGGCGGTGGATAAACAGGCGATCAGCGTCGCGGTTTGAGGGTCATTCCCACGCTCTGCGCGGGAATGACCGCATGACTCAGAGCTTCGCAGCTGCCAGTTCAGGCGCCACCCACTCGTTCACCTTGAACGGCTTGCGAATCAGCTTCTGCTGCGCCGCCAGATCCACCTTGCCCTGCAGGTTTTCGAGGAACAGCGGATCCAGTGTCGAAGGGAAGACTTCGCTCAGGTTCTGATCCTTCAGATCCTGGGTGAGGATCACTGGTGGATAGCTCGCCAGCCCCGACACAAGCTGCACATAGGCGTCCTTGTTGCTGTCCTGCGTCAACCACTCCACCGCCTGCTGCTGCGCCTTGAGCAGCTTCGCCACGGCTTCCGGATGCCCGTCGACAAACTTGCCGGTGCCCACCAGCACCGACTGCACACTGCCGGCGCCACCGAGATCCTTGGTATTCAATGGCAGCTCAGCCAGTCCTTTGGCCTGCAATGCAGTCAGCCCGGAGCTGCCCCAAGACGCATCGATCTGCTTCGCCGCCAGCGCCGCTACCGCTGCGTTGAAATCGAGGTTGATCACCTTCACGTCCTTCTCGCTCAAACCGACGCTGGCCAGCGCCGCATCGAACGACAACTGGGTCGCAGTGCCCCGGAAGATCGCCACGCGCTTGCCTTTGAGATCCTGCAGCGTCTTGATCCCCGAACCCGGCACGACGCCGAGATATTGCTTCACCCCCCGGGCGCTGGCGCTGAGCAGTCGCGTGTCCAGACCGTTGGACTTGCCGATGATGGCCGCCAGATCTCCGAGATAGGCCAGGTCCACCTGACCGTTGGCGAATGCCTCGTTGATCACAGGCCCGGCGCCCTTGAAGAAACTCCACTGAATCTTGATGCCCTGATCGGCGAAGGCCTTTTCAAAGATCTGCTGATCGCGCAGCACGTCCACGATGCCCCCGCCGCTGTGTTGAGTACCCGCGCTCAGATCAGGCACGGCAATCCTGATTTCCTTGAGCTCGTCGGCCTGGGCAGAGAACGCCAGCAGACCCGCCAGTGCCGGCGCGGCAAACAGACTGATGACACGTTTGAAGGGAAGGTTCATGGGTGCGGCTCCTGATCACGGCGGGCATTGAGGAGCCGAAAGTAGGCGCAATCCGTATCAGCACTTAAATACTTAAAAAGCACATTTTTATAGCTTTTCACGCTAAGCCAGCAAAGTCGGGACATGCAGAGCCGTATGCATGGAGAGCATCGAAAATATTCTTCGAATGCATTGGATGCGCGCAGGGCTGGAGGCCTTAAATGGCGCTGCTTATCTCCAAAATGATTATTTTCTAACTCGCTTATAACTATTGTTTTTTAGCTAATTCCGCTGACTCGATCCAACCCGACAACGGAGGTCACCATGGCCCGTGAATCCCTGCTCAGCCTGCCACTGGCCGCACCGCCGTTGAAAAGCCGGCGTACCTGGCCAAGCCTGAGCCACCGCGTTTTACCCTGGATATTGCCGCTCGGACTGTTCGCCCTGTGGTGGCTGGCGGCGCGTAATCAATGGATGAGCGAACAGATCCTGCCGGCGCCGTCACTGGTGTGGAACAGCGCGATCGAGCTGTCCCAGGGCGAGTTGTGGAGTCACTTGTGGATCAGCCTGCAACGGCTGTTCTGGGGCTTGCTGGCGGGCGTTACCGCCGGCGCAGTACTTGGTGCGGCGCTGGGTTTCAGCCGTCGTCTCGAACGCCTGATCTTCCCGACCTTCGCCGGCCTGGCCCAGGTGCCGACGCTGGCGTGGATTCCGCTGTTCATGGTGTTTTTCGGCATCGGCGAAACGCTGAAACTGGTGGTGCTGGTCAAGGCCATCGTGGTGCCGGTGACCCTGCACACGCTGGTCGGCGTGCGCGATGCGCAACCCAAATTACGTGAAGCCGCCGCTGTTTTACGTTTGCCGCCACGTCTGTTGATCCGCCGACTGGTGCTGCCCGCCGCCCTCCCCGCATTCATGGCCGGCGTACGCTTGGCGCTCGCCGCTGGCTGGACTTCATTGCTTGCCGTCGAGCTGCTGGCCTCCAGCGAAGGCATCGGTTACTTGATGGTCTGGGCGCGTCAGTTGTTCATGCTCGACATCGTCTTTGTGTGCATCGTGGTGATCGGCCTGATCGGCGTGGCGATGGATCGCGGCATCGGTCTGCTGGACAAAAAACTGGTGCACTGGCCACATCCCGCCACGGCGGAGATTCGTCGCGGCCCGCGCTACGAAGGCTGGCAGCGCGTGCAGCCGTGGCTGCTGCCGCTGGCGCTGTTAGCGCTGTGGCAACTGGCGGTCGATCAGCAATGGATCGATGCCAACATTCTGGTCAGCCCGTGGGTGGTGCTTGAGGCGACGAAAAACGGATTGCTCGACGGCACGTTGATCGCGGGCATGGCCCTGAGCCTGGGCCGCACACTCGGTGGCTTGTTGATTGGCGGCGGCCTCGGCCTCGTGCTGGGTTTGTTGCTGGGTCTGTCGCGCACCAGCGAACGCGTACTCGGCCCGACCCTCGCCGCCCTGCGCCAGATCGCGATTTTCGCCTGGGTGCCGCTGCTCACCGCCTGGTTCGGTCTGGGCGAACTGGCGAAGTGGGTGTTCGTCGCCCTCGCCGCGTTCTTTCCGTTGTTTGTCGCGACCCAACGCAGCGTCGCCAACCTCTCACCGCAACTCAACGAAGCCGCGCAAGTGCTGCGCCTGAGCCTCGCCCAACGCCTGCGTCGACTGGTATTGCCGGGCGCCGCGCCGGGGATTTTCGCCGGCCTGCGCCTGAGCCTGATCTACGCCTGGCTCGGCACCATCGGCGCCGAATATTTCATGCCGTCCAACGGCGGCATCGGCAGCCAGATGATCGGCGCCCAACAACTGCTGCGCATGGACCTGATCATGGCCGGGATGCTGCTGGTCGGCCTCACCGGCGCCCTGCTCAACCTCATTGGCCAACGCCTGGAAATCCGCGCCACCCGCTGGAGACACGCATGAACGCACCGATTGTCAGCTTCAACCATGTAGGCAAATCCTTCGACGTCGACGGTTTCGAACTGGAGGCGATTCGCGAATTCAACCTCGACATCGCCGAGGGCGAATTCGTCGCCATCGTTGGCTCCAGCGGCTGCGGCAAATCCACCTTGCTGCGCTTGCTGGTGGGCCTCGATACGCAATTTCGCGGGCAGATCACTGTCGATGGCAAAGCCGTCAGCGGCATCGGCGGCGAGCGCGGCATCGTGTTTCAGGAGCACCGTTTGTTCCCGTGGCTGACGGTGGCCGACAACATCGGCCTGGGCCTGGTCAACGAGCCGCTGGGTGCTGCTGAAAAGCAGCAACGCATCAACGACTTCATCGAACTGGTGGGCCTGCGCGACTTCACCCGCGCCTACCCGCATCAACTCTCCGGCGGCATGGCCCAGCGCGTGGCGATTGCTCGCGGGCTGGTGGCGAGCCCACGAATCTTGCTGCTCGACGAACCCTTCGGCGCCCTCGATGCGCTGACCCGCCAGCAGATGCAGGACGAACTGCTGGCGATTCGCGAACGGGCAAAAATCACCACGATTCTGGTCACCCACGATGTCGAGGAAGCGATCTTTCTCGCCGACCGCGTGGTGGTGATGGAACCGCGCCCCGGCCGGATCAAACAGGTGGTGGACATCGCCCTGCCCCATCCGCGCCAACGCAGCAGTTTCGACTTCCATCAGCTGCGCGAAGAACTGCTGCACGAGCTGACCAGTGACGATCATTACCAACCGAGCGCACCGGTACAGATCCGCGATCTGCCGCTGTCGTTCATTGCCTGCTGAACAGGAGCCTGTCGATGCCACAACGTCCCAACTTTCTGGTGATTCTGGCCGATGACCTCGGCTTCTCCGACATCGGCGGGTTCGGCGGTGAAATCGCCACGCCGAACCTCGATGCCCTGGCCAACAATGGCCTGCGCCTGACCGATTTTCACACTGCACCAACCTGCTCGCCGACCCGCTCGATGCTGCTCACCGGCACCGATCACCACATCGCCGGCATCGGCACCATGGCTGAAACCCTGACCCCGGACCTGATCGGCAAACCGGGTTACGAAGGCTATCTCAACGACCGTGTCGTAGCGTTGCCGGAGTTGCTGCGCGAGGCCGGTTACCAGACCTTGATGAGCGG
Source organism: Pseudomonas sp. R15(2017) (assembly GCF_002112685.1). NCBI lineage: Bacteria > Pseudomonadati > Pseudomonadota > Gammaproteobacteria > Pseudomonadales > Pseudomonadaceae > Pseudomonas > Pseudomonas sp. R15(2017). The sequence continues at coordinate 347,990 of NZ_NEII01000004.1, forward strand.
CAAATGGCACTTGGGCCTGACTGCCGAACTGGCGCCCCACGCCCGTGGTTTCGAGCGCTCGTTCTCGCTGCTGCCCGGCGCGGCCAACCACTACGGATTCGAACCGACCTACGATGAACACACGCCCGGCCTGCTGAAATCCACCCCGGCGCTGTACATCGAGGACGACAGGTTCATCGACGAATTGCCGAAGGATTTCTATTCCTCCGACGCGTTCGGCGACAAGCTGTTGCAGTACCTCAAGGAGCGTGACCAGAGCCGGCCGTTCTTCGCCTATCTGCCGTTTTCCGCGCCGCACTGGCCGTTGCAGGCGCCCGCCGACATCGTCGAAAAATACCGTGGCCGCTACGACGCAGGGCCGGAAGTGCTGCGCCTCGAGCGTCTGGAGAAACTCAAGTCGCTGGGATTGATCGAGCCGGATGTCGAACCGCATCCGCTGATCCAGCTGACCGCGCAATGGGACGCGCTGAGCGATGAACAAAAACGCATTTCCGCCCGGGCGATGGAGGTCTACGCGGCGATGGTCGAGCGTATGGACTGGAACATCGGGCGCGTCGTCGATTACCTGCGCCAGCAGGGCCAGCTCGACAACACCTTCATCCTGTTCATGTCCGACAACGGTGCCGAAGGCGCGCTGCTGGAAGCCTTCCCGAAATTCGGTCCGGAGCTGGTGACCTACCTGAGCCAGCACTACGACAACAGCCTCGACAACATCGGCCGCGCCAATTCCTACGTCTGGTACGGGCCGAACTGGGCGCAGGTAGCGACCGCGCCGTCACGCCTGTTCAAGGCGTTCACCACCGAGGGCGGAATTCGCGTTCCGGCGCTGCTGCATTATCCGCAGCTGCCGCTGAAGGGGCAGATCAGCCATGGTTTCGGCACGGTGATGGACATCACACCAACCATTCTCGATCTGGCCGGCGTGCGCCATCCCGGCAAGCAGTGGCACGGCAAACCGGTGGCGCCGTTGCGTGGTAAATCGTGGCTGGGTTTCCTGTCCGGCGAGACGGCGCAGGTGCATGACGAACACACCGTTACCGGTTGGGAACTGTTCGGGCGCCGGGCGATTCGGCAGGGGCAGTGGAAGGCGGTGTGGATCCCCGGCCCGGTGGGGCCGGCAACCTGGCAACTTTACGACCTGGGGAGTGATCCGGGGGAGATTCATGACCTGGCGTCGAGTCAGCCGCAGAAGCTTGAAGCGCTGATCGAGCATTGGCAGCGGTATGTGGAGGAGACCGGGGTGATTCTCAGTGAGTCGCCGTTTCAGCCGGATTGAGGGCAAGCTCAAAAGCCCCCTCATCGGAACGCCGCCCGCCCAGCCCTCCCGAAACGTCGGACCGCCCGGAGGGAGAGGGAGCTGACCGAGGTGTCTTTCGCTATACATCGACCTGAGAAACCGAGTTGATTGTGGATTCGGTAAAGCACTTTCAAGTCGGTGTATCTCCCGAATATCCCCCAATCAGTCCCCTCTCCCCCCGGGAGAGGGTTAGGGTGAGGGCTGGATCTCCAGCCGAAAACACAAAGTCAGTTCACCTCGATCGCCTTACCCGCCAACCCTTCATTCTCCTTGCGAACAAACCTGTTCGCCCGCCCGAACGTCCCGAAATCGTTGAACCGAACCCCCATCTCCCGCATCACCTTGTGCGCCACCGGCACCGTCAGCTGGCGGATGTAAAACGGCTCCTTCACCACAAAATGATGAATCCCGTGACTGCTGCCGAAGTTGAAGCAGAACGCCTGCAACGGCCACAGCCACCAAGGATTCAGCACCTGACATTGCTGAAGCACATTGCCCGGCTCGACATCCCCGTAGTAATGCATGTTCGAACTGATGAAGTGCAGGCAAAACGTGCGTAACACGTTCGGGCCAATGATCACCACGGCGGCGATATCGATCACTTGCATCACCGACAACGTGGTCGCCGACCATTCGATCGGCGAACCCATCAGGTAGGCGATGCCATTGGCCCCATGGAACCCGAGAAACACATACCACGCCCCCCAATGCACCAGCGCCAGCGGCGCGTAGACCTTCAGCGTGCGCTTGATGATGCTGAACTTGTGCGTCCAGGTCCTGGCCCGGAGCATGCGGATGAACGCTGACATCACGTTGTCGCCGACCATCAGCAACCGCGCGAAACCCCACGGTTCGCCGTTGGTGATTGCCCGTTCTTCCATATCGGTTTCAGTGCCGGACACCTTGTGATGATTGAGGTGCAAATGGCGGCGGATCCACGGGTTGATCGTGCTCGGCCGTGCCAGCCACACCAGGCCCATCATCAGGTTGTGCGGCACCCGCTGTTTGCGGAAATACATGCTGTGGATCAGGTCGTGTTCGAGCTCATGGGTCAGCGAGGCGAAAAACGCGTTGAGCAACAGGCACGCCCACCACGCCATGTGCCCGGTGATATAGAGCGCCGCCGAACCGATCATCCCGGCCAGGGCAAACGCCAGAATCCCCGCGCCGAGGGCGTCCTGATGGTTGAGAATCGGGTAGCGCTCGCGCAGCTCGACGCCTTTGGCAAGCACCACTTCGCGAATATGCGCTGATCGCTGGGCAGCATTGTGTCGCTGGGGACTTGCAGAAGTACGGTCCATGCTTCCATCCTCTGGTTATAGATGTTCGTATCCTGCCTCGCGCGGACTCCAAACGCGGTAGCCGAGAACGCCAACCTGTTGACCGGAAGCGCCAATCAGCATGAAGGAACCGACTTCTCTCGCCAGCTGGACCCGTGCCCTGCGCAAGCAACTCGACGCGCTGGGGCTGGACAGCACTGCCCTGTGTCAGCAGGCCGGGCTCGATCCGCAATTGATGGACGACCCGAATGCCCGCTATCCGTTGTCCGCGACCACACGTCTGTGGGAAATCGCGGTGCAGGTCAGCGGTGATCCGGCGATCGGTTTGCGGGTGTCGCGCTTCGTCAGCCCCACGACCTTTCACGCGCTGGGCTACGCATTGGTGGCCAGCGGCAGCCTGCGGGAAGTGTTCGAGCGGATCGTGCGTTATCACCAGGTGGTCAGCGACGCGCTGGAACTGGAGCTGACCCGCACCGAGGACCGCTATCGATTTCGCCTGAAGATCCCGGCCGAAAACCCGGCACCCGCCTTCGAAGCCATCGACGCCTTCGCCGCGATTTACGTGCGCACTTGCCGCAATCGCCTGGGCCGCGACTACGCGCCACTGGCGGTGTACCTGCGCCGCCCGGAACCGGCCGATGCGCATCAATGGCACAAGGTGTTCCGCTCGCCGGTGCACTTTTGCGCCGAAGAAGACCGCATCGAATTCGCCCTCACCGACTTTGACAGCCACCTCGACGACGCCAACCCGGAACTGGCCGAGCACAACGAAGCGGTGCTCAAACGCACCCTCGCCCAGCTCCAACCGCTTACCTGGGAGCGCAAGGTGCGCGACGCCATCGAAGAACAACTGCCCGAAGGCGAACCCAGCGCCGAACGCATCGCCCAGGCCCTGCACTTGAGCCTGCGCAGCCTGCAACGGCATCTGGCGGACGAGGGTTGCCGCTTCGACACCCTGCTGAATGAAAGCCGCGAAAACCTCGCGCTGCTGCACCTGCGCGATCCGCAATGCTCGCTGAGCGAGGTCAGTTATCTGTTGGGATTTGCCGACACCAGCAGTTTCAGTCGCGCGTTCAAACGCTGGACCGGGATGACGCCGGGGCAGTTTCGGGATCAGTTGCGCTGAGCGCAAATGGGTCGCTCAACCCTTGGTCAGACTGCGCTCAATCCCGGATTCCCACTGCTCGATCATTGCCGTACCTACCTCGGCGAACGACTGATGGGTTCGGCAATGCTCAAGCATTTCCGCCATCGCCGTCTGCATGCCATGAACAACCTGTTGCAGTAGTTCATTGCAGCGACCTTCAGTGAGATTGCATGCCGTACGACCGAAGCGGATGAGCGCCTTGTGCTTGGGCCATGCCTTCGACCCGCCCAACAGCAAGGCCAGGCTGTCGTTCCTGATGTAAACCGATGTGGTGATGATGTCGTAAGCCGGGGCCAGCCGGATCGAGGCCTGCGCGCCGCAATGGTCATACAGCACACCGAAGTTCTTCAGATGCGCATCGCCGTTTTTCAGTCCCGCCGACAGCGCCACGATCTTGAAAAAAGCTTCCCGCGCCTGACTCAATAGCGCAGGGGAAACAAAGGCTTTGATCTGTCGGGCAGCGCCTTCGTAAGAGCCATCGTATTTGGCTCTGGAAGGCCAGCCGTTGAGTACGCAAAAGTCCTCGAAACCCAGATAGCCGTGCTCAATCAGGTCAAAACGCTCGACCACCAAAAACCTGCCCTGCTCACTCAATTCAAACTTTGGCACTTCAAGTCCGCTAAGCGCTGCGGCGCGCATACAGAAGTACTCGTTGGTCGCCAGCTCGGGAAATTCTTCGGGACGGAAGGCTTTGACCAGATGTGTGGAGCCTCGGTGAGTCAGGCGATCAACTGCTGCCGCACTGTCGCGCACCAGAACTTTGGGCTGCACACCTGAAACACCGGAGTATTGGCCGTACTTCTGTAGCAAATCATCGAACAGTCCCTGGGCACCGTCGTGCACCAGAAGCTCGGCCAGTGATGTTTCGGGCTGACGTTCGGTTGCCGACTCACTGGTAATCGCCAGCCGTCCCAACTGATGCGGTCCGACGATTGCGAGCAAGGCGAAATCATCAAAACCGCGCACGGCCTTACTGAAGCGTCGAACCAGCTCATCGCGCAGCGCGCCTTCCGGCAGATTCATTTCGAAGACGGGATGAATGCCCCGCTCCCAGCCGTAGCTCTCCAGCCGGGTCGGCATTGTCAGCGACACTGCATTCTCGTCGATGGCGTCCTCGCGATAACTGAACACACTGTCCATGCCCGGCTGCCCTCGACCGAGCGTTCCAACCGGGCTATCAGCGACGGTGATGTGCAAGCGATCTGTCGGCTCAGTCATGGAAATTGGCCTTCTGCAACGCGTCGAGTGTCGGACGTTGTGCTCTCACGGGAATCGCTGTCAGCTCGTAGCCAAAGCCGTTGAGGATCGCCTCGACTTTGCGCAGACCAATTTCAGAAATCGTATTGTTTTCGATACCCGAAATGGTGGCGCGGCTCATGCCGTAACGTTGCGCCAACGCTTGCTGCGAGAGTTTTTGCGCTTTGCGCAGAGTTCTGATCAGTTCGCCCAACTGTTCCATGACACACCAGTGCATTATATGCAGTGCAATAAAGCGTAATTGAAATTATATGCATCGTATTCGATGCAAACTCAGGGCAAGTCTAGCTCATATAAAACGGCATGTGCGGGTCGATTAGCGACGGGTTACAAATCCAAGCTCAAAAACCGTACCCGTTGCACCACTGCTGACCCGCACCCGCCCCCCATGCAACTGCATGATCGACTGCACGATCGCCAGTCCCAAGCCGCCGGAATCTCCCGGCTCCGCACGGGATGGGTCGACGCGGTAGAAGCGGTCGAACAGTTTGCCCAGATGCTCATCCGCGATGACCGGGCCGAGGTTATGGACTTGCAGCCAGCACATGCCTGGTTCATCGAGCCGGCACAGGCTGATGACCGAGCCGGCATCAGCATGGCGTACGGCGTTGGCCAACAGGTTGCCCAACGCGCGTTGCAGCAGTTGCTGATCCGCCAGCAACTTTCCACTGAACGTGTTTGCCAGGCGAATTCCCCGGTCATCGGCCAGGGCTTCGAAGTAGTCGCACAACTCATCGCCGATTTCGTGCAGTTCCAGCGTGCGCAGATCGAGCGCTCGCTCAGCTTGCTCGGCGCGGGCGAGAAACATCAGGTTCTCGGCCATGCGCTTGAGCCGTTCGAATTCTTCCATGTTCGACGCCAGCACTTCCTGATACTCGGTGCTGCTGCGCGGGTGATTCAGTGCCTGACCATTGCTGGCGAGCAGGGTGTGCAGGGGCGTGCGAATTTCGTGGGCGAGGTCGGCGGAAAACTGTGAGAGGCGCTGGAAGCCGTCGTCCAGCCGCACCAGCATGCCGTTCAGCGCGTGTACCGGCTCCAGCAATTCCGCTGGCGTGCCGTCAGTGGGAACGCGTTGGTCGAGGCTGCGCAGGTCGATGCCGCGCAGTGCTTCACTCAGCTTGCGCAGAGGCCGCAAACCACGGCGCAACAGCAACAGGCCCAGCGTGAAGGCGAGCAACGCTCCGAGGCCGACGGCCAGATACAAGCGCAGGCGATAGCTGCCGAGCATCTGTTCGCGCTCGCTCAGCACCTTGCCGGCAATCACGGTCAGCGCTTCGCCGTTCGGCCCTTGGGCCTGACCTGACAACAGGGCCAGCTCGACACCGTCCGCCGCCTGCCAGGTCAGCACATCGCTGCGTTGCGGCGGTTGATCCCGGGGGATGGCCTGCACCGCAGGCAGTGCACGTTGGCGAGGATTGATCGTGATTACGTTCGAGCCGTCCGCGCGTTGCACCAGCAGCAGACTGTCGAGGTTGCCGAGCATGTTCTGGTACAACCGTGGCCGTGCCTGCAAGGCGTCGAGGCTGTCACTGTCGGCGAGCAGCGCGCGCACCTGTTCCAGGCGACCGAGCAACGCCATGTCGTCGCGCCAGGCGAGCTCAGAGGCCAGCGAGCGATACAGGAACACGCCAATCGCGCTGAGTACCAGCGCGCAGACGGCAGCGAACGCCAGAGCCAGGCGCCAGGCAATGGATCTAGCGCGCATCGTCGGGCGCTTCGAGTTGATAGCCGACCCCGCGCACGGTGTGGATCAGTTTGGGCATGTACGGATCATCGACTTTCGAACGCAAGCGGCGCACCGCGACTTCGACCATGTTGGTGTCGCTGTCGAAATTCAGGTTCCACACCTGCGAAGCGATCAGCGTTCGCGACAGCACTTCACCCTGGCGGCTGGCGAGCAGATGCAGCAGGGCGAATTCCTTGTTGGTCAGGGCGATGCGCTGGCCGCCCCGGCTGACCCGGCGGCGCAGCACGTCGATTTCCAGATCGGCGATGCTGTACGACTCGGCTTCGCGCATCGGCCCGCGTCGTAACAACGTGCGCACCCGCGCCAGCAATTCAGCGAAGGCGAACGGCTTGAGCAAATAGTCATCGGCCCCCAGTTCGAGGCCGCGCACGCGGTCTTCGATGGCATCCTTCGCCGTCAGGAACAACACCGGCGTGGCTCCGCGCTGACGGATCAGTTGCAGCAATTGCCAGCCGTTCAGACCCGGCAGCATCACGTCGAGGATGATCAGGTCATATTCCTGCTGCTCAATAAAGTAGCGACCGTCGAGGCCATTCAGCGCCACGTCCACGGCAAAACCCGACTCTCCCAGCCCTTTGGCAATGAAGTTCGCGGTTTTGGCTTCATCTTCTACGACCAGCAAACGCATGGCACACCTCGATTGATCAGAGTCACAGGCTAGGCCCCTTCGGCGACATTGCCCATTACAAACTTGTAATCCGACTGACGAGGTTTCGACGGGGACCGGCGGATAAGGTGATGGCCTTCGCTTTTGGAGCCTGCCCATGACCGTCAAATACTTGATTGCCAGCCTGACAATCGGCCTCAGCAGCGCTGCGTTTGCTGCGCCCGACCTGCCCCGTCACGCCGATCTCGATCTGAAAACCGCGCGGCTGCTGGCCGACGCGGCGCTGGAAAACTGCACCGCCACGGTGTCGGTGCTCGACCGTGGCGGCAATCTGCTGGTGACCTTGCGTGGCGACGGTATCGGCCCGCACAACACCGCCGCCAGCCAACGCAAGGCCTACACCGCGCTATCGACGAAAACCCCGACTCGATTGTTCGCCGAGCGCGCCCGCAACAACCCGGAAACCGCCAACCTCAACACGCTGGACGAGTTGCTGTTGCTCGGCGGTGGCCTCCCTTTGTTTGCCGGGAAAGAACTGGTCGGCGCCATGGGCGTGGCCGGTTCCGGTGGCGGTGAACAGGACGAAAGCTGCGCAACCAAGGCCGCAGAAATCGTCGGCCTGTCCATCATCCGTACTTGAACCCAGGAGCATCACCATGACCCCACTGCGCATGACTTTCACCGCGCTTGGCCTGAGCGCTTTTTCGAGCCTGGCGCTGGCCGCCGGCAACCCGCTGAGCGTACACGTACTCAATCTGGAAAACGGCCTGCCGTCGCCGGGCATCAACGTGACCCTGGAGCGCCATGTCGGCCAGGACTGGCAGCCGCTGGCGCAAGGCACCACCAATGAACAGGGGCGGATCGCCGACCTGTTCCCGGCGAACAAACCGTTCGAGGCGGGTGAATATCGGGTGGTATTCAAGACCGGCGAGTACTTCGAGAAGACCAAGCACGAGACGTTTTTTCCGGAGATTCCGGTGATCTTTAAAGTGAAGCAGACGGATCAGCACTATCACATTCCGTTGCTGCTCAGCCCGTATGGTTTCTCTACCTATCGCGGTTCGTAGGCCACGTACAATTCCCCTGTGGGAGCGGGCTTGCCCGCGATGGCGTCGTGTCAGTCAACATAGAAGACAACTGACCGACCTCAATCGCGGGCAAGCCCGCTCCCACAGGGACAGTGTTGAGCACTAAAGTGTGGCGAGCGCGCGCAATCGCACAGCGTCGAGGATTTCGATCTCGCCATAACTCAGTCCGATAATCCCCTGCCCCTGCAACTCCTTGAGGATCTGGTTGGTGGTCTGCCGCGACAGCGACAGCATCGACGCCAGCTGTTCCTGGGGCAGTTGCAGCACGCGGCGTGGCGGATCGAGTTCGCCGTAGCCTTCGGCGATCATCAGCAAGCGATGAGCCAGACGCGCCGGGGCCGGCAGCAGGCTCAGCTGTTCGAGATTGATGAAGGTCAGGCGCAGTTTGTGGCTCATCAACAGAGCGAGATGCCGCCAGTAGACGGGTTGCTCGTCGAGCATTTTCAGCAGCGTGGCCTGGGGAATGTTCAGCAAGGTGCAAGGCCCGACCGCGTAGGCATCGTGGGTGCGGGGCTGGCTGTCGAACAGGCAGATTTCGCCGAACCAGTGCGGCGCTTCCACCAGGCTCAGCAACGCCTCCTTGCCCTGCTCGCTGACCGCGCCGATACGCACCGCACCATCGAGCACCGCGTACAACCCGCACGGCGCATCACCGCGCTGAAACAACCTCTGCCCCGCCGACAGCCGCCGCTCCCTGGCCGCCGCCAGCAGACTATCCTGAAAGGACGAAGGCAGATGACTGAACCATTGCCCGGTCAGGAGGCGCTCGCGCCAGACCTTATCCATGCGTTCTCCTAAAGATTGTCGCCTGCCTGACAGAGCGAGCCGTGAACCCGGGGCATGATTCGATCACCCTACAGGAGGAACAACAATGAAAAGCCTCGTCGATCATTTGAGTCAATACGCCGCTTACCACCGTGACCCGCGCAACATCGCCAGCCACTTTATCGGGATTCCGCTGATTGTGGTGGCGGTGGCCGTGCTGTTGTCGCGGCCGGAATGGTCGGTGGGTGGATTGTGGATTTCCCCGGCGGTGATTGCCGCCCTTGCGTCGGCGTGGTTTTACCTGCGCCTGGAGCTGAAGCTCGGGGTGTTGATGACCGTGTTGATGGGGTTGTCGGTCTGGGCCGGGCATGTATTGGCGCAGCTGAGCACCATGGTCTGGCTCAGCAGCGGTCTTGCGATGTTTGTGATCGGCTGGGTGATCCAGTTTGTCGGGCACCACTATGAAGGGCGCAAACCGGCGTTTGTGGATGACTTGAGCGGGTTGATTGTCGGGCCGCTGTTTGTGGTGGCCGAACTGGCGTTCCTGCTCGGGATGCGCCAGGAGCTGAAAGAGCAGATCGAGGCGCGGGCGGGTGTGGTGCGGGTCAATCCAAATCGCGCGACTGTCTGAACCACAGGCTGATTCGCTCGTTCCCACGCTCTGCGTGGGAATGCATTCCGTGACGCTCTGCGTCACAGTGGACGGGGAGCGTCCATAGCGGCGTTCCCACGCTGAGCGTGGGAACGAGCGAGATCAAACGTTGGCGACTTTCTGCCAGACCTTCGGCTTGAAGAACAACGTCTCACCCTTCGCCAACCCGGTCAGGCTGTCGTGGTCTTTCACCACTTCCGCCTCGATCAGATCAGTCTGCCCCTCTACCTTCAACGTCACCCGCGTGGTCGCGCCCAACGGTCGGATGTCACGTACTTCAGCGGCGTGGTGATCCTCCAGCTCATGCCGCGACAGCGACACTTCGTGCGGGCGGAACAGCACGTGATTGTCATCGCCCAGATGCAGGCGGTTCGAATCGCCGAGGAAGTGATAGACGAAATCGCTGGCCGGATTTTCGTAGACGTCGCCCGGTGAGCCGATCTGCTCGATCACACCCTTGTTCATCACCACGATGCGATCGGCCACTTCCATCGCCTCTTCCTGGTCGTGGGTCACGAACACCGAGGTCAGGTTGATGTCTTCGTGCAGGCGCGCCAGCCAGCGGCGCAGCTCCTTACGCACCTTGGCGTCGAGGGCGCCGAACGGCTCGTCGAGCAGCAGCACTTTCGGCTCTACCGCCAAAGCGCGGGCCAGGGCGATCCGCTGACGCTGGCCGCCGGACAGTTGCTCCGGATAACGATCCGACAGCCAGTCCAGTTGCACCATGTTCAGCAGCTCGTGAACCTTGGTCGCGATCTGGCTTTCAGTCGGGCGCTGGTTTTTCGGCTTCATGCGCAGGCCGAACGCGACGTTGTCGAACACCGTCATGTGGCGGAACAGCGCGTAGTGCTGGAACACGAAACCGACGTTGCGATCCCGCACGTCGTGGCCGGACACGTCTTCGCCGTGGAACACGATGTTGCCGTTATCCGGGGTTTCCAGGCCGGCAATGATGCGCAGCAGGGTGGTCTTGCCGCACCCGGACGGGCCGAGCAATGCCACCAGTTCACCGCTGTGGATGTCCAGGCTGATGTTGTCCAGCGCCTTGAACGCATTGAAATTCTTGCTGACGTTACGCACTTCGATCGACATGAATTATTCCTCCGCGGCGCTGGCGCGCAGGCGGTTGATACGGTTTTCGCTCCACTGCTTGAGCAGCAGGATGAAGAGCGCCAGGATCAGCAACAGGCTCGCCACGGCGAACGCGGCCACGTGGTTGTATTCGTTGTAGAGGATCTCGACGTGCAGCGGCAAGGTGTTGGTCACCCCGCGAATGTGCCCGGAGACCACCGACACCGCACCGAACTCACCCATGGCCCGCGCGGTACACAGCACCACGCCATAGATCAGACCCCATTTGATGTTGGGGACGGTCACGTGCCAGAACATCTGCCAGCCATTGGCGCCGAGCAGGCGCGCGGCTTCCTCTTCCTGAGTGCCTTGTTCCTGCATCAGCGGGATCAGCTCACGGGCCACAAATGGCACGGTGACGAAGATCGTCGCCAGCACGATGCCCGGCAGGGCGAAGACGATCTGGATGTCGTGATCCTGTAGCCACGGCCCGAACAGGCCCTGGGCGCCGAACATCAACACGTAGACCAGACCGGCGATCACCGGCGATACCGAAAACGGCAGGTCGATCAGCGTCACCAGCATGCTCTTGCCGCGGAACGAGTATTTGCTCACGCACCACGCGGCGCTGACACCGAACACCAGGTTCAGCGGCACCGACACCAGCACCGCAATCACGGTGAGTTTCAGCGCCGACAAGGCATCCGGTTCAAAGATCGCAGTGAAGAATGCGCCGAGGCCGTTCTTCAATCCCTGCGACACCACGATGAACAGCGGCAGCAGCAGAAACAGGAAGAAAATCAACCAGCCGAGGCCGATCAGGATCCGCCGCGAAGTGGCGCTGCCACGGCGGGCGGCGTTGGCCGAGGACGCGGCCGCAATAGACGATTGGGACATGGTTCGCGCCTCCTTATGGGGTTTCGATGCGCCGCTGCAGCAAGTTGATCAGCAGCAACAGGACGAAGGAAACCACCAGCATCAACACGCCGATGGAGGTAGCGCCGGTGTAATCGTACTGGTCGAGCTTGACCATGATCAGCAGCGGCAGGATCTCGGTTTTCATCGGCATGTTGCCGGCGATGAAAATCACCGAACCGTACTCGCCAACGCCCCGGGCAAACGCCAGGGCAAAACCGGTCAGCCAGGCCGGCAACAGCGCCGGCAGCAGAATGTGACGGAACACCTGCAACGGTTTGGCACCCAGGCATGCCGCCGCTTCTTCGACTTCACGCGGGATGTCGGCCAGCACCGGCTGCACCGTGCGCACCACGAACGGCAGGGTCACGAAGGTCAGTGCCAGGGTGATCCCGAGCGGGGTGTAGGCGATCTTGAAACCGAGGTCGGCGGCGAACTGCCCGACCAGCCCGGTCGGCGTATACAGCGCCGTCAGGGCAATACCGGCCACGGCGGTCGGCAAGGCGAACGGCAGATCGATCATCGCGTCGATCACCTTGCGCCCCGGGAACGTGTAGCGCACCAGCACCCAGGCCAGCAACGTGCCGATGATGCCGTTGATGATCGCGGCGCACAGCGCAGTGCCGAAGCTCAGCTTCAGTGCTGCGAGCACGCGGGGCGCGGAGATGATCGTCCAGAACTGATCCCAGGTGAGTTGGGCGGCGTGGACGAACATCGCCGCCAGCGGGATAAGCACAATCAGGCTGAGGTACACCAAGGTGTAGCCCAGCGTCAGCCCGAAGCCGGGTATGACGGGGGAGATACGACGCGACATAAAAGTCCTTGGTTTGAGAACGCGCAAAGCCCCGACGGTTAAATCGGGGCTCGTTTATGACCTATTTCAGATTACTGCGCCTGATAGATCTGGTCGAACACGCCTCCGTCGTTGAAGAATTTCGGCTGCGCGGTTTTCCAGCCGCCGAAGTCCTTGTCGATGGTCACCAGCTCCAGTTTAGGGAATTGCTGGGCGTACTTCGCCGCCACGTCCTTGTCACGCGGACGGTAGAAATTCTTCGCTGCGATTTCCTGGCCGGCCGGGCTGTACAGGTGCTTGAGGTAGGCTTCGGCGATCTGCTCGTTGCCCTTCTTCTCGGCGTTCTTGTCGACCACGGCCACCGGTGGTTCGGCAAGGATCGACAGCGAAGGCACGACGATGTCGAACTTGTCTTTGCCGCCGTCTTCTTTCAGCGCCAGGAAGGCTTCGTTTTCCCAGGCCAGCAACACGTCACCCTGACCGTTGTTGACGAAGGTGATGGTCGAGCCACGGGCGCCGGTGTCCAGAACCGGTACATGTTTGAACAGGGTTTGTACGTATTCCTTGGCTTTGGCTTCGTTGCCGCCATTGGCTTTCAGGCCGTAGGCCCACGCGGCGAGGAAGTTCCAGCGCGCACCGCCGGAGGTTTTCGGGTTCGGGGTGATCACCGAGACGTCATTCTTGATCAGATCGCCCCAGTCCTTGATGCCTTTCGGGTTGCCCTTGCGCACCAGGAACACGATGGTCGAGGTGTAAGGAGTGCTGGCGTCCGGCAGACGCTTCTGCCAGTCGGCCGGCAGGGTCTTGCCGAGTTTGGCAATTTCGTCGATGTCGCCGGCCAGGGCCAGGGTCACGACGTCGGCGCGCAGACCGTCGATCACCGCGCGGCCCTGCTTGCCCGAACCGCCGTGGGATTGCTGGATCTTCACGGTGTCGCCGGCGTGCTCCGACTGCCAGTACTTCACGAACTCGGCGTTGTAATCCTGATACAGCTCGCGCGTCGGGTCATACGACACGTTGAGCAGTTCGTAATCCTTGGCAACCGCGGAACCGGCAAACACAGCACTGGTCAGGGCGGCCAAAGCGTAACGGCGAATCGACGACATGGTGAAAGCTCCTGGAATTCTTGGTGGTGGCTTTTTCTTATGGATTGCTGGAATCGGGTTGCTCGTTCAACGACCGCAGCCTGTGGCAGCTTCTGCCAACAGCTCCCCGCAGGAGCTGCCGCAGACTACGAATCAGGCCGGTTTGTTACCCGGTTGCTGCAGACGGAATTTCTCTTTGCGTTCGATCTGGACCACTTGGGCGTTATGCACAGTGATTTCCACCGCGCCGAAACGCAGGTCGCGCAAGGCGCTCTGGATTTCGCGCAAGATGGTGCTTTCGTCCTGACCGTCAACGCTACGCAGGGATGCGCTCATGGTGCTGCTCCTTTGTATGGGATATGCCTGGCAGTGGGCGGCACTGCGTTCGGCGTGGGAGCAATATAAGAGAGGCGCGGATATTCTTAAAAAGACTATTTAAGAATGTTTATATAACTGGAAAACATTATGTGATGCAGCAAGGGTTTGCGGCGGATTTGCTCACTGACAAACCCGCCCTACGCGGCCATCAACCGATCAAGGGCGCCCGGTTCCAGTCGATTTGCGCTTCCGGAACCGGCCGCCCAAACCAGTAGCCTTGCCCCAGATCACAGGCCTGGCCCAGCAGGAACGCCGCCTGTTCCACCTGCTCGATGCCCTCGGCATGCACCTGCATGCCCATGCTGCGCGCCAGGGCGATGATCACCCGGACAATCGCCGCATCGTCCTCGTCCCACGGCAGTCCGGCAACAAAACCCTGGTCGATCTTGAGCTTCTGCACCGGCAGGCGTTTGAGCCGCAGCAGCGACGAATACCCGGTGCCGAAGTCATCGATGGCCAGACGTATCCCCAGCTCGCGCAGACGATGCATTTGTTCCAGCGCGACTTCCGGATCGTCCATCACCGCGCTTTCGGTGACCTCCAGTTCCAGATAGGCCGGATCCAGGCCGGTGTCGTGCAGCACCTGCGCCACCTGCTGATACAACTCGCGGCGGGCAAACAACCGCGAGGACACGTTGACCGCGACAAACGACAGCACCACCCCGGCTTGCTGCCATTGGCACATCTGCCGACAGGCCTGCTGCATGACCCAGGCGTCGATTTCCGAGATCAGCCCGGTGCGCTCGGCAATCGGGATGAACTCCGCCGGCGACACCAGGCCTCGCTGCGGATGCTCCCAGCGCACCAGCGCCTCGACGCCGATCAGGCGACTGGTTTGCAGGTCGTGCACCGGTTGGTAGTAGACCCGCAGTTCCTGCTGCTCCAGCGCGCGACGTAATTCGAAGGCGATTTCGACCCGCTGCTGGGCGTGGGCCGTAAGCTCTTCGGTGTACAGCGCGTAACCGTTGCGACCGCTGCTTTTGGCCTTGAACAGCGCCGCATCGGCGTTGCGCAACAGTTGTTCGGCGCTCAGCGCATCGCTGGGAAACAGACTGATGCCGAGGCTGGCGTTGATGAACAGTTCATGGCCGTCGAGGCAGAACGGCTCTTTAAGCGCATCGAGAATGCGCTGAGCCAATGCTGCCGCCTGCGCCGGTTGTGGACAACTTTCCAGCAGGACCGCGAACTCATCGCCGCCCAGCCGCGCCAGGGTGATGCCCGGCCCGAACAACGCCTGCAAACGCGCGGCGACCGCCTTGAGCAAACGGTCACCGATAGTGTGGCCAAGGCTGTCGTTGATCAGTTTGAAATGGTCCAGATCGATCATCAGCAGCGCGCAGCCGCGCTTGTGGGTCTGCGCCGATGCCAGCGCCTGTTCGGCGCGGTCGCTGAACAGCAGACGGTTGGGCAGGTCGGTCAGCGGATCGTGGTGGGCCAGGTGCTTGAGTTCGTGTTCGGAATCCTTGATTGCGCTGATGTCGGAAAACACCGCGACGTAATGGCTGAGCCGGTTGTCATCGTCACGAATGACCCGGATCGTCTGCCATTGCGGGTAGATTTCACCACTCTTGCGCCGGTTCCAGATCTCGCCGCTCCATTCGTCCCGCGCCTGTAAAGAAGCGAACATCGCCTGATAGAACCCCGGCGGATGGTGCCCGGACTTGAACAGGCTGGGCTGCTGACCTATCACTTCGTCACGCTGATAACCGGTGATTTCCATGAACGCGCGATTGACGTGCACGATCAGCCCCTGCCGGTCCGTGACCAGCACGCCTTCGCGGGTGCAATCGAATACCGCAGCGGCCTGACGCAGGCGTTCGCGATCCGCCTGGCGCTCACGCAAGCGGGCACCGATCCCCAGGCACTCAAACAACCGCGCCCGGGCCAGGAAGATCAACCCGGCGCTGAGCGCTACGAACAGGTAGCCGTTGATCAGTTGCCAGCGCAGCAACTCGTCAGAGCTATCGAAGAAACTGTTCAATAAATAACCAGTGCCTTGCAGCCAGACCACGGCAAGGACCAGGTAAAGCAGCGCTGCACGCAAAGCATCGCGGTATGTGGCAGACATTCGGCCGTCCATGTCCCTACAAAAATGTCGGGATTATAGGTCAAGAAACATCCAGCCATCTCTTATCTGAAAGGGCGACTGGTTTTATCTGTGTGCTTGGTGATAATGCAACGGCTGTTTTTTCTTTATCGAGGGCCCTATAGCCTATGTGGTACGAAGGTTTTCTTGGCTTGTCGGCCTGGTCGCTGGTCGCCGTCACCCTGGTGATGACCCACGTGACGATCGTTGCCGTCACGGTCTACTTGCACCGCTACTCGGCCCATCGCTCCCTGGAGCTGAATGCCGGCCTGAAGCATTTCTTCCGTTTCTGGCTGTGGCTGACCACGGCGCAGAACACCCGCGAGTGGACTGCCATCCACCGCAAACACCACGCCAAATGCGAAACCGAAGACGACCCGCACAGTCCGGTCGTCAAGGGTCTGTCCACCGTCCTGCGCAAAGGCGCAGAGCTGTACCGCGAAGAAGCACAGAACCCGGAAACCCTGCGCATCTACGGCAAGAACTGCCCCGAAGACTGGATCGAGCGCAACCTTTACAGCCGCTACCGGTTGCTGGGCGTGGCGATCATGGCGGTCGTCGATCTGCTGCTGTTCGGCACCATCGGCATCACCATCTGGGCGATCCAGATGATGTGGATCCCGGTCTGGGCGGCCGGTGTGGTCAACGGCCTCGGGCATGCCGTCGGCTACCGCAACTTCGAATGCCGCGACGCGGCGACCAATCTGGTGCCATGGGGCATCCTGATCGGCGGCGAAGAACTGCACAACAACCATCACACCTACCCCAACTCGGCCAAGCTGTCGGTCAAGAAGTGGGAGTTCGACCTCGGCTGGGCGTGGATCCAGATCTTCAGCTTCCTGCGTCTGGCCAAGGTCCAGCGTGTCGCCCCGATCGCCCACCGCGTCGAAGGCAAGGGCAGCCTGGACATGGACACCGCCATGGCGATCCTCAACAACCGCTTCCAGATCATGGCCCAGTACCGCAAGCTGGTGATCGGCCCGCTGGTCAAGCAGGAACTGGCCAAGGTCGATCATTCGGTACGCCACCAGTTCCACCGGGCCAAACGCCTGCTCTCGCGGGAAACCAGTCTGCTGGAAGATCGCCACCACGCGCGCATCCAGAACATGCTCGAGCACAGCCAGGCGCTGAAGGTAATCTACGAGAAACGCCTGGCCCTGCAGCAGATCTGGGTCAAGACCAGCGCGAATGGCCACGACATGCTCGCCGCCATCAAGGAATGGGTCCACGAGGCCGAGGCCAGCGGCATCCAGTCCCTGCGTGAATTCGCCAACCAGTTGAAAACCTACTCGCTGCGCCCTGTCGCCGCCTGAGTGCCGTTGATCGGTGCGCCCGGTTCCCGGGCGCACCCTTCGGAACTTCACCCTCGATCCCCTATCTCAAAGACACTTCGCCACCCCCGGCGGGTTTTCCCGTGGCCGTTGTCGATAGATCGACACGCCCTTTGAGATTCGTGTCGATGGTCAACAACAATCAAAATCAATCATCCCCTCCCCAGTGGCCCGAGGCCGCGCAAACCCTGATGGCATTGATGCATGCCCAGGGCGAAGTCGCCCGCCTGAGCGAACGCGAGCAGCTGTTCAGCTCGCTGCTGGTCAGCGTCAATGCCGTGCTTTGGGCCTTCAACTGGGAAACCCGGCAGGTGCTTTACGTCAGCCCTGCTTACGAGCGGATCTTCGGCCGCTCCGCCGCCCTGCTGTTGGCCGACTACAACCAGTGGCGCGACAGCATCTACCCGGACGATCTGGAATACGCCGAACGCAGCCTCGCCGAAGTGCTGCACAAAGGCGCTGTGGAAGACCGCGAATACCGGATCATCGCCGCCGACGGCCAGGTACGCTGGATCAGCGACAAGTGCTTCATCAACCGTCAGGACGAACCGGGGCAACCGGTGATCATCGTCGGCATCGCCGAAGACATCACCGACAAGAAGCAAATGGAAACCGAGCTGCAACGCCTGGCCACCACCGACGTGCTGACCCAGAGCAGCAATCGCCGGCACTTCTTCGAATGCGCCCACCGGGAATTTGAACAAGCCCGCCTGCAAGGCGCGCAAATGGCGTTCCTGCTGCTGGACATCGATGACTTCAAAGTGATCAACGACACCTACGGCCACCCCGAAGGCGACAACGTGCTGCAACGGATCGCCGAATGCGGTCGTGCCTCATTACGCCGGGGCGACCTGTTCGGGCGGATTGGCGGTGAAGAGTTTGCTGCGGTTTTCCCGGGCTGTGCGCCGGACATGGCCATGCAGGTGGCCGAGCGGCTGCAACGGGAAATTCAGCGGCTGAGTTTCAATTACGGTGAACAAACGTTCGGCATCACCGTCAGCCAGGGCCTGACCAGCCTCACCCCGGAAGACGAAAGCCTCGACACCCTGTTCGCCCGTGCGGACGCGGCAATGTACGAGGCCAAGCGGCAGGGCAAGAACCGGATCATTTCCGCCTGAACCCGGATTTTCGACTCGACACACAACCCTGTGGGAGCGGGCTTGGTCCGGGCGGCGATCCGACGATGAGGCCAGCAGCATTCAATAAAATTATTGGCATTGCCGACGCCATCGCGGGCAAGCCCGCTCCCACTGGTTACTTGCGCATCCGCATCAGCTCCGGCAAGCCGATCTTGAGCAACCGCGCTGTACGGCTCTTGGCCAGCTCCTCGACGCCTTCATGCTCGGTCAGACGGGCCATTTGCGCCGCCATGTTCATCACCAGCGCCTCGCGGGAGTACACCCCGCCCCCGAGCTGGTAGACCGAGGCAATCAGCTCGCGCAACTCCAGCGGCAGACGCCAGCGAGTACGCAACGCCGAACCATAGGCCGCACCGAATTCGGCCAGCGCATCGCCGACTTCCTCCAGCTCGTCCAACTCGCCGCCGGCCTGCTTCCATTCCTGCAGACAACGCAGCAACGCCAGATCGCCGAGGCGATGGAGCATGCCGGCGCAGTAGCAGCGCTCCTGATCCAGATCGAGCAGCCGCGCCAAGGTGCGGGCGTACTCGGCGGTGTGCAGTGACAGGCCCCAATAGCGCTCGGCGTAGTCGGCCAGACACGGGTCGCTGAGTCGGGCACTGCGCTTGAGTGCCAGGCCAAGAATCAGGTTCATGCTCTGCCCGGTGCCCAGTCGATGCAGCGCCTGCGCCAGAGTCTGCACTGGCGCGCCATGATGCTGAGCGGCGCTGTTGGCGGCGGCGATCAACACGGCGGTGATCTGCGGATCGGTGCGGATTTCCTCTTCCAGCAGCTTCAGGTCCAGGCCGTTGGGGTTGAGGCTGCGTTTGACCGCCACCTGCACGTCAGTCATCAGCGGTGCGCCGTCGGCCTGCTCGCGGCGACGTTCGAGGAATACCGACAGCGTCATGCCCGGCGCCAGTGCGGGTACTTCACAGAACACTTCTTCGCCGGCGTTCAGCAGCAGCCCCTGCAAACGCTCGGTCAGGCTTTCCATGTTCAGGGGTTTGGCCAGGTAGGCGGTCGGCGCCAGCGGCAAGGCTTCGCGCACGCTGGCGCTGTCGTTGCGGCTGCTCATCAGAATGAAGGGCAGCGGCGGATTGCGTTTGCGCTGGCGGACGCTGCGCAACACGCTCAAGCCATCGACGCCCGGCAACTCCCAGTCGACGATCGCCAGGTCATAGGGCACTTCGCTGAGCAGCGTCATTGCCTCCTGGCCATCGGCGCACAAGTCCAGCCGCGCATCGCAGCGCACATTCAGCAACACTTGTTTGAGCAGGTCACGAGACCACGGGTCGGCCTCGGCAATCAGGACTCTCGGTACAGCGGGTAAATCGACGGCCGTCATGCTCGCCCTCCCTTGCAATGCTTGAACCTTAGCCAATGCTGGCGTTTCGGTACAACCTGAAAACCGCGCAGGTGTTTCCCGGGCATGAAAAAACCCGCCGAAGCGGGTTTTTTGTCGATCCGATCACACGGTGCTACGGATTACAGCTCCGAGAAGCACTCTTCGATGATCGCCAGACCTTTGTCCAGTTGCTCGTCCGGCGAGGTCAGCGGTACCAGGACGCGCAGCACGTTGCCGTAGGTGCCGCAGGACAGCAGGATCAGGCCCTTGTCACGCGCCTTGGCCACGACAGCCGCGACGGCGGTCGGGTTTGGCTTGTGGCTGTCGCCGTTTTCGAACAGCTCGACGGCAATCATCGCGCCCAGGGCACGGACTTCACCGATCACCGGGTACTTGGCCTGGATGGCTTTCAGGCCGGTGACCAGACGCTCGCCGACAGCCTTGCAGCGGTCCAGCAGTTTTTCTTCTTCGAACACTTCCATCACGGCCAGGGCCGCGGCGCAAGCGATCGGGCTACCGGCGTAGGTGCCGCCCAGGCCGCCTGGCGCGATGGCGTCCATGTATTCGGCCTTGCCGCACACACCGGCCAGCGGGAAGCCGCCAGCGATGGATTTGGCGAAGGTGGTCAGGTCGGCAGCAACGCCCATCTGTTCCATGGCGAAGAAGGTGCCGGTACGGCCAGCGCCGGTCTGCACTTCGTCAGCGATCAGCAGAATGCCGTGCTGGTCGCAAAGAGCGCGCAGGCGCTTCATGAATTCTTTCGGTGCGACGTAGAAACCACCTTCACCCTGCACAGGCTCGATGATGATCGCGGCGATGTCTTTCGGCTCTGCGTCGTTCTTGAAGATGCGTTCGATGGAAGCGATCGAGTCGTCGATGCTCACGCCGTGCAGTTCGTTCGGGTACAGCGCGCGGAAGATGCCGCCTGGCATCAGGCCCATGCCGGCCGAGTAAGGCACGACTTTACCGGTCAGGCCCAGGGTCATCATGGTGCGACCGTGGTAAGCGCCGGTGAAGGCGATCACGCCAGCGCGGCCAGTGGCAGCACGAGCGATCTTCACGGCGTTTTCAACGGCTTCGGAACCGGTGGTCACCAGCAGGGTTTTCTTGGCGAAGTCGCCCGGTACGCGAGCGTTGATTTTCTCGCACAGCTCAACGTACGGCTCATAAGCCAGAACCTGGAAGCAGGTGTGAGTCAGCTTGTTCAGCTGCTCGGTCACGGCGGCGATGATTTTCGGGTGCACGTGGCCGGTGTTCAGTACAGCGATACCGCCAGCGAAGTCGATGAATTCACGCCCTTCAACGTCGGTTACGGTCGCGTTCTTCGCGGACTCGGCGAAGATCGGGTGAATCTGGCCAACACCCCGTGGAACAGCTGCGGTACGACGGGCCATCAGTTCAGCGTTAGTCTTGCTCATTACAGTCCTCATTCGCCGCTCATCGGGCGGCGCGGTTCAAGGATAAAGCGGGAGGAATCGGCGGTGGCAGCATGCGATGATCGACTGCCACGGCGTTCCCGGCCGCAGAGAAAATTCCGGTTTGAAACGACGCAAAGGGACAGCGCTCTCGTGCCCTTTGCGTTTACAGCGATCTTCTACCGAGGCTTAGATGCCCAGGCAGAGGTATTTGATTTCCAGGTAATCTTCGATGCCGTACTTGGAGCCTTCACGGCCCAGGCCCGAGGCCTTGATGCCGCCGAACGGCGCGACTTCGTTGGAGATCAGCCCGGTGTTGACGCCGACCATGCCGTACTCCAGGGCTTCCGCCACACGGAACACACGGCCCAGGTCGCGAGCGTAGAAGTACGAGGCCAGACCGAACTCGGTGTCGTTCGACATCGCGATCACGTCGGCTTCGTCTTTGAAGCGGAACAGCGGCGCCAACGGACCGAAAGTTTCTTCCTTGGCCACCGCCGCGTCTTTCGGCACGTTGGTCAGGATGGTCGGTTCGAAGAAGTTGCCTTCCATCGGCTTGCCACCGGCCAGAACGGTCGCGCCTTTGCTCACCGCGTCAGCGATATGCTCTTGCACCTTGGCCACGGCTTTCTCGTCGATCAGCGGACCCGTGGTGGTGCCTTCTTCCAGACCGTTGCCGATCTTCAGCTTGGCGACTGCCACTTTCAGCTTCTCGGCGAACGCATCGTAGACCGAATCCTGAATGTACAGACGGTTGGCGCAGACGCAGGTCTGGCCGTTGTTGCGGTACTTGGAAATGATCGCGCCTTCGACGGCCTTATCCAGGTCCGCGTCGTCGAACACGATGAATGGCGCGTTGCCGCCCAGTTCCAGGGAGACTTTCTTGATGTCCTTGGCGCATTCCGACATCAGCTGACGGCCGATTTCGGTCGAGCCGGTGAAGGACAGTTTGCGCACGATCGGGTTGCTGGTCAGCTCGCTGCCGATGTCGCCGGCGCTGCCGGACACCACGCTGAACACGCCTTTAGGGATGCCGGCGCGCTGGGCCAGTTCGGCCAAGGCAAATGCAGAGAACGGGGTTTGCGAAGCAGGCTTGAGCACCATGGTGCAACCGGCGGCCAGCGCCGGACCTGCTTTACGAGTGATCATCGCCGCCGGGAAGTTCCACGGGGTGATGGCAGCGGTAACGCCGATCGGTTGCTTGATCACGATCAGGCGCTTGTCCGGCTGGTGGCCCGGAATCACGTCGCCGTAGATGCGCTTGGCTTCTTCGGCGAACCACTCGATGAACGAAGCGGCGTAAACGATTTCGCCCTTGGCTTCGGCCAGTGGCTTGCCCTGCTCGAGGGTCATCAGGCGAGCGAGGTCGTCCTGGTGCTCGATCATCAGTTCGAACCAGCGACGCAGCTTGCCTGCACGCTCCTTGGCGGTCAGTGCACGCCAGGCCGGCAGCGCCTTGTCGGCGGCTTCGATGGCACGGCGGGTTTCGGCAGCGCCCATCTTCGGTACGGTGCCCAGAATCTCGCCGGTGGCCGGGTTGTTGACCTTGATCGTCTGACCGTTGTCCGCGTCGACCCATGCGCCATCGATGAAGGCTTGCTGGCGGAACAACTGGGTGTCTTTAAGCTGCATGTCGGCTTTCCTTAACAGCACCGCGCAAGGCGCGGAGCAAAATTATGATTGTAGAAAGGCGCCTCGCAAGGCTGCCGTCAGGGAAATCATTCACCGGGCTGGCACATCAATAGCGCACGACTCAAAACGCGTGCGGCTCAGCACCTGGATAAGGAGCGTTTGAAATCTCAAACGAATCCTAGGTTCAAAGGGGTTGAAGGACAATAGGGCGTTCGAAAAAAAGAACAAAAACGCCGCAATTGCTGAACATTTCAGATCAACGTACCAACAGCTCGGGTCGCAGGGAAACCATAGAACAGCCTCTCAAAAGCGCCAAGCGAGCCTTTTGCAGGACGTTACAGCTTTATGGAATGCAGTGCTTTTCAACCGACACGCGAACTGACAATACGCACCAAAACCCGGCATGGACGCCCCGAGCCGACCTAGGTATGATGTCGCCCGCTGCACCAGTAGCTCAGCTGGATAGAGTACTGCCCTCCGAAGGCAGGGGTCGTGGGTTCGAATCCCGCCTGGTGCGCCATTGATTTAAACGAGAAAGCCCCGGACTGTGATGGTCCGGGGCTTTTTTGTGGCTGCCGACTGGCGACTCACTCCGTCGTCCAGTCAAACTCGTCATATTCATCATCGTCTTCTTCGTCCTCGATCAACTCATCATCGAGAACGCCTTCCTCCAGATCCTCTTCGGCCTGCTTGGCCAGAAGAAACTCCTTACGACTCTCCGTCACTGCCCGCCGCAGTTCCTCCCCCTTCACCGGGCAGTTGAGCATTTGGGCGATGCGGTCGATTTTTTGGGCCACGGCATCCTCCAGCGCATCGGCAATGACCCGATAGTGCGCGTTTTTGCGGGTCAATGCCAAATGGCGGATGGCTGATACGGTCAGTTCTTGCGGATTTTTTCCAGTCGCAGATCGAGATTCACGTTCGGATAGCGCTTGTGCAAGTTGTTGAACAGGCTGTCGGCCGCTTGCGACTGGCCGGACTCGCGCAGGCGCAGGACTTCACGCAGTTGCGCGTCAAGACCGTTGACCGGGGCGGCGGCGCGCTTGCTGACCTTGGCGTCGTCCGCCGTGTCGGCGCTGATCGATTCGCTCTGCATCGGTGCAGCCATTTCCGCCATTGGCGCGGGAGCCATTGCGGGTGCAGGCGCGGAAAGCGCGCCGGCGGGCGCCGACAATGATCGGGCCTCCTGACGGACCACAGGCGCGGCCGGTTTGGCAGCAGGGGCGAAATCGTATTGAGCAACGGGCTCCGGCACGCGTTGCACCAGCGACAGCATCAGCGCGATGCCGACCAGACTGGCAAAAGCCACCTGATAGCGCGGTTGCTGGCAGGCCTTGAGCCAGCGTTGCCACAGGCTCTGCCGTGGTGCCGGGGTTTCATGACGGGCGGCGTTGAGGATCAGCGCATCGAGATGCGCCGGCGGCTCGGCGTTGTGCTGTTCGCGCACGTGCTTGAGCAATTGCTCTTCGGGTGTCGGGCGGGCGTCCGTCATGTCAGTACCTCCTCGGCCAGCAGCCGACGCAGTTTTTGCTGGGCGTAGCGCAAGCGGCTCTTGACGGTATCCAGCGGTGTTCCGGTGAGGCTGGCGATTTGCGCCAGGTCGAGGTCGCCGTGGGCGCGCAGCAGGAACACTTCGCGCTGGTCGGCGGGCAAGGATTGCAGGGCGCTCTCCAGGCGCTGGCTGTCGCGGCTGAGGTTGAGCAGTTGTTCGGGATCGGAGGCGTCGTCGCTGACGGCGTGGAATTGCTCGTCGTAGCTGTCATGCAGCGGTTGTCGGGCTCCGTGCTTGCGCCAGTGGTCAATCAGGCGATTGCGGGCAATCTGGAACAACCACGTACGAAAGGTCGCCCGGCCTTGTGGCTGACTGCTACTGCGGATCAGGCTCAGCCAGGTCTCCTGGAAAACCTCGTCGGCCAGTTCCGGTTTGCCGCTCAAACCGAGCAGAAACCGGTAAAGACTCTGCCGATGGCGGGCGTACAGGATCTCGAACGCCTTGCCGTCACCCTCGCGATAACGGGCCAGCAGCGATTCGTCGCTGCTGGCCTCAAGGCTGTCGGCGGAAGCAAACAGCTGTGTGATAAAGCCTTTGAGGCGGCTCACTATTCAATCCGTCGCTCAGTGGACATTCCGTTGGAGGCAGTGGAGGTACGCAGGCTCTGCGCAAGTTCCACCAGCTGCACGAACTCGTTGCGCAGGCCGAAGCGGTCATCGCCACGGGCACCGCGGGCCAGGGCTTCGGTGTCCTTGAGGCTGAAATCGCCGGTGTAGCGACCGTCCTTGAGTTGCTGGGAAAACGCGGCGACGGCGGCAGCAAAGCGCAGGTCTTCACTGGCCGGTGCAACCTGACTGGCAATCGGCCGCTCGATCAGCAGACTTTTCCCACCCTCAGGCCTTTGATATCGCACACGCAGCATGGCCAATTCTCCTTTCTTCTCGGAAACCACTGCATCGGTTTTTCCGTAACGCAGCGGTTCCAGCCAGCCCTTCTCGCCTGTCGGGACAATTTCATACAACGCCGTCACCGTATGGCCTGCACCGATTTCACCGGCATCGACCTTGTCATTGCTGAAATCCTCACGCTTCAACGCGCGGTTCTCGTAACCGAGCAGCCGGTACTCGCTGACCTGCGCCGGGTTGAACTCGACCTGCAACTTGACGTTTTTCGCCACCACGGCGAGGGTCGAACCGAGTTGATCCACCAGCACCTTGCGCGCTTCGCGCAGGTTGTCGATGTAGGCGTAGTTGCCGTCACCGGCATCGGCCAGTTGTTCCATCAGGTGTTCATTGTAGTTATCCACACCGAAACCCAGGGTGGTCAGGGAAATCCCGGTCTTGCGTTTATCCACAGCCATTTGTTGCAGACTGTCGAAGTCGCTGATGCCGACATTGAAGTCACCGTCGGTGGCCAACAGGATGCGGTTGATGCCTTTGGGGATGAACGCCTGTTGCGCCATCTGATAAGCCAGTTCGATGCCTGAAGCGCCCGCAGTCGAGCCGCCGGCGGTCAATCGCTCGATGGCTGTGCGAATTTTCGCCTTTTCCCGTCCGGAAGTCGGCTCCAACACCACTCTGGATTCGCCGGCATACACCACCAGCGATACCCGATCCTGCTCGCGCAATTGATCGACCAGTAATTTCAGGGTGCTTTTGACCAGTGGCAAGCCTTCGCGGCGGTCCATCGAGCCGGACACATCCACCAGAAACACCAGATTGGCCGGGGCCAGTTCCGCCACCGCGCGGTCGGACGCCTTGATGCCGATACGCAGCAAGCGGGTGTGCGGGTTCCACGGTGAGGCAGCCAGTTCGGTCGTCACGCCGAAGGGCGAGCCATCGCTCGGCAGCGCATAATCGTAGGGAAAGTAATTGACCATCTCTTCCAGCCGCACCGCGCCTTCCGGCGGCAGTCGACCCTGATTGAGCAGGCGCCGCACATTGGCGTAGGCGCCGGTGTCGACGTCGGCACTGAAGGTCGAGACAGGAGTTTCGGCGACGCTGTGGATCGGGTTGTCGGCCAGGTTGGCGTACTGCTCGCGCTGCTCGTCGCGATAGCCTTGTGGATAACTTTCAGCGGCCGGCAGCGGTGCAAAACTGGCGATCGGCGCTGCCCGTACACTGCGTTTGGCCATCGCGCTATCGGCCATGATCGCTTCGGACTGCACGGAGGATTTCAGCTCGGTCTGCGCCGGAGGCGGCGCGACGGTGGTTTCCGGGCTGGAAGAAACACCGCAACCGGCAACCACCAGCAACACACTGGCAGCAAGGGGGCGCAGAAGCGTGGAAGGAAGGGACATGGGGGCTGACCTCGGGGAAGAATTGATCCATTCATCCCCTGAGACGGGCAGCCCTGTCAGTTCGGGTTAAACCTCGCCGAAATTTTTTTTCAGCGGTGATAACGCCGCACCGCACTGCTGTTGCGCAGCACGTGGCCTTTGATCTTTTCCATCAGCTGGGCGCGGGTCAGGCCGGCGGGCAAGGCGTCCGGGGCCAGATCCAGAGCGTAGATCTGGATGATGTAGTGGTGCGCGCTGTCGCCCACCGGTGGGCAGGGGCCGATGTAGCTGGTGGTGCCTTTGCTGTTGGTGCCACCGACGCCTTCGAGGGCCGATTTGGCGCCGACACCGGCCGCAATCTGCCGGGTCGTGGCCTTGATCCCGTAGTGAATCCAGTGATCGACACCCGAACCTTTCTGGCCGTCCGGATCGTGCATGACGATGGCGTAGCTCAGGGTTCCGGCCGGGCCGGCATTCCAGCTCAGGGCCGGCGACTGGTTCTTGCCGCCGCAACCGGCCGCATCGCTGGCCGCCGCCGAGGTGAACAGACGGTTATCCGACACACCGGGAATGCTGAGGGTGAAACGCTCCTGGGCCTGCGCCGGAAACTGCACGCAAAGGGCGACGGCAACGGCCGCCAGCCAAGGGTTGAGAGAGGTCAATCGGGTCATTCCGGGAGCACCTTGTGCAGTTGGGCCTTCGTCGGCCTGCAAACTATAGCCGTACCGTTCGTGCCGTGGCAGTGGCAAATGGCTGAACCTCGCAATGCGGCCCAAACTCGTAAGAGAAATGCCTGTGAGGAGCACGACCATGACCCTGCACCGTGTCGCCCGTTTCGCCGATGTGCCTGAAGACCGTGGCCTGGAGGTAAAGATCGGCGACTGCAAGATTGTTCTGCTACGCGTTGCCGGCCAATTGCGCGCCTTTCAGGGGCAATGCCCGCACGCCGGCGCGCCGTTGGCGGAAGGTGCGTTGTGCCACGGCCGGCTGATCTGCCCGTGGCACAAGGCAGCTTTTCGTGCCGAAGATGGCGCGCTGTGCGAGCCTCCGGCACTGGACAGCCTCAAGCGCTATCCGCTGGAACTGCGCGGCGACGAGGTGTGGGTCGATGACCAGCCGCTGCCGGATCCGCACACCCCGCCGCAGGACGATCCGCGCACCTTTGTCATCGTCGGCGCCGGTGCCGGGGGAACGGCCTGCGCTGCCGCCCTGCGGGAAAAAGGCTTCGGCGGGCGGATCGTGCTGATCGACCGCGAGCCGGACGCCGGCTACGACCGAACGGTGCTGAGCAAATTCGTGCTGTCCGGGGAAATGCCGGCGGCGGAAACCCCGCCGCTGCGCGATGAGGTCTTTTACCGCGAGCAGCACATCAACCGTGTTTCAGGCGAGGTCAGCGGGCTCGATACCGAAGCCAAGACTCTTCACCTGAGCGATGGCCGCACACTGCATTACGACGCGGCGGTGCTGGCCACCGGCGCAACGCCCAACGCGCTGGAACTACCCGGCGCCGACCTGCCCCAGGTGTTTGTCCTGCGCTCAAAAGCCCAGGCGCAATCCATCATGGACGCTGCTCAACCGGGACAGCGCGCGGTGATCATCGGTGACAGCTTCATTGCCCTTGAATGCGCTTCGGCCCTGCGCCAGCAAGGTCTCGAGGTGACGGTGCTGGCGCGTCACGCAACTCCGTTCGCGGCGCAATTCGGTGAAGCCGTCGGCAAGGCGATCCGGGCACTCCATGAAGAAAACGGCGTGAAATTCATCACTGATCACGAAGCCAGGGAGATCACCGGCGACGGCAAGGTCGAGGCGGTGTTGCTCGACAATGGCCTGCGCCTGTCGGCGGATCTGGTGTTGGCGGGAATCGGCGTGCACCCGGCCACCGAAGTGTTCGGCGATCTGCCGCGCGAGGACGATCAATCACTGTTGGTCGATGCCAGCCTGCGCGTCACCGAGAGCCTGTGGGCGATTGGCGATATCGCCACCTTCCCGTTGAACGGCAAACCTCAACGTATCGAACACTGGCGCCTGGCCCAGCAGCACGCGCGGATCGCCGCCGCCAACCTGCTCGGTGGCGATGAGCATTACCTCGATGTGCCGTATTTCTGGACCTGGCATTTCGGCCGTAACTACGACTACCTCGGTCACGCCGAGCGGTGGGACGAAGTCGAATTTATCGGCGAACCCGAACAGCCGCCGTTTATCGGGCTGTTCGGGAGCAAGGGCGTGGTGGTGGCGGCGATCGCCTGTGAGCAGGAGCGGGCGATGGCGCTGCTGGCCGAACGCATGAAACAACCACTGCCGATGGATGAAGCCTGGCGGCTGATTCGCGCCGTCAGGTGATCCGGTTCAACGGCTCGCGGTTGTCGTCGTCCTCGGCGCCCAGGAAGATCACCCGAGGACGCTCCAGCGGCGCCAGCGGTGGCGGCAGCTCTTGCGGCTGAGCCGGCCACAGATGCGGCACCACATGACTGACATCGCCGTCCTGATCGTTGTGGATGGTCATCACGCCCGGCCCGCGCAGCTTCTGAAAGCGGTCGTCATTCAGTTTGAAGCTGCGGCTCAGTCCCTCATCGTCGACCACCGGGGAGGGCAACCGGCGCTGGGCGAAGCTTCGGCTCTTGCGTTGCTGATAGCGCGCCCAGCCGATCAGGATCACCGCGTTGACCACCGCCACCCACAGATAAATCTGCAAGGTGCCGAGGGCTTCGAACGCCGAGTTGTCGAGGCGTGGCCCGCCTTCGTGAGTATCAATCAGCGGCCACAGACCGCGTACCAGCAGATACAGCAGGCCGATCCACGCCAGCACGGTGAAGAACGCATCGAGCAGCACCAGAAACGGTCGTTGCCGGGTCCGGATGATTTTCATTTGATAACCTCCTCTTCATCGTCCCCGAGCGGCTTGATTCCCCGGTCGGGACTGATCCAGCGCGCACGTTTCTGGTGTTGGCCGAACAAGACTTTGGGGAAACTGACCAGCGTGGTCAGCAGGCTGACGAGCCAGAACGCGATCGGATACCACACCACCCAGAACATGGTCCTGCCCAGGCCCGGCTCATAACGCCGGTCGATGACGATGCTGACCGCGAACTGCACCAGGCAGACAAAGGCCAGCAGCAAACCGGTGAAGGCTGGCGGCATCAGGTGATCGACCGCAATCGCCTCAGGCATGACCACGAACTTGCCGACGGCCCAGAAGATCACCGACAACAGGAAGGTGAACGCCCAGCCGGTCGACAGGCAGTATTCGAACAGCAGCGGCCACAGGTAACGGTGACGGTACTGCCAGATCCCGCGAATGTTCTTGAACAGCACCTCGGCACCGCCCTGGGCCCAGCGCAGGCGCTGCTTCCACAGACCGCGCAGGGTTTCCGGCATCAGGATCCAGCACAGGGCACGGGGCTCGTAGAAGATGCTCCAGTGATCCAGTTGCAGCTTCCAGCTGATGTCGATGTCTTCGGTGATCATGTCCGGGCTCCAGTAGCCGACCCGGTTCAGCGCCGTGCGGCGGAACGCGACGATCACCCCCGACACGGTGAAGATCCGCCCGAACACCCGCTGGGTGCGCTTGATCAGCCCGATGATCGACGAGAACTCACCGACCTGCACCCGCCCGACCAAGGTTGAACGCGTGCGGATCCGTGGGTTGCCGGTCACCGCACCCAGTCGTGCGTTGTCGAGCATCGGCGCGACGAGGTAAGCGGCGGTATTCGGCGCCAGCAGCGCATCACCGTCGATGCACACCAGATATTCGCTGCGCGCCGCGATGGCGCCCATGCGCAGGGCCACGGCCTTGCCCTGGTTTTCCGCCAGGTGCAGCACGCGCAGCCGCGGGTCTTCCTTGGCCAGCGCATCCAGCACTTCGGCGGTGTTGTCCTTGGAGCCGTCGTTGATCGCGATGACTTCGATGTTCGGGTAGTGCTGCGCCAGCGCCGCGTGGATGGTGTCGGCGGCGTTGTCGCCCTCGTTGTAGCAAGGGATCAGGATCGAAATCAGCGGTTCGCCTTCCAGCGGTGGCGGCAGGGTGTCGTCCTTCCACGGCCAGTGCCGTTCCCAGTGCAGCCAGAAATACAGACCACCGGAAATCCACAACCCGGACATGAACAGCGGGTAGAAGAACACGAAGTCCATCAGAAATTGCCCGGTGACCAGGAAGATCAGCCCCAGCGGAACGCCGAGGACGAGCGCCAGAACAAGCAGGGCCAGCAATCTATCCAGCATGTCATGGGTTCCATTTGTTTGAGAGCGCAGGCCGCACCGTTTTCAGGTCAGGCATGTTCTCGAGAAAGTTGTCCGGGTAGTAGCCAAAGCTGGTGGCGCCCTGACGTTTGAGGCGGCTCATCCAGTCGGCCAGTTGCGCGCCGTCGATGTCGGCCTGGTCCTTTTTCGTCCAGTCCCGGGCCTGCAGTTCGAACACCGTGCGATCCAGCGCCCCGGGGCGCTGTTTGATCTTCGCCACCAGTTCTTCGAGCCACAGGCCGGACTGCGCATAGGTCTGTTTTTCCATGAGCGGCATGGCCATCGGCGCCGTCCAGTCGTAAGTCCCGAGGAAGTCGTCGAGGTTCTGCGCAAACCACGCTTCGCTGTGCGGATTGAGCACCGGCTCGGCGAAGATGTTGCGTGCGGTGAGCACTTGCGGGCCACGAATCGCGCGTACCTTGGCGGTCAGCTCGTTGGTGAAGTCGATCAGGTAGCGGCTCTTGAAGCGCGTCCAGCGCTGCATCGCCGCTGGATCGTCACGCAGAGCGGCGATCGAGCCCGGCAGGCCGTTGGCGACATAGGTCTTCAGCGCCTGAGGGCCGGCGTCTTCGAAGTCCGAAAGCACCGCATCATCGTGGTAGAGGACACCGTCGACCGAAGTCAGGCGTGCCACGTCTTCGTAGATCTCGCCGATGATCCGCCGCACTTCGGGATCGAACGGCGACAGGCGTTTGTATTGATCCGGGTCGACAGCGCTCGTACCCGTCTTCGGATCCCAGCGCGTCACCCGTGGCAACTTCGAATCCAGCTCGAAACTCAGCACCGGCATCCAGGCAAAGACCTTTACGTGAGCCCGGGTGCGCAATTGCCAGGCGACACGGTCGAACAGGTCGGCGCGCATCGGCAGATGACGGTTGGGGAAGTACAGCGAATGCACCAGGCCATCGCCCTTCGGATCGGCGAAGGCTTGCAGGAACACGGTATTGGCGCCCATGTCGGCCATGCGCTGGATCAGTTTGCCGAGGTTGATTTCCTGCTGCGCCGGGTCCGGGTCGTAGACGTTGTCCAGATCCACGTGCACCACGCGCATGGTGAAATCCGATTGCACGCCGACCACGCTGTTGGCGAAGTGCTCGCCGTCAGGGTCGGAGGCGACCAGGAAACGCGGCCCGCTCATCAGGTTGTCGAGAGCATCGAGGCCGTCATCGAGGGTCAGGGCCATTTCATAGCCCTCCTCACTCACCACCGTCAGCGACGTGCCGTCCGCCGTGCCGTAAGGCCAGACCCAGACGCGCGGTTTCTTCCCGGTGTTCTTGCGGATCTTCTCCGAGATCGCCTGCACGTCGGCGCGGATCCGCGCCTGGAAATCGGCTTCGGATTCGTAGCGTTTGCTCACTGGATCGTAGCGTCGGGTCGCGGCCGCCGGCTGCAGGTTGCCTTGCGGGTTGGCGAGGATGCCTTTGTGACTGGCGTCGGTGTGGGCGGCGATTTCCACCAGGCCCGATTGCGAGATTTCCCGCACCTGAGCCCAGGTCAGGAAGTCCGAGCGCGGACGCGGCGTGCCAGCGAAGTCCACCGGCTGGTTCAGCGGCGTATCGATCCAGGTGCCGACCGGCGCCAGCAGCGCATGCCAGTTGTAGGCGCGCAACACCGGCAGCACACGTGTGTAGAAGCTTGAGTAACCGTCGTCGAAACTGAGCAGGATCGCCTTGGGCGGCAGCTCCGGCCCACCTTTGCGTGCGGCCATGATCTGATCGACCGTCACCGGTTTGTAGTTGTTCTCGCGCAGCCAGGCGAGCTGTTCGAGCAGCCGCTCGGTGCGCACCGCCACCACCGCCTGATCGGGATCACGGTCTTCGACGTCGTGGTAGGCAATGCCCAGCACGTGGTTTTTCGGCCAGGGCTTTTCATTGGCTGCCACCGGTCGCTCGGACGGCGGCACGAAGGCCGGGGCTTGCTGGGCGCAGGCGCTGACCAGCAGCACTCCCAGCAGAAGGATGAAACGCGAAATCAAAGGCATCTTCAAACTCTTCTAGAAGCGGAAAGTGAGGTCGACGAGCAGACGCAGATCGGTTTCCCGGTCACCGTCGTAGGGCCGGTTGATCACGCTGAACAAACCGCCCACCTCGAACACATCGTTCCAGGCGTAGCGCTGGCCGTAACCGAGCAAGGCCATGCCGCCGGTGCCGTGGTCACGCTGGCTGTAAGTCCCCGCGCCGGCCTGGAATTGCTGGCTCCAGACCGTTTCGTAGCGGTGGTACAGCACGTGATTGACGTTGAGCAGCGGCATGACGCTGAAGTCCGACTTCGGGTTGAAGTACGGCACGTCATCGGACTTGGAGTTGTGGCTGGTGCCCACTTCCAGGCCCGCATCGACTTGCAGGTTCGGCGCGCTGTAGACGCCCTCTTTTCCGGTCAGCAAGGCTTCGACGCGATTGTTGCCGTCGCTGAAGTGCGACGGGCTGACCGCCAGCCGCCACTCGCGGCTCTCGTTGGCACGCCAGCGAATGAAACCGCTGCCGCCGTTGGCCTTGATGTCGCTGTTCAGTGCCCGCAGCGGGGTTTCGGCCGAGAGGTATTCAAGGCTGCCGCCGTATTGCCAGTGATCGTTGATATCCCGGGCAATCGCCAGACGTGCCCCCTGCTTATCGCCGAAACCATAGGAATGGTTCGACACTTCGGCTTCGAGGGTCATGTCGCGGGTGCGACGCTCCAGACCGACACGCTGGAAACGGTGGTGGCCGGTGCCTTCGGCGAAATCGCCAGTGGCGTATCCGGCTCCGGCGAACACTCGCCAGTCTTCATCGATCGGCGGGCTGTAAAGGGTGGTCTGGATGCCGAAATCGCGGCTGCCGGAGACCGCACCGGCATCGCCACCGTTGCCGCCGTTGGCCTTGCCGCCATAGGCTTCGACGCGCAGCTCGGACATGTCGTGCACTTCGCGCTCGCGGGCCAGACGCTGGACCTGACGGTTGTCGGGGAAGCGCGCCACCACATCATCGGTCAGCGCATCCATTTGCCGCCATTCCTGCAAGTCCATGGCGGTACGGGCCTGCGCCACTTCCAGGCCCATGTCGCGCGGCGCGATGCTCTCGGTTTCCTTGAGCTGGCTTTCCGCGCGGCGCGGCCAGTTGCGGGCCAGGTACAGATCGGCCTGGGCCAGGCGCAGGCCGGTGTTGCCCGGTGCCTGATCCACCAGAGTCTGCAAGCGTTCTTCGCCGTGAGGCAGGTCGGAGCCATAGGTGCCGGCCTGTGCCGCCAGTTGCTGGGCGTCCATCCATTCGTCGTTGGGGTTGCCGATCGGCAAGCCCTTGAGTTCGACACGCGGCTTCTGCGCCCTGGCCTGATCTTCGGCGACCTTGCGTGCCTCTTCGGCACGGTCACTTTCCAGCAGCGAGTAATACAGCGCCGTGGTGTCCTCGAGTCGGTCGCCGACATCGGCGTCCGGTGCCGCCAGTACCTGACGGTAAAGATCGGTGGCAATTTCCGGCTGGCGCTGATCCAGATAGGACGCCGCCACCCAGCGCTGGGCGTAGGTCGGGATCTTTACGCCTTCACCTTGCAGCTTCTGGTATTCGCTTATCACTTCGGCGGTACGCGCCCGGGCCTTGAGTGCGCCCATGCGGTCGATGCGCCAGCGGGTCACGTCGTCGTGGGCGCTGGCGTCCGGGGTCCAGGTGGCGAGCAACTGGTCGTAGTCGGCCAGGGCGCGGTCGGCGATCACGTAGCGTTCTTTTTCACTGCGGGTGGCCAGTTCAGCGAGTCGCACGCGTTCGGCGGCCAGATCGCCTTCCAGACGCCGCAAGGTGACGGGATCGATCAACCCCGGACGCTGTCTGGCAAGACGCAGCGCCGGCTCCGGCAGACGCGCCTTTTGCAGGGCGACCACGTATTCGCGGGCCACTTCCGGTTTGTTGCCGGCGCGAATAAAGGCCTGGTCGTATTCGAACAGCGCGTCGTAGGGCTTGCCGGCGCGATTCAGGGCGTAGCCCAGCGCCAGTCGGCGGGAAGGGTCATCGGGTTTGGCGGCGACCAGGGAGCGGGCGCGGATCACCCCTTCGTCGGGCTTGCTGGAGTCGGCCTGGGTCAGCGCCAGACCGAGTTGCAGGTCGGCGTTGTCCGGCTCCAGCGCCAGAGCCTTGTTGTAGACCTGGATCGCCTGATCCCAGCGCTTGAGGTTGCGATAGGCCCGGGCGGTGGCGGTCAGCGCCTGAACGGGTAGCACCCGGTTGCGGCCCTGAGCTTCGTAGACCTGAACCACTTCGGCGTCGAGCCCGGCCCAACCGGCGATTTGCAGGTGATCGCTGACCTGCCCGGTGGTGGCCTGGGCCGCAGGCACCTGACGCAGCACCGTCAAAGCAGGGGTGTAATGCCCGGCCCGGGCGTCGAGCACCATTTGATCGTAGGCTGTGTCGCCGAACGCGAGCACGGGCCAGAGCAACTGGCTGCACAACGCGACTCGAAACAATGGGCGTAAACCACGATGTAATACAGGACCATCAATACGCGGCATTCGTCAGCATCCTTACATGGCCAGCCGGGTAGCAGTGCCCCCTTTGCCAAATTCGTAACGAAGGCCAGATCGACTCACCTGGCCAAGCTATCCAAGCAGTCTTGCACGCATGTGCAGATCAATATTCAGAACACAATAATTGTTCAGATTCGTGACGATGATGGGCCCCGGCTAACCGTTCAGCCGGATGCCAGGCAGCAAAACGCCCGGCGTCTGCGGGTGCAGAGGCCGGGCGTTTCGGTGAAGCGCGGGGCGTTTACTGAGGCTGTTCGATACTGCCGAACTTGCTCATCAGGAAGCCCACGAACTGCTCGACGGTCATCTTCTGGCCGTTGAATTCCACCTGATTGGCGGCGTAATGCAGCTTGGTGACAACGTTGGTGCCATCCAGGGTCGCCAGCTGCGAACCGACAGCCATGCCGGCGAACATGTCGGCACCCGCGCTGGCCTGGTCAACGATGGCCTTGGCATCGGTCTGACCATCGATTTGCGCCTGCACACTGAGCAGATCGACCAGCATCGGCTTGGACACCAGCACATTGATGTCCAGCAGCGCGATCAACTGTTTGCCCAATTGATCCGGTGGCAGGTCCATCGACGCAGGTTTGGTCAGGTCGAGCACCAGATTCGCCCTGCTTTCGCCGTTGGCGGTTTTCAGCGACAAGTCTTCCAGCGCCAATTGCGGCCCGGCCGCCAGCAGTTTCTGCAGGTCGGCCTTGACCTGGGTGGACTCGGCCTCGGTCAGGTTCAGCTCCGGTGCCGGCTGGCCGGCGGCGGCAGCTTCGGCGGCGGCTTTCTCGTAAGGCTGCAGCTTGGTCTGGTAGATCTGCATCAGCGACATGGCCGACGGAATGTCGAGGTTTTTCAGGCTCATGGCCAGATTGGCCGATCCGATCTTCTTGTCGTTGAGGGTCACTTCAGCGACCTTGTAGTCGGCACGGCCGGAGGCGTTGCTGCCGTTCTCTTCGGTACGGTTCTTCATTTCGAAGTTCTTCACACCCAGCACCGACTGCTTGGCGCCGAAGGTGGTCTTGCTGCTGGTCAGTTCCAGGGTGTTTTCGCCGGTGTAGTAGCCGTAAGTGCTCTTGGCGAGATTGCTGGCCAGGGTCAGGCCATTGAGTTCGATCTGCACCGGCGTCTGGTCTTCGGCGACCGTGGTCAGGTGCAGGCTGTCCATGTAGCCGTCGGCCTTGACCTTCTGGGCCTGGGCGCTGGCGGAAATATCCATGTTCAGGCCGGAAAACTTCAGGTTCGACTTGTCATCCAGCGCAGTTTCCAGTGGCAGCAGTTCGAGGTTGCCGGTGGTGGACTGGTCGTAGCCGATGTTGACCACGCCTTTGAGCGGCGCGGCGCCCTTGGTGGCGGCAAACCATTTTTCGGTGATCGGGGTCTTTTCCAGTTCGAAGTGACTGGTGGCCATGACCGGCAGCCATTTCAGCGACACCAGACGCGAGAACGGCAGCGGGCCGTGTTCGATGTGGTCGACGAACAGCAGCTCGACCGGTGCTTCGCCGAACATTTCACCCTCGCCCTTGAGGCGATAGTGCGCGGTGCTGCTGAAGGTGTTGCGCTCCAGCGACACCAGCTCCAGCGATGCACTGCCGTTGGAGCCGGCCATGGCGGTCTGCAACTCGCTGTTGGCACTGGCGACGGCATTGTTCAGCACGCCTTCGATTTTGGTGCCGGTGTACCAGGCCCCGCCTACGCTGATGGCGCCAATGGCCACAACAATTCCGAGAAGCACGCCTGCTGATTTATTCATGAATGACCTGATCGATTTCCGTGGCTGAAAGTGTGGTCGTCTTCCCTGAACCCGTGACCGGGCCGTGGCGCGACTCCGCTGAATTTAGCGGTGGAGATTAGCACTGGCAGTGCAACGCGGCCCAATGTTTAAAGGTTAAAGAGTGTCGACATGACATGGACAAACAAAAAGATCGCCGGGTTCGGCGATCTTTTCGGGCTCAGGAGTATTGAACCTCGATCTCGTCCAGCTGATGGTCGAAGCTTTTCAGCCGTGCGGTCCAGGTGTACACCAGCACTTCGAAATCCCGGTCGATCACCGCCCCGCCCGGCCCGTCGCTGCGCGGGTCGCAGAAGTCCAGTTGATAACGCTCGCGGGCCATGGCCGTGGCGACGTCCGAGAGTTCACGGGCATTGTTGAGCCAGTGCCAGCCGTCGTCGGCGACTTGCCGGTCGAGAGCCAGGCATTGTTTTTTCAGGGCTTCGAGGCTTTTTTCCAGCGGCGTGCCGGTGAGTTCGCCCATGACTTCGGCGAAAGTGCGCCCCGGCTGCCAGTAGCCGCCCCAGAAATAGCGGTCGAACACGGTTTCGACTTTGCGCAGCGCAACTTTGGTGTCCCAGATCAGCAGCAGTGTCTTGCTTTGCTCGAGCTGGCGTTTCTTGAGTCGTTGGGTCTGCACCAGGGCCGACGCCACGACCACG
The DNA here is from genome assembly GCF_002112685.1 of Pseudomonas sp. R15(2017). Taxonomy (NCBI): domain Bacteria; kingdom Pseudomonadati; phylum Pseudomonadota; class Gammaproteobacteria; order Pseudomonadales; family Pseudomonadaceae; genus Pseudomonas; species Pseudomonas sp. R15(2017). The sequence goes on from NZ_NEII01000004.1 coordinate 385,924, forward strand.
ATCGCCATGACCGCGATCAACGCCACGGTGCTGTCGAGGAAGACCATTGCCTTGTCAATCTGATGAGCCAGCATGATGCCGTAGAAATAGGTGGCCGACAGCAGCACCAAGGCTACCAGGGCGCACCAGAAGCCGAGAGCGTAAGGGTTTTTCATTATTGGTTTCCCCTAGACCTGCGCTAGCGATGTGCACTGAAAAGGCGCCTGGTTCGGGGCGCCCTTTCAATACTTCAAAGCATAGCAACGGCCTCAGGGTTTGCTGGCGCTCGAGGCTTGCGTTCGTCCGCTTTCCCAACCGCCGCCCAGGGCGAGGAACAAATCGATCTGGCTCATGGCAACCTGGGTGTTGGCGGCGGCCAGTTGCGCGGTGACGTCGGTGTAGGTGCGGGTGGCTTGCAGATCGGCGAGGAACGACTCGCGGCCGGCCTGGAAGAAGCGATGCGTCTGGTCCGCCGCCAGTTTCGCCGACTGCTCGGCATCGGCCAGCGCATCGCGGCGTTGCAGCAGTGCGGAATACTGGGACAGGCCGGTCTGGGTTTCGCGGATGGCATTCAGCACTACACCGTCGAAATGCGCCAGTGCGCCCTGGGTCGTGGCTTCGGCTTCGCGGATGCGGGCCCGGGCGCCGTTGGTCGGCACACTCCAGCTCAGCGACGGGCCGAAGCCCCAGCGGTTGGTGGACGGTTTGCCAAGGTTGTCGAGAATGCCGACGGTGCCGATGGTCGCGCCGAAACTGATGTCCGGGTACAGCTCGCCGGTGGCGATGCCGATCCCGGCAGTCGCGGCCGCCAGACGCCGCTCGGCCTGGCGGATGTCCGGCCGACGCTTGAGCAGCGCGGCGCCGTCACCGACTGGCACCAGTTGGGCGATTTTCGGCAGCTCCGCGCAGGTCGCGGTGCCGGCCGGCAGTTGATCGACAGGCTTGGCCAGCAGCATCGACAGCCGGAACAACCCGGCCTGACGCGCCGCCTCATAACGCGGCATGTCGGCGCGCAAGGATTTGAACTGGGTCTGCGAACGGGTGACCTGGGTTTCGTCGCCACGGCCAGCATCGCGCAGGCGCTGGATCAGGGTGGTGCTCTGGGATTGCAGGTCGAGAGAATGCTGGGCGATTTCCCGTTCCTCGTTCGCCGCGCAGACCTGGGTGTAGGCCCGCACCACGTCGGCGACCAGGGTGATGCGCGCCGTGTCGGCAGCGGCCTGAGTCGCATCGGCGTTGGCTTTGGCCGCTTCGATCCCACGTTGCAGCGTGCCCCACAGGTCGAACTGGTAGGACGCGCTGATACCGATATCGCCGATGTTGGCCACCGGCACTTTCTCCGGCAGCAGGAACGCTTCGCCGGATTCCTGCAAGCGTTGCGCACCCATCTTCACGCCGCCGCTCCAGCCACCGGCCGCTTCGGCTTCATCGACCTGCGCACGGGCCCGCGACAGGTTCGCCGCCGCCACCCTCAGATCGGTGTTGGAGGCCATGGCCTGCTGCACCAGTTGATCCAGACGCGGATCCTGATACAGCCGCCACCAGTCCGCCGGCACCGGGGCCGACACCACCGGTTTGCCGGCCACCGCCAGGTCGCCCTGGAAATCCTTGCGCTGGATCGCCGCGTCTTCGGGCACGTGATAATCCGGCCCGACCATCGAGCAGGCCGACAGCATCATGCCCAAACCGGCGATCATCAGGGCCCTGCTCATTTCGCGGGCTCCTGCGGTTGATCGTCGATGATCGACACGGTCGCGGTACGCCCGGCGATCATGCGGAAGTCATCCGGCACGTCGTCGAAGGCAATGCGCACCGGAATCCGTTGCGCCAGGCGCACCCAGCTGAACGCCGGGTTGACGTTGGGCAGCAGGTTGCTGCCGCTCGAACGGTCACGGTCTTCGATACCGGCGACGATGCTTTCGACATGCCCGCGCAGGCGGGCGCGGTCGCCGATCACGCGGATATCCACCGACTGCCCGACATGGATGCCGTCGAGTTTGGTCTCTTCGAAATAGCCGTCGATGTGGAACGAATTGCTGTCGACCACCGACAACACCGGACGCCCGGCGGTGACGAACTCCTGCGAACGCGGCGCACGGTCGTTGACGTAGCCGTCCACCGGACTGCGGATCACCGAGCGGTCGAGGTTGAGCTGAGCGCTGTCCACCGCCACCAGCGCTTCGGCCAGGGCCGATTGCGCTCGGGCCACTTTCGACAGGCTTTCTTCCAACTGTTCTGTCGGCACCAGATTGCCCAGACCACGGTTACGCTTGGCTTCACGCTGCGCCTGAGCCAGGGTTTCTTCGCGATCGGCTACCGCGGCCTTAGCCTGGCGCAGCGCCAGTTTGAAACGGTCCTGGTCGATGCTGAACAGCACCTGGCCGCGTTTCACCAACTGGTTGTCCTTCACTTCGACCTGCTGGATCAGCCCGGACACGTCCGGGGCGATCTGCACGATGTCGGCGCGAATGTGGCCGTCGCGGGTCCAGGGCGCGAACATGTAATACATCACCATGCGCCAGACCACGACGACGGCGAAAGTCACGATCAGCAGCGTCAGGACAACGCGACCGAGGGTCAGAAACGGTTTTTTCATGTCATCAGGTATCGACTGAGTGAATCCACGCCGTACAGCATCACGGCGTAGAGAGCCACGTTGAACAATGCCCGGTGCCAGACCAGACGGTAGAAATGCAGGCGTGTGAGCACGCCGTGTACCAACACAAACAGCACATAAGTGATGCCCATCAACACCAGCAGGGTCGGCAGGAAAATGCCGCTGATATCCAGATCACCGATCATAGGGGCGCTCCTTCGGGCAGCGGTTCTTCGGGCTCTGCGTTGGAAACGAATTCCACACCGGGCAACAGCGCCAGGCGCAAACCGCTCAAGGCATGCAACAGGTTGAGCCGGGTTTCTTCATCGCCGTGGCCGTTGAGCGCGCGGCGGGTGCGATCCATGGTCATCAGCAGGGCGCTCGGCGCCGGCAGGCGTTCGCCGGCCTTGAGGCAGGCCCGGAAATACTCGCCGACCTCTGCCACCACTTGCTTGAGCAACGCGTTGGGCGCGCCTGTCACTCGCGGTGTGTAGGCGAGCAGGTCGAGCAGGTTCAGCCCCACGCGCACTTCGCGCATGGCGATGCCGGTGTCTTGGCCGGTCAGGGCCAGACGCGGCAGGTGCTGCATCAGGCGGTCGAGCAGTTGCACGCCAAGCTGTCGGTGTTCGGCGAGGTTGGCCGGTTCGGTCATGCTGACGATGTCTTTCCAGCTGAAACGGGTCAGGCGCTTGGCCGCCAGCTCGGCGCCGAACGGCCGGGCGATCAGGGTCCAGATAAACGCGAACAACAACCCGATCGGGCCCGCCAGGTTGGAATTGACGAAGGCAAAGAAGTCCGCGTCGTAAGCACCGGAAATGCTGATGAACGACGAGGTGTTGACCAGCGTCAGCAGCATGCCGAGGTAGAAGCGTGGCTGCACCGTCAGGGTGCCGACACAGATGAACGGCACCGCGAACGCCAGCACCAGCATCGGAAAGTCATGCAGGTTCGGCAGCACCAGAAACAGGTACAGACTGGCAAACAGCACCGACATCCCGGTCCAGAAAAAGAACCGGTAGATCTGCGGCGCCGGGTCGTCCATCGAGGCGAAGAAGCTGCACGAGACCGCCGCCAGAATCACCGCGCTGCCGCCGTCGGTCCAGCCGAGCAGGATCCACAACACCGAGGCAACGATGATCGCCAGAATGGTCGAGGCCACCGAATACAGCATCAGCCCACGGTCGATGAATGGCGTCAGGCGACCGAGGCGCCAGTGGCGATAGACCGCGCGCCAGCTGTCCTGGCGCTCGCACAGGATTGCGTCCTGCAGACTGCGGCAGTCCTGCCACAGATCAATGAATTCACCGAGGCGGTACAGCGCGTTGGAAAACAGCAACTGTTTGCGATCTTCCAGGGCTTCGGCGCTCGGTTGCAGCGCTTCGAGCTGATCCCGCAGGGCTTGCCAGCGCTCCAGATCGGCGTCTTTGTGGCCGAGCCATTCGCGAGTCGCGGTGAGCAGCGGGGCGAATTTTTCCACCAGCTCCGGCGTGCGCCGTTCGAGGGCGTAAAGTGAATCTTCAAGGGCATCGATCACCGGCAACAGGTGGATCATCCGGCCGCGCAGTTCCTTGGTGTTGCGTACGGTTTGCGGCCGCGCACCTTCGTGCGGCAACTGACCGATCATCAATTCCAGGCTGTTGAAACTGCCGACCATCGCCATGCGCAGGGCTGCGACCTCTTCGGGCTGCACGTCGCGGCTGAGGAATTTCAGACTGTAAGTTGTGGCGTCGGCGAACCACTTGCCCACGGCATCGTTGAACACCGGTGCCAGACGTCGTGGCCAGAACATCGCGCCGACCACCGCCGCCACGGCGATGCCGAGAAAGATTTCCTCGGTCCGCGACTCGGCCACGTCCCACACCGCCAGCGGGTTATCCACCACCGGCAGGGCGATCAGCGGCAAGGTGTAGCCTGCCAGCATCAGCGCGTAGTTGTTGGCGGTGCGCAGGTGCAGGGACAGGAACAACAAAATCCCCGTCCACAAGGCGATGACCACCACCAGCACATAAGGGCTCTGGACGAACATCGGCACGAACAGCACCGCCGCCGCTGCACCGAGAAACGTGCCGATCGCGCGATACAGCGCCTTGGAACTGGTCGGGCCAAGGAACGGACTGGAAACGATGTACACCGTGGCCATCGCCCAGTACGGACGAGGCATCTGCATGAGCAAGGCGATGTACAGCGCGGTCATCGAGGCCGCGAACGTGCGGACCCCGTAGAACCAGTCCCGCGCGGGGGGCATGCCGGAAAAGAACCCGTTCACGGATTGATCACCGTTGGCGGAGTGGCCGCCTCGAAAGCTCTGAGTACTCGAAGCGTAGCCTCCAGATCGCGCTGGTCGATGCCTTCGAGCACTTCATGACGCAGACGCACCAGTTGCGCCTCCACCGCTTGCACCAGCTCACGGCCGGTGTCGGTCAGGCTCAGGCATTTGGCGCGACGATCCTGGGCATCTTCGGTGCGGCAGACAAACCCGGCGTGACACAACTGATCGAGCAGGCGCACCAGCGACGGCGACTCCATCCCTGCTGCCTGCGCCACCTGCACCTGGCGCACACCCTCGCCCAGCCGCCCGATCATCAACAACGGGACGGCGCAGGCTTCGGAAATTCCATAGTTGACCAGCGTGGTCTGGCAGATCTTCCGCCAATGCCTGGCGGCCACCACCATGGCACTGCTGATATTCATCTGGAGAGCGTCGAGGTTATTCGGCACGAGGGAATGCACACACTGTTAGTTTGCTAACTATCAATATCGCATTGGTGGGGAAATTCAGTCAAGTTTTGAAACAAATTGGGTTGCGTGCTTCAACTCAGCGTCTTTTCGCTTTTTCGTAGACGTCGCTTCGCTCGCGCTTACCCACGGCGACTACCGAGACAACCACCCGCTCTTCGATCACTTGGTAAACCAGTCGATAACCGGACGCTTTGAGTTTGATCTTGTAGCAATCAGGCATGCCGTGGAGCGAGTCAGCCGGAATACGCGGACGCTCAAGACGCTCAGCCAGCTTCTTTTTAAATTGATCACGCAGCGTATGACCCAGTTTGTTCCACTCTTTGTGAGCGGAAGGCAGAAATTCGAGCTTATAGGTCATCCAGGCTTACCGGTATGGGAGTCTCGTGACTGCGAGAACGAACGATTTCTGCCAACTCGAGATCATCGAGCCGCTCCATCATGGCTTCGTAAACGTCAGCCGGCACCATGTAGCCCATGACCCGGTTGTGATTCAGGACAGCAACTGCTCCTCCGTGCGCGCCGTTTAGCACTGCGGAGGGGTTTTTCTTCAGTTCAGAAACACTGACAGCCATATCGGCCAGAACACTTTGCATAATAAAAGACCTCAATTGAGGTCGTAATTCTGGTCTAAGGAAGCATTACTGGCAACCGGATGAGTCGATTCAGCTTACGAACGGCAAGCTGATAATCACCCCCGCCCCTTCCTCAACATCACATCCAACTGATCCACCACCTCCGCCCAATCCGCATCATCGAGAATTTCGTCCCGCAGGAAATCCGCCTGGCTCTTGCTCCAGAAAAACGCGTCGCACAGGTGCAGTTCCGGTTTGAGCGGGGAATGGGTGGCGATGAACTGGTCGATGCTGACCGGGTCGTTGTCCAGGCCGAGTTGCTTGAACAAGGATGGGAGGCTGTGCGTCGGGTTTTCCATGTCGGAACTCCTGCGAGATTTATAGGGTGTGAAAGATTTTTCGCGAGCAGGCCCGCTCCCCCAGGTCTAGCGCAGAACCTGTGGGAGCGAGCTTGCTCGCGATTGGCGTCGGCACAGACGCTAAAAAACCTACTGACTCAACTCCCGCACCTGCGCATGCGGCACCATTTTCAGGAACTCGGGCATGCTCATGTGCAGCAGGTTGTTGTGGTTGCCGGCTTCCAGGTAGATGTCTTTCTGCCGGGTCAGCAGCGGGTCGATGACCATGTCCAGGCCGTAGGAATCGCCCAGTGGCGGTACGGCACCGCGTTCGCAGTCGTCGAAAATGTGCGCCAGATTGCTTTCGGGGGTGATCTGCCATTCGCCGCTGCTGCGCACCTTGCTCAAGTCCAGGTGGCGGCTGGCGGGCAGCACCGCCATCAGGTAGTGCCCGTGACGGTCGTCCAGGATCACCGATTTGGCCACCCGCTCTGCGGCAATCCCGGAGACCCGCGCCGTTTCCAGGCTGCTGGACGAGTGCGGGTGGGTGACGATGTCATATTCGCATTGCGCCCGGTTGAGGCTGCTCTGCACTTTCTTGGCCATACGCATGATGCACCTCGGTGCCCGCCGACGCTGCGCGGCGGACGGTAATGAAACGCTGTGGCTGTCCTTGAAAGTCTAGTCCGGCAAGCCACGAGCACCGGGAAATCCGCCCACTGGCCGGGCGGGAGAATTGATCAAAATTCATCCAGCCACAGCCTCAACTAGACTGTAAGAACAAGTCCTGACTCTCGCGGAGGGTCACGTGAACATTCGTTGCTGTGCGCTTGCCCTGTTGCTGCTGAGTGGATCGGTGATTGCGGCGGACAACCCGTTTACCGCCGCCAGCCCGGTCGGTCTGTGGCTGATCACCTTGGGCATCACGTTTCTGATCGCCGAAGCCGCGCTGCCCAACTACGGGGTAATCGGCCTCGGCGGCATCGTCATGTTCGTGATTGGCGCGCTGATCCTGAGCAACGCCGAACTGCCGGTACCGATGATGATCGGCCTCGGGCTGGTCAGTGCACTGTTGCTGATCGCACTGTTGATCCGCGCCCTGAAAACCCGACCGCGCCACCCGGTCAGCGGCGATGCCGGCCTGCTCGGCAGTGTCACGGCGGTGACCGTGGTGCAACCGGAAGACAGCCGCAACGGCTGGGTGCAGTTGCAGGGAGAACGCTGGCAGGTGCTGAGCGCCACGCCGCTGCACACCGGGCAACAGGTGCGGGTGGTCGGGCGCAAGGGTCTGTTGCTGCAAGTGGCCGCGACTGACGCGGCACCGCTCGGAGAGTGATCATGGGTCTGCAAATCGGTTTTGTCGCGCTGCTTCTGTTGCTGATCGCCCTGGCCGGCTCGACGTTCCGCATCCTGCGCGAATACGAACGCGGGGTGGTGTTCCAGCTCGGACGCTTCTGGCAGGTCAAGGGGCCGGGGCTGATCCTGCTGATCCCGGTGGTGCAGCAAATGGTCCGGGTCGATCTGCGCACCATCGTCCTCGACGTGCCGCCGCAGGATGTGATCACCCGCGACAACGTTTCGGTCAAGGTCAACGCGGTGCTGTACTTTCGCGTGCTCGACCCGCAGAAAGCGATCATCCAGGTCGAGGACTTCCTCATGGCCACCAGCCAACTGGCCCAGACCACCCTGCGCGCGGTGCTCGGCAAACATGAGCTGGACGAACTGCTGGCCGAACGCGAACGCCTGAACATCGACATCCAGCAAGTGCTCGACGCCCAGACCGACGCCTGGGGAATCAAGGTCGCCAACGTCGAAATCAAGCACGTCGATCTCAACGAATCGATGGTGCGCGCCATCGCCAAGCAGGCCGAAGCCGAGCGGGAGCGGCGAGCCAAAGTGATCCACGCCGAAGGCGAATTGCAGGCCTCGGAAAAACTCATGCAGGCCGCCGAAATGCTCGGTCGCCAGCCCGGCGCCATGCAGCTGCGCTACATGCAGACCTTGAGTTCGATCGCCGGCGACAAGAGCTCGACCATCGTCTTTCCGTTGCCGATCGAACTGCTCAAGGGGATGGCGGATCTGTCGGCGAAATCGTAAGCGCGCGCAAGCGTTCCAGCGCGGCATAGGGCGCACGGGCGCAATCTTCGATCCGTGCCTGCAACAGCGCCGATGCCTCACGGCGTTTGTGTTCGCCATCGACGACAAAGGGTTGTGACGGCTGCTTCGCGTGCTGCGCCGTCGCTGTCAGCGCCTGTTCACACTGCGTGGCGCTGAGCCCGAAAAACCGCGCCAGCCGCCCGCTCATCGCGTCGGGCAATTCGCTGTAATTGACCGCCAGCCCGGCAGACTCACGACAATGCACGCACCCGGCCTCCAGCAGACGCCCCAGGCGCCGGGCGATGAAATCCTCGCGGCCCTCGAACGGCAAATCGTCGTCCAGCACACAATCGCCGAGCGCCCCCGGCACCATGTGCAGGCCGGGGCGACGCAGGTGCGAGACGGCGATTTCCAGTGGATCGCGATAGACAAACAGCCACGGCGTATCGGCAAAACACTCGCGCAGCAGCGGCCATTCGCCGATGTTCCAGGCGTCGAGTTTGATCACCAGTCGCTGCTCCGTGCCGCGCCGACGCTGACCGTACGCCGAGAGCAGTCCGACGATGGCCGCGCGGCGCTCTTCGTCCGGCAGATCGCTGCGCAACAAGGCATCAAGGGGCGGCGGCTCCGAGACCACGATGTGATCATCGAACCGGGCGAGCATCTGACTGATCAGCGTCGAGCCACACCGCGAGGCGTGCAGGATGAACGCGCTCGGCAGCAGCCCCGGACTGAGCGTTTGCCAATCCATGAGCGCCGACAAAGGTGTTTGCCGGCGAAACGCCTGATTGAACGGCAGGTGCAACGCGTCTTCGACAGCCTCACGAAAAAACGGCTGATGCAGCGGCGTGTCGCCAAACCAGCACCAGTCGACCTGCCATTGCCCGGCGGTTTTCCAGACGCGGATCGGCAACCAGCCGTCGAAATTCACAGGCGCCATTGTTCGTTCCATGACCGACGACCGTTGCGCATCGCCGCCAGCAGTTCTTCCCGGGAAAAATGCAGACCGCGTTCAGCAGCCAGCGTCAGTGTCTGGTCGGTGAATGCTTCGCGGTCCTGCAATGCCTGCAACGCGGCGGACAACAGCGGTTCTGTGACAAGCAATCGTTGAAAGCGCTGAAGCGCTGTTTCCGTGGCATCAGGCAGCGGAGTGCTCGGCAAACCGTTGGCAATCATCTGCTCCAGCCAGGGCGAGGGGCGGCAATCGAGCACCAGATGAATCCGTGCCGTGCGGTCGCGATTGTCGACCCGATGCGGCCGGGCAAGATCAAGAAACCAGCATTCCCCGGCCCTCATCGGCATCCGCTGGCCGTCGAGCCAGAAGTCCACGGCAGGCGGACTGAGCAGCGGAATGTGCAGGCGCAAATCGGCGTCCACGCCCTCAAGGTCGTAGTCGCGATGTTCATGAATCTGCCCGCCCGGCCCCAGTCGCAACAGCCGCGCACTGACGATGTCCAGTGGCAGATCCCGCAGGGCCTGCTGCCAGCGACGGTCATTCAGCCAAGGATTGCGCTTTACGGGTTCGGCGCTGCCGGGGGACAGTTCGGTCAGCGCATCGGCGGCAGAAATCAGCGCCACGCCGCTCCAGTCGCCGGCGAAATAAGCGGTGTTGAAATGACCGCGCCAGGCAGCGTCGTCAATCGCCGCCAGCGCCTGCAACAGCAATGGCAGATCCGCGGTCAGCGGCAATCGCGAGAACGCCGGCCGGCTCATGCCTTGGGCAACACCGCGGATTCGCCGAGCCAGGTCAGCAACCGGTCGAGACAGGCTTCGACCGTCAGCGTGCCGGTGTCGAGCACCAGCGAAGCCTGGGCCGGCGCCTCGTAAGGCGCCGACACGCCGGTGAACCCGGCGAGTTCGCCACGCCGGGCCCGGGCGTAATGCCCTTTCGGATCGCGCTGCTCGCACACCGCCAGCGCGGCACTGCACCAGACCTCGCGATAGTCCTCGCCCAAACGACGGGCAAACACCTCGCGTAGATCCGCCAGCGGCGCGATCATCGCCAGAATCACGATCTGCCCGTTCTCCACCAGCAACGCCGCCAGCTCACTGGCGCGGCGGATGTTTTCCAGGCGGTCGGCATCAGTAAAACCCAAGTCACGGTTGAGCCCGACGCGCAGGCCATCGCCATCGAGCACCACACTTTGCAGACCACGACTGAACAACTCGGCATGCAACGCCTGGGCAAGGGTCGATTTGCCCGCCGCCGGCAAGCCGGTCAGCAGCATTGCCGTGCCGCGATGGCCGTTGCGGGCCTCGCGTTGGGCACGGCTGATGCTGGCGGTCGGCGCCAATACGTCACTGCGCGGAGGCATGGGCCACCGGCAGCGAAATATCCCCTGACGCCCACGCGGCTTCGCGGTTGGCCAGCGCGGTGGCGATCGACTGCACTTCGGTCGACTGCACCTGATCCGGCAGCGGATCGAGGCCGGCGCTGGCGAAGATCTGGCCGTAAGCATTGCGCAGATCGGCGTAGGACAGGTCGCGACGCAGATCGGCCTGCAAGGTGTTGAGTTCGCCCTGAATCAGGTCCAGCTCACCAATGCCGTCGGCCTGACGACGGTTGCGCAACTGACCGACGATTTGCCCGTCGATGTCCGACAGTTGCTGGTTGGTCTTGAACTGGCGCAGCGCCTCCTGATAGTTGGCGTTGGCCACGTAGAGCTGCGCCAGCACTGCAATCGACATCGCCTGACGCCGCGCGGTTGCCACTTCTTCACCGGCCTTCGCCACATCGATAGCCGCCGGGGCAGAGATCACGTTGAACAGGTTCCAGGTGACTTTGACGCCGTAGTCGGCCCAGCCCTGCTCGACCAGGAACGAGTTGCTGTCGTAATGCCCGCCGGCGGAGAACTCCAGACCCGGCAGCAGACGCAGCATGGCCTTGCGGGTTTCGGCGGCGCTGATCCGGGTCTGGTAATCCTGCTCGCGCAGTTCCGGACGGCTGGTCAGGGCTTCCTGCTCGAGTTTGCTCAGATCGACCTTGAGTTCCGGGATCCGGTAACCGTCATCGGTGGCCAGGGTCAGGTTGGTGCCCAGCGGCAGGTTGATCAGGGTCGCCAGTTCGGTTTTCGCCAGCGACAGCGCGCGGCGTTGTTCTTCCAGTTGCCGGGTCGCTTCGATCAGCGAACGCTGATAACCGAGCGACTGCACCGGATCACCGATGCGCTGTTCGCTCATGCTTTCGCTGTTACGACGGGCGGTGTCGACTCGCGCCATCAGGCTGTCGATCTGCTTGAGCAGGCGTTCAGCGGCCATCGCCCGCCAATAGGCCGAGCGCACGTCCTGAACGATGGTGTTGATCACCTTGCGCCGGCGCTCCTGAACGATCAGACGCTGGTCGCCCTGCTGCTTGGCGCTGATGTAGCTGACGCCGAAATCGAGGACGTTCCAGACCATGGTCAGGTCGGCGACGTCGCGGTCGCGGTCCTGGGAGGTCGACGGTTCCAGGGACTGGGTGCCGGTACGCACACTCTGGCTGCTGGAGGCGCTGACGTTGTTGCGTCCGACGTAACCGGCGTCCAGCGCCATGCGCGGCAGCATGTCGAAACTGGCGAGGTCGAGCTGCCGCTTGGCCAGCGCTTCCTCCATGATTTTCAAGCGGCCTTCGAGGTTGTATTTCACCGCGCGGGCCATCGCCTGGTGCAGGGTCAGCGGACCGCTCAGCGGTTCCTGGCCCTTGTACATGCTCTGCAGATCAGCTCTGGCCCGTTGCTCGCTGACGCTGCGTTCGATCGGTTCACTGGTCACTGCACATCCGCTGATCGCCAGCGCCAGCAGGCTGGCGCCGAACAACTTCTGACTTTTCTTCATCCCTGGATCGCCCCTAGGTCCCGCACATATGTGAGTTGTTGTGTGTTGTCAGGCCGGCATTTCGCTGATGCCGACCTGTTGCAGTGCGGCGGCCAGGTTGTCGACCCGGTGCTGCTCGCTGTCCTTGATCTGTTGCAGTTGCTGGCCAAGGGTCGGCGCGCCGAACACACCGCGCAGGCCCTGGGAAATATCGCCGCCCTTGATCGACTGACTGCCGAAGGCATTCAGCGAGTCACGCTCGGCGCTGCTGTCCTGATTGAACAGACTCGACAGCGTGCTGCTGCCAAACACCCCGCCATCGCCACCGCCAAACCCGAGGAAGCCATGGCCGGAACCGTCACTCTGGTTGTCGCTGCTGAAGACCTGGGCAATGAAGCTCGGGCTCAGCGCACCGCGATTGATGAAAATATCCCCCAGTGGACGGATGCCGTTGCCGATCACCCGTTGCTCGAACAACGGCGCGAAAGTCAGCGGTGAACCGAGGTCGCCGGTGGGCGCGGTGAAGACGATCGGCTGCAGCGGAACGTTCGGCAGTGGTGGCGGCGCGACCGGATCGCTGCTGCGGAACTCCGGATCCGGTGTCACCACGATCAACGGAGTAGTCGGTGTCACAGGAGGCACAGGCACCGTGTTGATCACGTAATTGCCGGAACTGCTGACGCTGCTGCCGCTGTTGCCCGACAGGTCGCTGACCCCGGCCGTGTTGATGCTGATCGCATTGCTGGCGCTGTTGACGTTGGCGTTCGGCGTCAGGGTCGCGGTCCAGGTCTTGCCACCGTCGCTACTGCTCAGGTTGGACAGAGTGCCGTTGGCCACGCTGAGGTCCGACAGGTCGAAACCGCTGACCGCTTCGTTGAAGGTGATGGTCACCTGCGAAGTCTGACCGACGCCCAGGTTCGGATTGGCGATCACCACCGTCGCGGTCGGCCGTTCGCTGTCGAGGGCGTAGTTGTTCGACACCGCCACCGTGCTGCCGGCGTTGCCCGCAAGGTCGGTGACGTTGCTGGTGTCCAGCGCGATGAAGTTGCTCGGGTCGGTGACATTCGCGGTCGGCGTGAAAGTCGCGGTCCAGGTCTTGCCGCCGTCACTGCTGGTCAGGTTGCTGAGGTCACCGTTGGTCACGCTAAGGTCGGACAGGTCGAAATTGCTCACCGCCTCGCTGAAGGTGAAGGTCACCGTGGTGCTCTGGCCGATGCCCAGATTCGGATTGGCGACCACGATGTTCACCGTCGGCCGGGTCGCGTCGAGAATGTAGTTGTTGGAGATGGCGATGCTCGCCCCGAGGTTGCCGGCCAGGTCCTGGACGCCGCCGGTGTCGATCAGGATCAGGTTGGTCGGATCGTTGACGTTGGCTGTCGGCGTGAAGGTTGCGGTCCAGGTCACGCCGCCGTCGCTGCTGCTCAGGTTTGACAACGAACCGTTGGCGACGCTGATGTCCCCCAGATCGAACCCGATCACCGCTTCGTTGAAGGTGAAGGTCACGGTGGTGGTTTCACCGATACCGAGGCGGTTATCGGCAACCACAATGGTGGCGGTTGGCCGCGCGGTGTCGATGGCGAAGTTGTTGGAATCGGTGGTGCCGATACCGCTGTTGCCTGAGACGTTGGTCACTCCGGCATTGTTCAGGCTGATCAGGTTGGTGGCGTCAGTGACATTGGCAGTCGGGGTGAACGTCGCGGTCCAGGTGATGCCGCCGTCACTGCTGCTGACGTTGCTCAGCGTGCCGTTGGCGATGGTCAGGTCACTGTTGTCGAACCCGCTGACCGCTTCGCTGAAAGTGATGGTCACCAGCGAGGTTTCCCCGGCCTTGAGCGCAGGGTCGGCTACCACGATGGTGGCAGTCGGCACCTGGGTCTGCACTTGGTAATTGGCCGAGTTGGTGGTGCCAGTGCCGGTGTTGCCGGCCAGGTCGGTGGTACCGGTGTTGTTCAGGACAATCAGGTTGGTCAGGTCGCTGACACCGATGTTCGGCGTGAAGGTGGCCGTCCAGGTGAGGCCGCCGTCGCTCGACGAGACATTGCTCAGCGTGCCGTTGGCGACGCTCAGGTCGGAGTTGTCGAAACCGGTCACCGCCTCGCTGAAGGTGATGGTCACCAGCGCGGTTTCGCCGGGACGCAGGTCAATGTCGCTCATGACGATGGTCGCCGTCGGACGCTGACTGTCGACCGCATAGTTGTTGGAATCGGTGGTGCCGCTGCCGGCGTTGCCTGCCAGGTCGGTGATGCCGGTGTTATCCAGGGTGATCAGGTTGGTGGTATCGGTGATGCCCGCCGCCGGCGTGAACGTCGCCGTCCAGGTAATGCCGCCGTCGCTGCTGCTGACCGCGCTCAGCGTACCGTTGGCGATCGTCAGGTCAGCGTTGGTGAAACCGGTCACGGCTTCGCTGAAGGTGATGGTCACCAGGCTCGTCTGGCCGACGCCGAGTGCCGTGTCGGCGACCACGATGGTGGCGGTCGGACGCACCGTGTCGATTGAATAGTTGTTCGAATCGGTGGTGCCGCTGCCGGCATTGCCCGACAGGTTCTGCACGCCAGTGTTGTCCAGCGTGATCAGGTTGGTGGCGTCGGTGATGTTGGTGGTCGGCGTGAAGGTCGCCGTCCAGGTAATGCCGCCGTCGCTGCTGCTGACCGCGCTGAGCGTGCCGTTGGCGATGGTCAGGTCGGCGTTGGTGAAACCGGTCACGGCCTCACTGAAGGTGATGGTCACCAGCGAGGTTTCGCCGATTTTCAGGCTGGAGTCCGCCACGATGATGGTCGCGGTCGGCACCACGGTGTCGATGGTGTAGTTGTTGGAGTTGGTCGTGCCGCTGCCGGTGTTGCCCGAAAGGTCGGCGATGCCGGTATTGGCCAGGGTGATCAGGTTGGTCGCGTCATTGACGCCCACGTTCGGCGTGAACGTCGCCGTCCAGGTGATGCCGCCGTCACTGCTGCTCACGGCGGTCAGCGTACCGTTGGCAATCGTCAGGTCGGCGTTGGTGAAACCGCTGACCGCTTCGCTGAAGGTGATGGTCACCAGCGAGGTTTCACCGGCAGTGAGATTGCTGTCGGCGACCACGATGGTCGCGGTTGGCCGCACCGTATCGATCGCATAATTGTTCGAATCGGTGGTGCCGCTACCGGCGTTGCCCGCCAGGTCGACGATGCCGGTGTTGTCCAGGGTGATCAGGTTGGTGGTATCGGTGATGCTGGCGCTCGGGGTGAACGTCGCCGTCCAGGTGATGCCGCCATCGCTGCTGCTGACTGCGCTCAAGGTGCCGTTGGCAATCGTCAGATCGGCATTGGTGAAACCGCTGACCGCTTCGCTGAAGGTGATGGTCACCAGCGAGGTTTCACCGATCCGCAGGTTGTTGTCGGCCACCACGATGGTCGCGGTCGGGCGCACGGTATCGATGGCGTAGTTGTTGGAGTCGGTGGTGCCGCTGCCGGCGTTGCCGTTCAGATCAGCGATGCCGGTGTTGTTCAGCGTGATCAGGTTGGTCGCGTCGGTGATGCTGGCGGTCGGCGTGAATGTCGCCGTCCAGGTAATGCCGCCGTCGCTGCTGCTCACGGCAGTCAGCGTGCCGTTGGCAATGGTCAGGTCGGCGTTGGTGAAACCGGTCACCGCTTCGCTGAAGGTGATGGTCACCAGCGAGGTTTCGCCGATTTTCAGCGCGGTGTCTGCGACCACAATGGTCGCGGTCGGACGCGCGGTGTCGATCGCGTAATTGTTGGAATTGGTGGTGCCACTGCCGGCGTTGCCGGCCAGATCGACAACCCCGGTGTTATCCAGGGTGACCAGGTTGGTGGTGTCGGTAATGTTGGTGGTCGGCGTCAGCGTGGCGGTCCAGGTGATGCCGCCGTCACTGCTGCTCAAACCGCTCAGGGTGCCGTTGGCCACGGTCAGGTCGGCGGTGGTGAAGCCGCTGACCGCTTCGCTGAAGGTGATGGTCACCAGCGAGGTTTCACCGGCCGCCAGATTGGTGTCGGCCACCACAATGGTTGCTGTCGGCCGCACGGTATCGATCGCATAATTGACCGAATCGGTGGTGCCTGTGCCGGCGTTACCGGCAAGGTCGGCGATACCGGTGTTGTCCAGGGTAATCAGGTTGGTGGTATCGCTGATGCTGGCGGTCGGAGTGAACGTTCCGGTCCAGGTGATGCCGCCGTCGCTGCTGCTCACTGCGCTCAACGTGCCGTTGGCGATAGACAGATCGGCGTTGGTGAAACCGGTCACCGCTTCACTGAAGGTGAAAGTCACCAGCGACGTATCGCCAATCTTCAACGCCGTATCGGACATCACGATGGTCACGGTCGGCCGCGCGGTGTCGATGGCGTAGTTGACGGAGTTGGTCGTACCGACACCCGCCACGCCGTCGTTGATCGCGGTCACCCCGGTGTTGTCGAGGGTAATCAGGTTGGTGCTGTCGGTAATATTGTTGGTCGGCGTGAAGGTTGCCGTCCAGGTCAGGCCGCCGTCGCTGCTGCTCACTGATGTCAGCGTGCCGTTGGCAATCGTCAGGTCGGCGTTGGTGAAACCGGTCACCGCGCGGCTGAAGGTGATGGTCACCAGCGAGGTTTCGCCGATTTTCAGGGCCGTGTCGGCCATCACGATAGTCGCGGTCGGCGGCTCCACGTAGGCGGTGTTGAGCGTGCCGCCGTTGTTGTAGATCGCCGCGAAGGCCAGCGGGACAGAGCCCGTCACGCCGCCGCCCAGTTCTGCGCCACCGGAGCCGCTGCCCGCCGCGTTGCCAGTGATGGAGCTGAAGTTGGAGGCCGTGATCAGTACCGTGCCGCCCTGGTTCCAGATCGCGCCGACACCTCGTCCGCCGTCGCCGCCGTTCAGGTTATTGCTGCCCTGGCCACTGCCGCCACCGCCACCGCCGCCCGCGCCGATGTTGTTGCTGATGACCGAGGTGCCGACGATTTTCAGCGTGCCGGTGGAAGCGTTGTAAATGCCACCGGCGGCATTGCCGCCGGCGCCGCCGACCTTGTCCCAGCCAGCGCCGCCACCGCCGCCACCGATGGAAATCGTGCCGTTGCTGGCCGTGCCGCCATTGCCGCCGTTGCTGTAATAGGACACGCCCACACCGCCCGCGCCGCCCGTGGTCGAGCCGCCGCGCCCGCCCATGTGCGTCGCGTCGTAGCCACCGCCGTAGCCGCCGACACCACCGCTGCCGGCCTGGCCGCCCAGCGTACCGGTGCCCGGCCCGGCCGTACCGCCATGACCACCGCCCTGACCGCCAAGACCACCGCCACCACCACCGGCACCGCCGTAGAACGCACCGGTGACACCCCCGCCACCGCCGCCACCGGCCGCCGCGTTGCCGGTGACCGAGACGTTGTTCAAAGTGAGGATACCGGCGTTGAAAATCCCCCCGCCCATGGCACCGGTTGCGCCGTAGCCGCCATTACCGCCGTTGCCCGAAACCAGGCCACGGGTAATGACCAGACCATCCAGGGTCACCGTGCTGCCGGAGGTGATTTCCACCACTCGGGTCCGGTATTGGCCATCGAGCGTGACGTCGGCAACCCCGTCGTTGTTCAGGTCACCATCGACGGTGATGTTCTTGTTGATCAGCAATTCCGAGGTGAGCTGCACCGTCATCCCGGAGCTGAAGGTCACGATGTCGCCGTTCTGCGCCGACGCCAGCGCTGCGCGCAGCGAGCCGACCCCGGTGTTGGCGTTGTTGGTGGCGGTCCAGGTGGCCAGGCCCCACTGGTATTCGCTCATCGCCTGGGTCGACAGCACGTTGGCGCTTTCGATGTTGCCGGTGGCGATCTCCAGATCCCAGTCGCCGCCCAAGCCCGTGCGGTTGCTGGAGGCGGCCACGTCGCGGCCGGTCAGCTGCGCCAGCGAATCGACAAAGCTCAGGCCACGTTCACCTTCGGCGGTGTAGCAGCCGTAGATCAGGATGTCGCCGCCGACGTTCATGTCCTTGCCGATTTCCGCCAGGATCGCGCTGCGCTGGGCGACGTTATCGGCCGACAAGTAACTGTTGCCGAGCCACAGGTCGCCGGCATTGCCGTGGGCAATGATCTGCACCGAGCTCACGCCCTGATGCTGGTCGAGGTAATCGGCGATCTGCTGCAAACCGTCCTTGCCGGCATCGAGCTTGACCACTTGCGTGCCGGGGGCCACGCCCTTGAGCAGGCTGTCGGCATCCTTGACCCGGGAATCGACGAACACCACGCTCTGCCCCGGCACGGCTACCGGGCTGGCGGCGGGCGTGGCATCGGCCTGACCATGGGTGTCCTTGCTGGCGCTCGGGTGGTCGGCGGCCGGTGCTTTCGCGGCGTCGGCGGTGGCATGGCTGTCAGCCTGGGCGGCGGTGTCAGCGACGGTGGCCGCAACGGCGCCGTCGAACAGCATGCGCGGTTCGAGCGACATGATCATGGGCGCCGCCAGCGTCCGTTGGCCTTCGGTAACCCGCGACTTCTGCTTGCTCCACCACATGTTGCTCACCCGGACTCGAACACAGTTGTTGACGCATCAATGAAAAACGCCGCGATCAACTGATCGCGGCGTCGGACTTCATACGAATGACATTGGCAGCGCTGGCTGAGCCATCGAGCCAGAAGGACAGATCGGCGTATTGCTTGAACAGGTCCGGCGGCAGGATCGTGCGCCGCGACTGCAGGGCGACCTTGGGTTTGACCTTGTGCAGGCCAGCCACACCGAGGGCCTGGTCGAACTCTGGCGCGTCATAGGCCAGGTGCTCGAAATCGTGCTCGAACCAGGGTTCGCCGATGAAGTCGTAGACCAGCCGCAGCACCCGCTCCGGGGCTTGGGTCAGCAGGTCGTAATCGACGATCAGCAGCGAATCGGCGTGCTCGCCGTAATAGGCTTCCTTGAGCGCCGCCCAGGCAAAACCCACCAGGCGATTGCGCTGGGCCAGGGTTTCGCAGCGGCTGTAGACCGTGTTGCGCTCGACCGCATCGCCGAACAGCTTGGTGTTTTCGAAAGGATTGGCGCGGTACAGCCGCTCCAGGCTGTCCATCACCCAGGCGACGTTGCGCACACAGGCGATGACCTTGGCTTGCGGGAACAAATCGTTGATGGCCGGCAGTCGCGCAGACCACTGGCGGTTGGTGTCAAACACCACCGGTTTGTCGGCCTTGTCGGCGTAGTAGGAATCGAACAGACCGCGCAACAGGCGGCGGCGCATGTCGGTATCGATCACCGCGCCGAATTCGCTGCCGGCACTGCATTGTTCAAGGACACCGGAGAACAGCGCGCCGACGGGACTGGTCATGCCGGCATGAAAACGCGGGTTCTGCAGGAGGATTGCAGAAAGGAGGGTAGAACCTGAGCGCGGCAAGCCGGAGATAAAGTGGAACTGCTGCAATCCCTTCACCGTATTTGTAAGTCCTTTTGTCTGATGAGCGTAATCCAACAATACCCATTCGACTAGTAGTGTTTTGATATCAGAAAAGAGCAAAACGGACTTAAAACCTTCGTATTTATCGCGAATAAAATGGTGAAGCGTTTAAGTCAGTTCTCTCCTGATCCATCGGGCGTCTGCACCGAAAAAAGACGCGCTTTCGCCCCGCCCGCCTGCACCTGATCCCGCAGCTGCCAGGTCGCAGGCAAGGGCAGAAATGGATCGGGTACTTCCACGTCCAGATCACCGATCAACCAGACCCGGGCACTGTTCTTCGGCAGGTCTCCCAACCGATCAAGGTAAACCTCATCGGACACCAGCGTGCCGAAACCGTAGTGGTTCGGGCGAGTCGAGCGCCCTTCGGCAGTGGGCGGCGTAAACAGCCGGACTTGAGCCTCAGTGCGGTTGTAATAGACGTAACTGAGGTACCAGAGCATGTCGCTGGTGACGATCCGGTCGCCGCTGGCGAAGTGGCGGTTGACGTAATCGACCACGACGTTGAACTGGTCATTGCGGTCGACCGTGGCGTTGTTGTTCACCCCGATCATCTCGACCCCGACCAGCGACAGCAGCACCGCCATCGCCAGCACGCGCACGCTGCTGTAGAGACGGTCGATGGCCAGCGCCGCCAGCATCGGCAACCCCAGCGCGTAGGCAGTCAGGTAACGCTCGATGAACACCGGCGTAATGAAAGACACGGCGAACACCAGCAACAACGGCACGCCGGTGTAGACCGCCAGCAGCACGCTGCCATGGTTCACGCTGCGATCACGGGCAACGGCGACAGCCGCCAGCACCAGCAAAGCCAGGGGCACACCGCCGAACAGCAGCAACGGGAGATGTTCGCCCTCGTCCTGAATCAACCAGATCCAGATCATCGACGGCAGCGAAGACAGGGTCACCGGATCTTCCCAGCCCACATCGCCGCCGGCCTTGAGCGCGTCCATGTGTTGCAGCAGGTCGATCAGGTTCGGTAGCCACGGCAGGTAGAGCACGACGATGGCGAGATTGGCCAGCCACCAGTCCTTGCGCTGGAGATGCTTCAGGCGATAACCCGGCAACAGGCGGATCAACCCCAGATACAGCCAATGGCTCAGCGCCGCCAGCACGGCGAAATAGTGGGTGTACAACGCCGCCGTCATCAGCAGCGCATAGATCAGCAGATAACGGTGACGCTGCGGGCGCCGGATCCACTTGACCAGCACCAGCGTCGCACCGATCAGCAGCAAGCCAAGCAACGCGTACATGCGCACTTCCTGGCTGTAGCGCACCGCCGTCGGCAGCAGCGCCAGCAACACCCCGGCGATGATTGCGGCGCGGCGGGTGGCCAGCCGATCGACCAGGCTCACGCCGAGCCCGACCGTGGCGATACCGGCCAGCGCACTGAAACTGCGAATGGCCAGGAGGCCGTCGCCGAACACGCCGATCCAGCCGTGCAGCAACATGAAGTACAGCGGCGGATGCACATCGAACGCGGCATGCGTCCAGATCCCGCCCGGCGAATAGCGCGCCAGCAGCAGGCTCGAACCTTCATCGCCCCAGATCGCGGCAGCGGTCAGATCATAAAAGCGCACCACCGCGGCCAGCAGCAGGATCGGTATCAACCAGTGCTCGCGCGCCCAGCGCAACAGGCGCCTGACACCGGCATTCGGTGCGGCGAACGGATCCTGAGTATCTCCCAGCGGTGTCTCGCGAAGGACCTCCATCAACCTCCCCTCAGCGTTTTTGCGAACACAATTGCGTCATCAACTGCCAACACTGTAGGCCAGCACCGAAGTCGACGCGCGGCCACGACGACGTCCGGCAAGTCCGTCGATCCGGGTCTACGCTACGGCGTGGCGTGACCTGCCCGCGCAAAAGGAAGGAGTCAGCACAACGTTTCGACCGGCCCGACAACAAGGGCGACCGCGCGGCGCGCCGACCACACAACAGAAGGATGAGGAACCATGGAAGTCTTTATGGGTACGATTCAACCGTTCGCCTTCAACTTCGCCCCGAGTGGCTGGGCCTTGTGCAACGGGCAAATCCTGGGCATCTCGCAATACCAGGCGCTGTTCGCCTTGCTGGGCACTTACTACGGCGGCAATGGCACGACCAACTTTCAACTGCCCAACCTGCAAGGTCGCGTGCCCGTCGCACAAGGCACCGGACTGGGCCTGACACCGCGCGTCATCGGTCAGGTGTACGGCACAGAAAACGTCACCGCCACCATCGCCAACATGCCCAACCACACCCACGCGATGACCGGCCTCACCGCCAACACGGCCTTGTCCCTGGCCGTACCCGCCAGCAATCCGGCGACCGTGCCGACCGCC
Organism: Pseudomonas sp. R15(2017); assembly: GCF_002112685.1. Lineage (NCBI taxonomy): Bacteria > Pseudomonadati > Pseudomonadota > Gammaproteobacteria > Pseudomonadales > Pseudomonadaceae > Pseudomonas > Pseudomonas sp. R15(2017). The sequence continues at coordinate 407,733 of NZ_NEII01000004.1, forward strand.
ACCAACTCGTACATCGGCGCCTCCGGCGGCGGCCCGGGTTCGGCGAACATTTACTCCGACGCCCAAGGCGCCACACCGGTGCCGCTCAAGGGTGTGACCACCACCGTCACCGGGGACATTTCCTCCACCGGCGGCAGCCAGCCACTGCCGATCCTGAACCCGGCCCTGGTCCTCAACTTCAGCGTTGCCCTGAACGGCCTGTTCCCGTCGCGCAACTGAGCAAACGCCGGGGGCTTCACCGCCCCCGGCCGTTCTTTTTTCACTGGAGTCAGACCATGCTGCAAGCGGTTCAGATTCAACACGTCCAGCCGTTGCTGGGACAGCAACGCACGCTTTACCTGCCCGATGGCACGGCCTTGCCGATTCGGATCGAATACCTTGATGAGGTTCCCGCGGCGAAAACCCGCTACAGCGAACGCATGCCTTTCTGCCTGGAATTCAACAGCCTGGTGCCGACCGAGTTTGTCGACGGTTTATGCGCGCTGGACCTGCCGGAACTCGGTCGGGTAGAGGACATCTTCGTGTCGCGGGTGCCGGCGCTGGGACGGGATCCGCAGTTGGGTTATTTCTGCATTTCCTTCAACTGATTCGACAAAGTGTAAAACCACGTAGGACATGTCAGTAGGATTAGGCCGCAGTCCTTGTAGGCTGTGTTTTTAAACCCATTTTCTTGGGAAACGTCCGACATAAATTCGCTGGCCATCTTGTTAGCGTTGTTCCGAATCTGTCACAGGACAAGGAACAACGGATGTTCAATGCCAATGCTCGTTTGCGCCTCAATACCGACGACCTCGATCACGATCTGCAGGTGCTGTCCTTCACCGGCACCGAATCCATCAGCCAGCCATACTGCTTCAACGTCAAACTGGTCAGCTCGAGACCGGACATCGATCTTCCCGACCTCATGCACCGGCAGGCTTTTCTGGCCTTCGATGACAACGGGCATGGCGTTCATGGACAGATCCAGCACATTGGCCGGGGCGATATCGGGCACCGGTTGACCCAATACCACCTGACCCTCGCGCCATGCCTGGCGAACCTGGGCCATCGTTTCAATCAGCGGATTTTTCAGAACCTGAGCATTGCGCAAATCATCGGGCAAATTCTTCAGGAACATGGCATCCACGCAGATGGCTATCTGTTTCAGATCGGCCAGGCCCTGCCGGATCGCGAATATTGCGTGCAATACAACGAGTCCGATCTGCATTTCATCCAGCGCCTGTGCCAGGAAGACGGCCTGCACTATCACTTTCGCCACAGCCTCGACAGGCACCTGCTGGTATTTGGCGATGATCAGACCGTATTTCCCAGACTGGCCCGGCCGACACCATTCAAAAAGCGCAACGCGATGGTGGCCGACAGGCCGGTGATTCACCGTTTCGGGTGTGAGCGAAATACCCGCACCAATCGCACCCGTCGGCGCGCCTACGATTTCAAAAAGGCGCACCTCGTCCTGGAGTCCGAGGCGCGAATACCGAACGAACCCCGCCAGCCTGATCTGGAGGACTACCTGTATCCGGACCGGGTCCTCAACCGTGAACACGGCAAACTGCTGACCCGGCGGGCTCTGGAACGCCATCGCAGCGATGAGCTCACGGGCGAAGGCGACAGCGACGAACCCGCGCTGGTGTCGGGGCATTTTCTGTCGCTGTCAGAGCACCCCGACCCCGCGTTAAATGACCTCTGGCTGCTGACCGGAATCCGTCATGAAGGCAAGCAGCCTCAAGTACTTGAAGAAAGCGGTAGCGACATCGCCGTGAAGGGTCAAAGCGACTTCGTCCAGGGCTATCGGAACCATTTCGAAGTCACGCCATGGAATGCGATCTATCGCCCGTCATTGCGCTACGACAAACCTTCCATCGGCTGTACTCAGACTGCCGTGGTTACCGGCCCGGAAGGCGAAGATATCCATTGCGACGCCTATGGCCGGGTCAAGGTGCAGTTTTTCTGGGACCGCGAAGGCCGGCACAACGACAAGAGCAGTTGCTGGTTGCGGACCACCACGAACTGGGCCGGCAACGCCCATGGCAGCGTGATCATTCCGCGCGTGGGCATGGAGGTGCTGGTGACGTTTCTCAACGGTGATCCCGACCATCCGGTGATCAGCGGTTGCCTGGCCAACAGCGCCAACCCGGTGCCCTATGAATTGCCGGCGCACAAGACCCGCAGCGTGTTCCGGTCCCGCAGCACGCCCGACAGCAATGGCTTCAATGAGCTGATGATCGAAGACCGCACCGGTCAGGAACTGATCTATCTGCGCGCCCAGCGCGATTTGCAGCAGCAGATCGAGCACGACAGTCACCTGGAGGTCGGCAACGAACGTCGGGAAAGCATCCGTGGCAACAGCGTCAGCCTGCTGCACGCAGAAGAACACCGCACCCTCAACGGTCATCGCAAGACCCATCTCAAGGCCAGCGATCATCTGCACGTCAGCGACAGCAGTCACACCCGGATCGGGCAATCACTGACGATGGAAGTCGGGCGGCAGCTCTGTTTCAGTGCCGGGGATCATTTGGTGCTGGAGGCTGGAAAGAGCATCAGCCTGAAAGTCGGTGGCGAGCATTTCGTGCTGGATCACGGCGGTCTTTTCGGGAGCAGCGAGCTGCTGATCGGCGGCGTGCCCATACCGTTCGTGCGCGCCCGATTGTTGCAGCCCGAAGGCATTGAAGACTTGTCGGCGCCCGCGCCCTTGCCGCCACTGGTGGCGCCCTCACAACAGGCATTGATGGCCGCGAGTAAAAACCTGGGCGCGGATTTCTGCCCGATCTGCGAAGCCTGCCGCGCGGGCGAGTGCGCCATTGCGGAGGCCGCTGCATGACCGACCCGGTTGTACAAAGCTGGCTGTTTGAACAGCACCATGCCGATCGTCTCGTGTGCCTGGTGCTCGACTCGCAGAACGAACGCGACATGCGCCAGCGCTGGCTGAAGAGCAGCCGTTACGAGCAGTACGCCAGTGTCTACGGTGAAACCGTGGTCGCCGAACTGGCGGACACCGGCCCGTTCCTGTTCACCTTCGACCAGCCCGACGACCGTCGCCTCGACGCCCTGCTCGACAGGCCCGACAGCCATTGGGGCTGGCTCGCCAGCCTGGGCCAGGGCGAACTGAACGCATGGGTCAGGCACTGGCAGGAGCGGCTGCTCGTCGGCACCCGTCCGCATCAGGCGCTGTACCGCTTTCACGACAACCGGGTACTGGCCCGAGCGCTGGAGCATCTGCCGCCCGAGGCGCTACCGGCGTATCTCGGGCCGGCGATCAGCGTGTGTTACTGGCAGGGTTCGCACTGGCAGAGCACTGACAATCCTGCGCCCGGCACTTACCCGCTGCCGGACTCGCCGCCCTGGCTGCACCTGCCGATGCCCGACGAGCAAGCCATGGAAATCCGGCTGGCCAACGCCCACCGCTTTCTGCTGGCCGAGCATGTACAGGCCTACTCCGGGCTGGCGGGCTCGCAGGATCCGCACATCTGGCTACGTGAGCGTCTGACACAGGCCCAGGCCTGGGGCTGGCTGGCGCCGGAGCGGCTGGAGTTTCTGCTGATCCAGAGCCTGCACATCCCGACCCTCGCGCCTCATTGGCAACCCCGACCGGACGAAACGCCGGATGAACACTTTGATCGGGTTTACCTGCTTTCGAAGAGCTGGAGCGGGGAGATGCCTTCATGAAGATTCAGCTCAAGAGCATCGTCCTGATCAGCGCCTTCGCGGCACTGGGGGGCTGCCAAAGCAAACCACCCAACACCTTCAGATTCACAGCCGATCTACCACCGGGGTTTGCCTACGTCGCAGCGGTTTATTACGTACCCGAGAAAGGTCAGACCTGCACCCTCGACAGACGCGACAACCTTGCGCCGGTGTTCAACAGCAAGTGGCGCACGGACTACAAGCCGGATGCCGAGATCACGATTCGCAAGATTGTTAAGGGGTGTCCGTTGGTCGTGAGGCGAATCGAACTGGAGATCAATTCGGCGTACGGCAAGGATTGGAGTGACTTCAGCCGTGACGAAGCCATGGTTTTCATCCGCGATGATCTGGAGGAGCAGTTCAAAGGCGTATTCAACGAGGCCGGTGAAAGCACCTTCCACGGTCAGTGTGAGTGGTGGTTTCGCACCTCGGGCAAACCGCGAATTCTAAGAAAAATCCTGGATTGCAGAACAGTCGATGCCTTGGGATTACGAGCTTATGGCAAGACCTTCGGGGCTTTTAGCCCTGATCAACTGCCGGGCAAAACGGTGAGGATGAAGATCAAGCTGGCGAGGGAAGAACAGCCCTACTTCAGAGACACATGGGTCAAGTTTCCAAATGGCTGGAAACGGTGCATGGGCGAAAGGTTTGAAGACCAAGATGCCTTCTGCCGCGGTAACTACACCGATTTCAGCACTTTCACCATGCCGGATGGCCAAGTCTGCACCATTTATCCGGGTTGCACGGAATAAGGAAATTTCGCCATGACTTCATTGGAAAAGGATCTGCAATCACCAGCGCTGACTGCCCTGAAAACCAGACTCACGCGGCGTGGTGCAACTTTGGGCTGCTGCCTTGTCTTGATCGCAAGCTGTAAGACCGAACCGCCCAACACCTTCAAATTCACAGCCGATCTACCACCGGGGTTTGCCTACGTCGCAGCGGTTTATTACGTACCCGAGAAAGGTCAGACCTGCACCCTCGACAGACGCGACAACCTTGCGCCGGTGTTCAACAGCAAGTGGCGCACGGATTACAAGCCTGATGCCGAAATCACGATTCGCAAGATTGTTAAGGGGTGTCCGTTGGTAATCAGCAGGATCGCGCTGGAGATCAACGCGAGTTACTACAAAGCACGGGGAGATTTTGGGGGTGACGAAGGCATGGTCTTTTTGGGGAACGATATAGAGGAGCAGTACAAAGGCACTTTCAATGAGGCAGGTGAAAGTACTTTTTACGGTCAATGTGAATGGTGGTTCCGGACAGCTGGCGCACAACGCCGCATCGTCAAGATCCTTGATTGCAAGACATCTGATGCCCAAGGAGAGCGTGGGAAAGGAAAGACTTATTCTGCTTATGGGCTCGACCAACTACCGGGTAAAACCATAAAGATGAAGATCGAATTGGCAGCGGAGGAGCAACCTGCCATCAGGGATACCTGGGTAAAAAATCCAAATGGTTGGAAACGGTGCATGGGTGACAACTTTGAGGATCAGTACGGCTTTTGTTACGGCAACTACACCGACTTCAGCACTTTCACCATGCCGGATGGCCGTATCTGCACCATCTATCCGGGCTGCACAGAATAAGGAGATCGCGCCATGACATTATTGGAAAAGGATTTGGAATCACCTTTGGGCAGCCGGATGTTGACTTGCCCCGCAGGTGGAAAATGGACAAGTTTTCAGCTGGTCGATGAGCATTGCTCAGGCGAACCCTATGCCGGTTTAGCCTATGTTGTAACCGACTCGGAGGGATACAAATACGCCGGCTGCCTGGATACCAAAGGAATTGGAAAAGTAGATAACCATTTTGCCGGACCGATTTCTCTACTCTTCGAGCAAGCTTACGAAGGGGACGAAGGGGTATATCTGCGCATGATGGAAAGGCAGTATTACCCTCTCAAAATCACCGAACTCCAAGTACGAGCCGAGAAAACCCGCTACCTGAATCTGGGTGCCACTCGCACGCGTGAGCGCCCCGAAATCGCAGACGGTGGGGATTACTTTCAAGTCGAAGTCCGTCATCTGGTGAGATATGCCTCGCACCTGCCGCCCGAGGTTTATCGCGATTACCCCCTCGATTCCGGGTGCGCAGCCATCATGCGCGAACACGGCAAACTTGGGGTCGCCCTGATGCCGCAACGTCACACCATTCTGGAAGTGCGACCGCTACGTGCGTTGCGTCCGATGTTATCCACAGCTCCGGCATTCTGTGCTCTCAACCTGTACCAGCTCGCATTGATGGCAACCCTGAGTTACTGCCCTTTCGGCCAGAAACCCAAAGTCCCTTGCGCCGAAACCAGATTCGTTAAGTTTCTGCTGCAACCCAGCGTAGGCAACTGGTTCGGCGATGCACTGCCCAAGGGGGAAGAACTGTGGAAAGTCGACAGCGCCCAGACCAAAGCCTATTACCCGCTCTACGAAGATGTTCCGTATTCCGCAAGGTTGGAAATCATCCCGTTTGACCCGAACCTCTATGCAGTCAACAGACATACGCCTGAACGAGATCCTGAACACCCAGCCAGCGTCCACTTCCTCGACGACATCGGTAGTAAAGACAGTACAGACACCCAAGCCTTCATCACCCACAACGACGAACTGATCCTGATCGCCGTTCGCGGCACCGCCGAGATCGTCGCCGATGGGTTACGCGATGCCGATGCCTTGCAGGTGCCGTTTGCGGAAGGCGAAGGCCAGGTACATCGAGGTTTCTATGAAGCGGCCAAAAAAGCTGCCGCATTCGCCGTCAATTACCTCGAAAAGTTCTACACCGGCCAAACACTCCTGATCTGCGGCCACAGCCTCGGTGGCGCAATCACGCTGCTGCTGGCCGAAATGCTCCGCCGTAGGCCAGAGGGCTACAAAATCCAGCTCTACACCTACGGCGCCCCCCGCGCCGGCGACGCGGATTTCGTCAAGGGCGCAGCCGATCTCGTGCATCACCGCATGGTCAACCACAACGACCCGGTGCCCAGCGTGCCCGGCAGCTGGATGAACACCAAGGCCGATATCTACGGCACCGGGGCGGCGCTGACCTTCGTGAATATCCCGCTCGGTCTGTCGGTGTTCGTCGCGGGCATCACCAACTGGACCGGGGAAGCCTACGACCACCACGGCCGTTTGCGACACGCCATGCCGGTGGAGTTCGGCCGCCAGCAGGTGTCGTCAATCCTCTGGGAGCCGGGCTGCGACACCATCACCCAGCACGCAGCCTGTGATGTGGCGATCCGGCAGCGGCACGGCCTGCCGGATCGGCCGACGTTGCTCAAGCAGATCTTCGACGCCGGGCACCATTCGATGACCGGGGCTTACATCCCGGCGTGCTGGGCGGTGTTGCGGCGTTGGCAGGAGGCACAGGAGTCAAACCGCACGCTGGTTACCGAGCGAGAATTCGCGCTGGTTGAGACAGCGCTGCAGCGCATCACCGATCAGTTGCGCCGCCAGCGCAGCAATTTGCCGGGACGGCCGGACAGCTATGTGCGCAGTCGGAAAAACATCGTCGAAGCGCTCAATCATGAAATCGAGAACATCCGCACGACCCGCGAACGGCTGGCCAGTCTGCGGCACCGGCGCCTGACGACCACGGATGTTTATGGATCGCTGGCAGAACAACCGGAACGCCTGGCCGAAAGCCTGCCGCGCTGGCAGCTGCATCCGGAAAACCTCGCAACGGAACAACTGGCCATGGCACCGGAAGCCGCCGAGGATGACCCGCTGCTGGTAACGCTCTACGGCCACAGAATCGGCGCGCCGCACACTTTCGACATTGACTCGATCATCTGACTCAAGCCTGTGGATACCACACCAGCCGCTCCGCCGCCGGGTTGCGCTCCTCCACCGCAAACCCCAGCGCCAGGTAGTGCTGGCGCGCATGGGGGTTATTGGCCCAGACCACCGTCGCCACCGGGCAGCGCACTTGCTGCGCGGCTTTTTGCACACCTTGCAGCACGGTTCGCCCGTAGCCCTTGCCTCGGGCCTGGGGAATGAAGGCGAGGTACAACACGCGGATTTCATTGACGCCGAAATCAGTGCTGAGTGCACCGATGGCCGTGCCGAGTTTTTCCACGATGTAGTGCATGGCGTTGGGATGGTTTTCCCCCATGCCCTGCTCCTGCACCTGAAATTGCTGGGCGACGATTTGCTGCACCTGTTCCTGCTCGCCGTCGATCCATTGCAGATCCGGCCGCGCCGATTGATACAAGCTTTGCAGAAACGGCCCGTCCGACGCCCGCGAAGGCCGCACCACCAATCCGTCCGCCGCCAGGTTGTCCGTCATCTTCACGCTCCCTAGAAACCGCTTTCCCTGACCCCCAGCGCCGCCATCCGGCGCCAGGCCACGCCGAGCACCGATTCGCCGCTGCCCTGCAACACCACCACGCCGCGCAGCGGCTGCACCGGGGTCGCTGCCTGATCCAGCGCAGTCAAACGCACGCCGTATTGCGCCTGCACCGGTTCCGCCCGTTGCTGCTGATCGCGGCGCACGGCAATCGGCCCGTGGTGATCGGAAGTCAGCGCTTCCTGATCGACATAGGCCACACCGTTGGTGTCGATTTCATTGAGTTGCACCGAGAGGGCGGCATGCATCGGGTCGTCGGCGATAAACCGCCCGGTGGCACCGGGTTTGACTCGCCACAGTTCGGCCTCGGCCAGATAACCACGCAGTCGCGTGCCGTCCTCGACCACCCGCGCCAGCGCATCCTTGCTCGACAGCCAGCGGCCCGGCGTCAGGTTCGGCAGCAGGTCTCGTACGGTGCCCGCATGAGGTGCGCGCAACAGAAGGCGTTCACGTTGAGCAGTCAGGCCACGGTATTCCGCCACCGCTTCGGCAAGGCGCTGCTCGACGATGCCAGCGTCGGCAGCGGTTTCACTGCGGCCGGCCTGACGGCGCATCAGCAATTGCTGAATGCGGATTTCCCGGCGGACGATGGCCTGCCGCGAATCGAGATCCGGCGATTCCAGTTCGATCAGCACGTCGCCCTGAGCCACGGTCTGACCATCCTCGACCTTCACGGCTTTGACCCGCGCCGCCGTCGGTGCGTGCAAGGCACTGGCGCGACCGCCCTCGAGCATCGTCGGCAATTCGACCGAGCTGCGCCACGGCACGATCAGCACCAGCAACAGGCCGAGTACCCCCAGGCTGCTGAGCACCACGCGGGGGCCGTGAGCCTGTTCGCGGCGGCTCCACCACTGGCGCCACTCACTCATGATCGGCAGGAAGATGAACCACACCAGCTCCACCAGCATCAGGAAGATCCCCAACACCTTGAAGAACAGGTGATAGACCGCCAGCGCGATCCCGAAAAACAACGCCGCACGCCATAACCACGAGCCATACCCCCAGATCAGCAAACGCCGCTGCATCGCCGGCGACCAAGGCTCCGGCGCCGGCGCGCCATAGCCGAACAAGAACTCACGCAGGCGCCAGCGACACAGGGCAAAAGCCCGGCCCTGCAAATTGTCGACTTCCCATAAGTCGCTGAGCAGAAAGTAGCCATCGAAGCGCATGAAGGGGTTGAGATTGACCACCAGTGTGGTAATCCACGTCGCGCTGGCGAGCATGAACGCCGCCGTGCGACCGGGCCCGTCCGGCAGGAACGACCAGACCAGCAGCGCGATGCTCGCCAGCAGTAATTCCGCCAGCACCCCACCGGCACCGATCAGCAGTCGCGCGCGTCGATCATTGACCCGCCAGGCATCGCTGACATCGGTGTAGAACATCGGCAGCAAGACCATGAACGCCACGCCCATGCTTTGCACCCGACACCCGGCGCGCTTGGCCATGAACGCATGACCGAACTCGTGACAGAGCTTGGCGAAGAACAGCGAGATGCCGAACGCGATCGCGCCGCCGAGGCTGAACAGGTGCGGAAAGGTGCCGACGAACCGCTGCCAGTCCCGCGACACCAGAAACACCCCGAGCGCCAGCGTCGCCGGCAGACCGTAGCGCAAAACCTTCGGACCGAAGCGCTCCAGCCACGGCCAGGCACGGTTGAGAAAAGCGTCCGGGCGCCACAGTGGAATGCGGAAGAACAGGTATTGATGCAGCAGGATTGTCCACAGGCTCTGGCGTTGCGCGAGGGCCTTGAGTGAGTAACTGGCGCGTTGCTGATCGTCGAGGGCGCTGATCAGGTCATGCCCGCGCAGGAACGTCAGCAGTTGCTCCAGCTCGACGCCGTCCAGCGGCAAACCCGGTTCATGATTGGCAGCGCGCAGCACTTGTTCGGGATCGCCCAGCGACCAGTGACGCAACAGGCGCATCGCCGCCGCGCCAAGCTTGAAGTAGCGCCCGCGCACCGGGTCGGCCAGGGTCCAGCGCGGCGAACCGTCCAGGGCCGGCGCCGCGGGCGACAATTGCAGGTCGGCACGCAGGCTCGGCAGGGTCATTTACAGGCCTACACTCTGGCGCAGCCCGGCGAGCGGACGCCGCAGCAGGTACAAGGCCAGTGGTGCGCGGTCGCCGAATATTTTCGCAGTGCCACGCAGGCCGATACGCGGCGGGGCGTCGGCGAAATTGGCGTCCAGCCGATAGGCCAATTGCCCGCCGGCGGTGGGCTGCGCCTCATAGGCCGAGCGTTCGAGGGTGGCTAGGTGGCGTTGCAGCGGATCGCTGTCGAGAAACAGCGCGACTTCGGCGCCCCGCTCCAGCGAGATCGCGTCGCCCACGGCCAGTTCGATGCGCAGTTCGGCCTGACTCGGATCGGCGATTTCCATCAGCCGCTCACCGGTCTGCACCGGTTTACCGGTCCAGCGTTCGGCATCGGCGAACACCGCGATGCCGTCGCGCTCGGCGCGCACTTCGCTGCGGTTGAGCAGTTCGCGGGCGTAGTCGCGTTCGGCGCGTTTCTGTTCGGCGCGGGCGGCCAGCAGATCGACCCGGGAGCTGGATTCGGCATCAACGAACGAACGTTGGGAGTTGGCTTTGAGTTCAGCTTCGGCAACCCCGAGCGCACGCTCGGCGACATCGGCCTGAGCCTTCAGCGTCGTGCTTTCAAAACGCAGCAACAGGTCGCCGGTTTTCACGCTCTGGTTGGGCTTGACCAGAAACTCGGCGATCACCCCGTCCAGCGGTGCGGCTACAACCCGCCCGCCCTGAGGCACCACTTCGGCAGGGGCCAGCACCGACTGGCGCACCGGGATCAACAGCCCGAGCAACAACACGGCGAGCAGCGCCACCTGGCGTTTGCGAGTCCAGCGCAGGCGCCACGGCTTGCGCGGTTGCAACGCCAGCCAGGCATGGCTGTAGGTGTCGCCCAGCTGCGACAGCAGCACTTGTTCGGAAGGGTTCCACGGCAGATCACGGGCCAGCCACAAACCACCGAACACCTGACCCTGACGGTCGATCAACGGCAGCCAGAACACTTGCATGGCCGACAGACTGCGCCAGTCGGCCTGAATCGATTCACCGACCATTTCCGGCGTTATCACCCGCGCCTGTTTCAGCACATCCTGCTTGAACAACTGCGCCACGGCCTGCTCGACGAATGCCACGAACGGCGCATTCGGCTCCACTGCGCTGACCCCGGTCACCGCCTGCACCTTGCCGGCGATCAACAGCGCCGCATGGCGAAAACCGAACAGCGACTGACCGTCATTGACCAGGCTGTAGGCCAGTTGCGAAATGTCTTGGGCCGCGCGGGTCTGCCGTTCGAGATCGAGAAACCGCGCGATCACCTGCTCGGCGCCGCCGCTCACCGGGGCGTTCACTTAAGCTCCGGAAAATGCGCGGTGCCGCTCATGCCGGCGAGCAAGCCCTTGGCTTCGGGGAGTGTTGCGACCAGCAACAGGGTCTGGCTGCCTTCATCGATCCGCGCGCCAAGGCGTTTGACCGTGGCGTCGATCGGCTGACCGGTTTCATCAGGTACGAAGCTGAAAGTCTGGCCAGGCTTGAGCTTCGCCATCCAGCGCGACGGCACCAGCAGATGGATTTCCAGCGTGCGGTTGTCGACCACATCGAGCAGCGGCGCACCGGCCGGCACGCTTTCATAACGCTGCACCTTGCGCTCGACCACTTGCCCGTCGAACGGCGCGACCACGCTGCAGCGTTTGACCTGGACTTGATAAACCTGAGATTGCGCCTGGGTTTCGCTGACCTTGGCTTCGGCCCGGGCCACTTCGAAACGCCCGACGGAATTGAGCGCCGCCAGTTGCCGGTTGTGCGCCAGCTCTTCACCGGCGCCACGGCTGGCGGCCTGCGCGGCATTCAACTGGGCCTGATAGGCCGAACAGTCGAACCGCGCCAGGGTATCGCCCTTCTTGAACGACTCGCCCTCGCTGAACGGCAACTCGACGATTCGCCCGGACAACTCGCTGGCCAGGGTCGCCTGATCCCGCGCCCGCAACACCCCGCGCGCTTCACTGCTGGCCGACGCATTCGCCGCCCCGCCGTTATCCAGCAGCGGATCGTCTGGCGCGGGCGTTTGAGCCTGAACTGCACACGTTACAAAGGTCAATCCGACAACCCAACCACGAAAACGCCGCATAACCGTTACTCCCTGACGGATGCTCGGAGTCTACGACAGCGGCGATTAGCGTCAAGCGAAAGGCCATCACTCCTCCGAAGGGCTGGCGAAATTTTGTGAAATGACTAAGATCAACCCATCGAAAATATAACCTTGAAGGAATATTCCATAACATTCATATTCGTCCCCCATGAATTGGGATATCGAATACACCGACGAGTTCGGCAACTGGTGGGAAGATCTGACTGAAAACGAGCAGAGCTCGGTGGCTGCGAGCGTCAAATTGCTGGGGCAATTCGGACCTGGCCTGCGCTTTCCACACAGCAGCGCGATCAATGGTGCGCGACATGGCCATTTGCGAGAACTGAGGGTTCAACATGCCGGACGACCGTACCGCATACTTTATGCATTTGATCCGAGGCGATGTGCGCTGCTATTGATCGGTGGAGACAAAACCGGTCAGGATCGCTGGTATGAAGTCAATGTCCCGCTCGCCGATCAACTGTACGATGAGCACCTCGATACATTGCGCAAAGAGGGTTACAAAGATGGCTAAGAAATTTGCCGAACTCGAAGCGCGTATGACACCCGAAGCCCGGGCACATGCCGATTCGATCTACGAACAACACATCAAGGAAATGCCGCTAAACGAATTGCGACAGGCCAAAGCTTTAAGTCAGGCGACGCTTGCCGAGACCCTGCACATCAATCAGGCGGCGATCTCGAAGATGGAGCGACGCACCGATATGTACATCAGCACGCTGCGCAATTACATCCGCGCGATGGGCGGCGAGCTTGAAATCATCGCTACATTTCCTGATGGGCAAATCAAAATCGAAAACTTTGCAGGTTGAGCAGCCAAAACGCTGCACAGCCTGCTTTTTTTGTTTTCCGCGCGAGAATCAACGCTGCGCCATCTCCCCCACCGGATACACCGACTCCCATCCCCCGCCCAACGCCCGGTACAACCCGACCATCGCCAATGAAACGCCGGTGGAGCTTTCCACCCATTGTTCCTGGGTGGCGAGCAGTGCGCTTTGCACAGTCAGGACGTTGACGAAGTCGACCACGCCTTCGACGTATTGCTGTTGCGCGGTGCGCAGGGCGATCTGGTTCTGGCGTACGGCTTCGGCGAGGCTGTCGCGGCGGCGCTGGCTGGCGTTGTAGGCGGTCAGCTGGTCGTCGATTTCGTGCCAGGCGCGCAGGACGGTCTGTTGATAACCGATGGCCGCTTCCTGCTGTTGGGCTTCGCGCAGTTGCAGCACGCCGCGCAAGCGGCCGCCGTCGAACAGCGGCAGGCTGAATTGCGGGCCGATGCCGAAGGCCCGTGAGCCCCAGGAACCGAAATCGCTGAGCTGCATGGCTTGCGAGCCGAGGTTGCCGGACAGGGTGATGCGCGGATAGAAATCGCCCTTGGCCACGCCGATGTTGGCGGTGGCGGCATGCAGACGGGCTTCGGCCTGGCGAATGTCCGGGCGACGTTCGGCCAGTTGCGACGGCAGGCCGATGGCGACGGTCAGCGGCGACTGCGGCACCGGCGCATCTGTGGATAACTCTTTCGCCAGCGCCTGCGGTGGTTCGCCCATCAACAGGCTGATGGCGTTGATCAGTTGCGCCTGACGTTGCTCCAGCGCCGGCAAGCGCGATTCGATGGCCGCCACTTGCGCGGCCGCTTCGGCGACGTCGAGATCGGTGGCCACACCGTCGTTGAGGCGCAGTTGCGAAAGCTTCAGGCTGTGCCGCGCCACATCGAGGTTCTGCTCAGTGACCGCGCGGGTGTTCTGCACACCACGCAGCTGGATGTAGTTCTGCGCGGTGTCCGCGAGCACCGCCAGCAACACGCCACGACGGTCGTTTTCCGCGACTTCGAGATTGGCGTCGGCGGCTTCGGTCTCCCGGCGTACGCGCCCCCAGAAGTCCAGCTCCCAGGAGGCCGAGAAACCGGCATCCCACAGGTTGAAGGCGGAATCGCCGTTGTGCCCGGACGGGTCGTTCAAGCCTTCGCCGCTGTTGCGTTTGCGGGCGTAGCTGCCGGTGGCGGCGGTCGTTGGATAACGGTCGGCGGTGATCACCTGGCGGGCGGCGCGGCTTTGTTGCAGGCGGCTGCTGGCCAGTTGCAAGTCGAGGTTACTGCGCAGGGCGCGCTGGGTCAGGGCCGAGAGTTGCGCGTCGTGAAAGACTTCCCACCAGCGCTCGTTCAAGGGTGCGCTGACGGCCTGGCTGACGGCGGTTTTTGACGGCTTTGCCCACTCGGCAATCCGGGTAGCTTCAGGTTTCTGGAAGTCCGGGCCGACGGTGCAGGCCGCCAATGCCGACAGACTCAGGACCACTGTCATCGACTGAAAGCGCTTCATCGCTGCGTCACCTCACGCATCGAGGTGGCCGAGCTTTGGGTATCAATGCTCGCCTCTACCGACATCCCCACTCGCAGCCGTTCGGCCAGCGGCTGGCCCGGATCCAGCAAAACCTTCACCGGAATCCGCTGCACGACTTTGGTGAAGTTGCCGGTGGCGTTGTCCGGTTTGACCGCCGCGAAGGTCACGCCGGTCGCCGGGGCAATGCTCTCGACGCGGCCGGTGAGGGCTTCGCCGCCGAGACTGTCGACCCGCACCACAACGTCCTGCCCCGGCTGCACGTCGGTAAGCTGGGTTTCCTGGAAGTTGGCGACCACATAGGCCTGCTTCAACGGCACCACCGCCAGCAGCCTGCTGCCCGGTGTCACGTAGGCGCCGACTCGCACCGCGCGCTCGCCGATCATGCCGTCCTGGGGCGCGGTGATACGCGTGTAGGACAGCTCGAAACTGGCGATTTCCAGCGCGGCCTGCGCGTGTTTCAAACTGCCTTCAGCGGCATCGCGCTGCGCCGTGAGGATTTCCACCTGCTTGCGTTCCGCTGCCAGTTTCGCGGTGGCCGTGTCCAGCCGCGCAGAGGCCTGATCGATCCGGGTGCGCGCCTGTTGAGCGTTCTGCACGGTGCCTGCACCGACGCCAGCCAAGTGGTTGTAGCGGTTCAATTCCTGCTGGGCGAAAGCCATTTCAGCCTTGGCCGACACCACCGACGCCTGCGCCTGAGCGATCACCGAGGACTGGCGCTCAAGGGTGGCCTTGGCGTTCCGCAACTGCGCGCGGGCGACCAGGGTTTGCGCATCGGCGGCTTCGGCAGCGGCGCGCAAGTCGCGGTCATCGATCAGCGCCAGTAACTGCCCGGCCTTGACCTGCTGGTTGTCTTCCACCAGCACCTCTTTGATGAACCCGGCCACACGCGGCACCACCAGGGTGAAGTCAGCAGAGACGAAGGCGTCGTTGGTAGTTTGCTGAGTGCGCTTGCCGAACAGGCCGGGCATCGCCAGATACACCAGCACACCGACCGCCAGCGCAGCGGCCACAGCCACCGCGAGTTTTTGCTTTGCTTGAGTCGTCATAAAAAACCTTCTGTGTCAGTCAGGTCGGCGCGCGCGGCGGGAAGATCCGCGTCGGCAGCCAGAAAATCAGCAGGATCAGCGCCACCGCGACGCCAGCCATGCACAGATAAAGATCCGATGAAGTCAGCACCACGGCCTGTTCGTGCAGGCGATGGGCGAGGCCCGGGTCGTTGCTCGCGGCCAGCGGCGAGTTGCCGAGTCGATCGACCAGCATCGTCGAGTGAAAATGCAGGCGCGAAGTGGTCAGCGCCTCGATCACGCCGGTGGCGACCACCGCCGCCAGGCCTTTCACAGTGTTGAACCACGCCGAGGCGAACGGCCCGTCCTGAGGCTGGATGCTGCCGGTCGACAACATCAGCAACGGCAGCACCGCCATCGGCTGGCCGAAAATCTGCAGCCATTGGAGGACGTAGAAATCGTCGCGAATCCACACCGAAGTCAGCTGCGAGCCGCCCAGACACGACAGCGTCAACATGCTCAAACCGATGCCGAGCACCCAGCGGCAATCGACCCAACGCAAGTTGCACAACGCCGCCACCAGCGGCAGCGCGATCAACTGCGGCAATGCCGCGATCAGCATGATCGGCGCCGTCTGTACCGGCCGGTAACCCTGCACCTGAGCCAGGTAACTCGACGGAATCAGCACCACCGCCAGCAGCACTACCAGCACGCCGGCCAACGTCATCAACGCGAACGACAGGTTGCGGATGCCGAGCATCTGCAACTTGAAAAACGGAATCGGCTGCGACCATTCATTGATCAGAAACGCCACCAGCAACAGCGAACCGGCGCCGAGCAAAGCGCAGATCAGGTTCGACTCGAACCAGTCCAGGCGATTGCCCTGCAACAGGCCGATCACCAGCATGCAGATCGCCGGAAAGCCCAGCAGCAGGCCTTTCCAGTTGAACGACTTGAGGCGTTCCAGACGCAGAGGGTCCTGTGGAATGCCCCAGGCAACCATCGCCATGGCAATCAGGCACGGCACGATGATTTGCCAGAACGTCCATTGCCAGCCGACGTATTCGGTCCACAACCCGGCCAGCGGTGTACCGAGACCTGGGCCGAAAGTGGCGGTCAGGGCGTAACCGGCGAGGCCGTAAAGCTTGATGTTGGCCGGCAGGAATCGCAGCGCAACGGTCATCAGCATCGGCGGCAACGCGCCGCCGGCCAGGCCTTGCAGGATGCGCAGCAGCAGCAGGCTTTCGTAGTTCGGGGCGAACGGGCAGAGCACCCCGAGCAGGGTAAACACGCCGATGGCGCACAGGGTGAAGCGACGCAGGGAAAAGGTCACCGAGCACCACGGCGCGAATGCCATGGCCGCCACCGAGGTCGCGGTGTAGCTGGCGACCAGCCAGGTGCCTTCGTCGTAGCCGATGCTCAGGGCGCCGCGAATGTCGGCCAGGGCGACCTTGGTCACCATCTCGTTGAGACCCGACACCAGCACCGCCAGCAGCACGCCGACCAGACCGATGATGATCCGCGCCCCGAACACCGGTGGCGCGGCGGCCATCGGAGCGGCAGCGGCAATCGGCGCCGTGACCGTCAGGGATGTCATGCAGGCAAACTCCGGAGGGAAAAATACCGGAGCATGGTAGTAGGGCTTAGTGCTGACGAAAATTGACTTCTTGGCAGTTTATAAGTGCACCAGACGCAATTGTCAGGGCTGTGCCGCCAGCCAGGTTTCGTCGCAGCAGGTCTTGAGGGTTTCCCGCAGCCAGCGGTGGGCCGGGTCCTTGTCAAAACGCGGGTGCCAGGCCTGGGTCAGCATCAGCGTCGGCAGCGGGATCGGCAGGTCGAACGAGCGCAGCTTCAAGCCCAGCCGCCGCACGCTGAGCAGCGCTTCCTTGGGCACCGGCAGGATCAGGTCAGAGTCCGGCAGGGCGAACATCGCCGCATGGAAACTTGGCGCGATAACAGCCACTCGCCGTTCCAGACCCAGGGCATTCAGCGCGGTGTCGATAGGCCCACGGGCGATGCCCCGGCGGGACATGCTGATGTGGGAAAAACCGGCGTAACGCTCAGCGGTGATTTCACCGTCAAGCAACGGGTGATCTTCACGAACCAGGCCGACGAAGTGGGTGGAAAACAGGTTCTGTATTTTGACTTCCGGCGTCACCGGGCGGGTGTTGCTCACGCTCAGGTCGATCCGCCCTTCGCGCAAGGCCTCATCGTCGCCGTCGCCCTCGGGAACGAAGCGCAACTCACAGTGCGGCGCCAGTTGATCGAGGGTGTCGAACAGCTTGCCGCCGTACACGCCGACGAAAAAATCGTTGGCGCGAATGCTGAAGCGCCGGCGCAAGGTGCCCAGCTCCACCGCATCGGCCGAGCGAAACAGCAGCGCCGCCTGCTCGACCACATCCCGCACCTGCTCGCGCAGCTCCAGTGCCTTGGGTGTCGGCACCAGTCCCCGGCCGGCACGCACCAAAATCGGATCGCCAACGGCTTCGCGGATCCGCGTCAGCGTGCGGCTCATGGCCGCCGGGCTGAGGTTCATGCGTCGCGCGGCGCCGACCACGCTGCCCTCGTCGAGCAAGGCGTCGAGGGCGACCAACAGGTTCATGTCCGGGAGTTGCATGCTGAGCACTCGTGACCGATCAGGATTGATTCGCACGCAATGCTAGCAGATCAGAAAATCAGCGCTGCATTCCCCAACGCTTCACCGTCACCCGCTCCAGCGTGTCGAACACCAGGTTTTCCACCAGCAAGCCGATGAGGATAACCACCGCCAGACCGGCAAACACCTTGTCGGTGTACAGCTCGTTGCGGTTCTGGAAGATGTACCAGCCCAGGCCGCCCTTGCCGCTGGTGGCGCCGAACACCAGTTCGGCGGCGATCAGGGTGCGCCAGGCGAAGGCCCAGCCGATTTTCAGCCCGGCGAGAATCGATGGCAGCGCCGCCGGAATCAGGATGAACAGCACGAAGCGCATGCCCTTCAAACCGTAATTGCGCCCGGCCATCCGCAGGGTTTCCGAGACGCCGAGAAACCCGGCGTAAGTGTTCAACGCCAGCGCCCACAGCACCGAATGCACCAGCACGAAAATCAGGCTGTTCTGGCCCAGGCCGAACCACAGCAACGCCAGCGGCAGCAGCGCAATCGCCGGTAGCGGGTTGAACATCGAAGTCAGAGTGCTGAGCAAGTCCCGACCCACCTGGGTCGAAACCGCCAGCGTGGTCAGGGCGAAGGCCAGGACGATGCCGATCAGGTAACCCTTGATCAGCACCACCAGCGAGATCCACACCTTGCCCAGCAGTTCGCCGCTGAGCAGGCCGTCATACAGCGCATGACTGGTCTGCAAGAAGCTCGGCAGCAGCAGGTCGTTGTTCTGCACCCGGGCCACAACCTCCCAGAGCACGGCGAGCAAAATCAGGATCACGCTTTTGCGCAGCCAGCCCTGTTGCCACAGACGCTGGCCCAGCGGCAACTCGCGCTCCACCGGGACGCTGGTCAGCGGTTGCAGATCGTTTTCGAATTCTTGACGTACGGATGATGAATGGCTCATCGGGCAATCCTCCAGGCGGCTCAATAAGCAATGCGGATATCAGTGAAATCCAGTTCGCGCTCGGTTTCCGGCGACTGCCCTTCATCGAACAACAACCGATGAATGCGCCTTGCCGACTCTTGAAACGCCACGCCGCCAAGGCTGTGCAGATCGTATTGATGACTGTGCACTTCCGCCCTCACCCGGCCCGGATGCGGGGACAACAGCAGGATCCGATTGCCGACCACCAACGCTTCTTCAATCGAGTGGGTGACGAACAACAAAGTGAAACGCACCTCCTCCCAGAGCAGCAGCAATTCCTCCTGCATCTTGCGCCGGGTCAGGGCATCCAGCGCGGCGAACGGCTCGTCCATCAACAGGATTTTCGGCTGCATCGCCAGCGCCCGGGCAATCGCCACCCGTGCCTTCATGCCGCCAGACAAGGTGTGCGGGTAGGCATCGGCAAACGCCGCAAGGCCGACCTTCTCCAGGTAATGCAGGGCGCGCTCTTCGGCTTCCTTTTTCTTCAGCGTGCGCGAGGCCAACAGCGGAAACATCACGTTCTGTTTGACGGTTTTCCACGGTGGCAGTTGATCGAACTCCTGAAACACCACGATCCGGTCCGGCCCCGGCGCATCGACGCGCTGGCCTTGCAGACGGATCTCGCCCTCACACGGCGCGATGAATCCGGCGACGGCTTTGAGCAAGGTGGATTTACCGCAGCCGGAAGGACCGAGCAGCACGAAGCGATCCTGTTGATCGACTTCGAAGCTGACCTGATGGGTGGCCCGCACGACCCGTTGCGGCGTGCGGTATTCGAGGCTGACCTGATCGACCGCCAGCAGTGCTTGCGCTGTGGCAATCGGGTTGCTGGCCGCGTGGCCTTGCAAAGGGGCGTTCATGGCGATCAGCTCCCTTGCAGCGGTTTGGCGTCCTGGAAGAAATAGTCCTTCCACGATTCAGGTTTGTTCTTGATCGCGCCGACGCGGTAGAGGAATTCGGCGAGCGGGTAGGTGTTTTTCGGCGTGACGCTGAATTCGAATTGTGGGTTGTCGATGATTTTCAGCAACGCGGCGCGGTCGATCTTGGCCTTGGTCACGCGGATGTAAGTGTCCGCCGCCGCGCCTTTATCGTTCTGCGCAAATTGCGCGGCTTCGGTCAGGGCTTCGACGAATGCTTTGTAGGTCTTGGGGTTCTCGTTGCGGAATTTCTCGGTGGCGAACAGCACGGTCGGCGAGTTCGGGCCGAGCACGTCATAGGAATTGAGTACCACATGCACGTTCGGATTTTCCAGTGCCTGATCCTGGAACGGCGGGTTGGAGAAGTGCCCGGTCAGCTCGGTGCCGCCGGCAATCAGCGCAGCAGTGGCGTCCGGGTGCGGAACGGCGATGGTGTACTTGTCGAGGCGATTGAATTCCTTGTCGCCCCACTGTTTGGCCGCGGCGTATTGCAGGAAACGCGACTGCACCGAAACGCCCACCGCCGGCACCGCAATGCGGTCCTTCTCGGTGAAGTCGGCGATGGTTTTGACCTTGGGATTGTTGCTGACCAGGTAGTACGGGAAGTTGCCGAGCGAGGCCACGGCTTTGACGTTCTGCTTGCCGTGGGTGCGATCCCAGATGGTCAGCAACGGCCCGACGCCGGCGCCGGCAATGTCGATGGAACCGGAGAGCAGCGCATCGTTGACTGCCGCGCCGCCGGACAGCTGGGTCCAGTCGACCTTGATGTCGAGGCCTTCCTGCTTGCCGTACTTCTCGATCAGTCCCTGATCGCGCACCACGTTGAGCAATAAATAGACAATGCCGAACTGTTCGGCGATGCGGATTTCACCTTCGGCGTGGGCCACGGTCGGCGCCACCAGGCTGCCGGCGATCAGGCTGAAACCGAGGCCGATGGCCGCCGCCAGCGGCGCGAATGGAAGACGTTTGGACATGATCGGATCTCCGGCGAATCAGAAAGGCGCGTCGCCCTGGATGGTGGTGCGATACAGCTTGCGGCGCAGGTGCGCGGGGCAGCCGGCGGCAAGGTGGATCAGCGAGCGGTTGTCCCAGAACACCAGGTCGTGGGGCTGCCATTGATGGCGATAGATGTTCTGCGGCAGCACGCTGTGGGCGTAGAGCTCATCGAGCAGTTGTTTGCTCTCGTCTTCCGGCAGGCCGACGATGCGGGTGGTGAAACCTTCGCTGACGAACAACGCCTTGCGGCCGTTTTCCGGATGGGTGCGAACCACCGGGTGCACGACCTCGGCGACCTGGGCCAGTTGCTCCGGGGTCAAGGTTGGGCGCCAGTTGCCTTCGAATTTGGTTTCGCTGTAGCGCGCGGTGTAGGAATGCGCAGCCGAGCGGCCTTCGACGGCTTTGCGCAGCGCGTCGGGCAGGCTGTCCCAGGCTTTGTGCATGTCGGCGAACAGGGTGTCGCCGCCTTCGGACGGCAGCTCCTGGGCGTGCAGCATCGAGCCGAGGCTCGGCAGTTCTTTATAGGAGAGATCCGAGTGCCAGAATTTTCCGGCATCACCGAGGCCGATGTTCTGGCCGTTTTCGACGATGTTGGAAACGATGAGGATTTCCGGGTGATTGGCCAGCAGGAACTGCTTGAGCACGTGGATCTGCAACACGCCGAAGCGGCGGCTGAAATCGATCTGCTGTTGCGGGGTGATGCGCTGGTCGCGGAACACCACAACGTGGTGATCGAGGTGCGCGCGGTGAATGCGGGCGAAGTCTTCATCGTTGACCGGACGGGTCAGATCGAGGCCGATGATTTCGGCGCCGACGGCACCGCTGAACGGGCGAATTTCGAAGGTTTGCGGCGCGGCAGTCGCGGCGCTTGGGGTAGCAGTAGCTGCGGACATCAATCAATCTCCCACGCACGGCGCGCTCAAGGGCGCGCGCGTCGATCAGAAACTCACGCTGGATTGCGTGTTGGTTCGTGTCGTGCGGCGCGCCGATTGGTCGGCAGGTACGCAGGAGGCTGACTTTATAGATATAAGAATTGGAAATTAAATACCGTTAACGAATAACGATATGGCGAATGCTTAGGAATGGACTGGATGGTGAGTGACCATTTGTGTCACTTACTGACAGGGATGTGGTGTTCAAACGGGCCCCATCGCTGGCAAGCCAGCTCCCACAGGGACCTAGAGTGGACCACGTTTGTGTGTTCACCGCGGAACTTGTGGGAGCTGCGGTGCGACGATTCGACTTGCCAGCGATGGGGCCCGGAAGGGCAATAAAGATCTAGCGTTCGTGCAACGCCTCAGCCCGCGCCCGGATGATCGGCTTGAGCAGATAGCTCAACACGGTCTTCTTGCCGGTGATGATGTCCACCGACGCCACCATCCCCGGGATGATCAGCAGCGGCTTCTCGTCAGTGCCGAGATGGCTGCGCTCGGTGCGCAGCTTGATCACATAGTAGGTGGTTTTCTTGTCTTCGTCGGTGATGGTGTCGGCGCCGATCTGCTCAAGCTTCGCCTTCAAACCGCCGTAGATGGTGTAGTCATACGCGGTAAATTTCACCGTGGCTTCCTGGCCCGGATGGAGGAACGCGATGTCCTGCGGGCGGATCTTCGCTTCGACCAGCAGCGTGTCGTCCAACGGCACGATTTCCAACAGGTCGCTGCCCGGCTGGATCACGCCGCCGATGGTGTTGACCAGCATCTTGTTGACGATGCCCCGCACCGGCGAGGTGACGAGCGTCCGGCTGACCCGGTCTTCCAGCGCCTTGCCGGTGGCCTGGGCCTTGTTCAGGTCGGTGCGGGCTTCGTTGAGCTGAGTCAGGGCTTCGCTGCGGAATTTGCCGCGAGTTTCGTCGATCTTGCGCTGCACTTCCTTGATCGCCGATTCGGCGCGCGGAATAGCCAGCGTGGTGGCGTCGAGCTGACCACGGGTTTCCACTTCGGCACGTTTGAGTCGCAGCACTTCCACCGGCGATACCGCGCCCTGGGCCACCAGCGGCTCGGACATGTTGATTTCCTGGCGTTGCAGGCCGAGTTGCTGGCGGTACTGCGCCTGTTTCGAGGTGAATTCGCGCAGCTCTTGCTGACGCTGAATCAACTGCTCCTGCAAGCCACCAACTTCATCGTGCAGTTGCTGACGACGGCTGATGTAGAGCGACTCTTCGCTCTTGGCCTGACCCGGCACGGCTTTGAGCACGTCCTCCGGGAAATTCAGCGGCCGGTCATCGACCTCGGCACTCAGGCGCTCGACCCGCAGCAACATCGACAGCCGATCAGCTTCGGTTTCACCGACGTTGGAGGCAAAACGCGTGTCATCCAGCCGCACCAGCGGCGCGCCGGCCTCGACGATCTGGCCTTCCTTGACGAACAGCTCGGAAACGATACCGCCCTCAAGGTTCTGGATTTTCTGGATCTTCGACGACGGAATCGCCTTGCCGTCGCCCTTGGTCACTTCGTCGATGACGGCGAAGTTGGCCCACAGCATCAGGAACACGAAGAAACCGATGATCGCCCAGATCGTCAGGCGCACCACGCGCGGCGCGTCCTCGATCAAGGCCTTGTTGACCTCCGGCAGCGGCTGGCCCTGCAGCGATGCCGAGCCTTTGAAGTAGCGGCGGATCGAATCCTTGAAACCCGACTTAAGCAACACTGATCTGCCCCTTCTTCAACGCTTCCATGACGGCCGCTTTCGGGCCATCGGCGAGAATCTGCCCACGGTCGACCACCAGCAGGCGATCGACCAGCGACAGCAGCGATGCCCGGTGCGTCACCAGCACCACGGTCTTGTTTTCCACCACCGCCGCGAGGCGTTGCTTGAGGCGTTCTTCGCCGGTGTTGTCCATGGCGCTGGTCGGTTCGTCAAGCAACAGGATCGGCGGATTGAGCAACAGCGCCCGGGCCAGGGCGACGTTCTGGCGCTGACCGCCGGACAGGTTCTGCCCGCGCTCGCCGACTTGCAGCTCATAACCCTGCGGGTGCAGGCGGGCGAATTCGTGGACGCCGGCCAGTTCAGCGGCCTGCAGGACCAGCTCGTCCTCGACGTAACGGGCGCCGGAAATCAGGTTGTCGCGCAGGGTGCCGGCCAGCAGCTGAATGTCCTGCGGCACGTAGCCGATGTTGTAGCGCAGCTCGCTGACGTCGATCTGGCGGATGTCGACGCCGTCCACCAGCAACGCACCGTCGTCCGGCTGATAGAGGCCGACCAGCAATTTCGCCAATGAGCTTTTGCCCGAGCCACTGCGGCCGATGATGCCGATCTTCTCGCCGGGACGGATCACCAGGTTAATGTTCTTCAGCGCCGGATTCTGTTGCTCCGGGTAGGTGAAGCTGAGCTGGCGGCATTCGATCGCGCCTTGCAGCACCTTGCGGCTCAGCGGGCGCTCTTCGAAATTGCGCTCTTGCGGCAACTCCATCATCTGGTCGACCGAGGTCATGGTCACCCGCGCCTGCTGGTAGCGGGTCAGCAGACCGGACAGCGACGCCAGCGGGCTGAGGGCGCGGCCACTGAGCATGTAGCAGGCGATCAGGCCGCCCATGCTCAGGTTGCCGGCGATGATCTGGTACACGCCGAAGACGATCATGATCACCCCGGCCAGCTGCTGGATCAGCAGGGTGATGTTCATCGCCAGACCGGAGAGCATTTTCACCCGCAGCTCGAGGCGGCTGAGGGTGCCGATGGTCTGTTCCCACTGATATTGGCGTTCGCTTTCGGCGTTGTTGACCTTCACCGCATCGAGGCCGGCGAGGGTTTCGATCAGGCTCGACTGACGCTCGGCGCCCAGCGCCATCGTGCGTTCCATGGTTGCCACCAGCGGCTTCTGCAAGGCGTAGCCGATCAGCAGCGCAATCGGGAAGGCCAGCACCGGAATCCACACCAGATGCCCGCCGAGAATCGCGATGACAATGAAGATCAGGATGGTGAACGGCAGGTCGATCAGGCTGGTCAGGGTCAGCGAGGCGAGGAAGTCGCGCAGGCTCTGGAACTCATGGATGTTCTGGGCAAAGCTGCCGACCCGCGCCGGGCGGTACTTCATGGCCATGCCGACGATGCGTTCGAACAGCGTGGCGGAGATGATCAGGTCGGTTTTCTTGCCGGCCAGATCCAGGCACAGGCTGCGCAGGCTCTTGAGGATCAGGTCGAACAGGTAGGCGCCGGTGATGCCCAGCGCGAGGACCCACAGGGTCGCTTCGGCCTGGTTCGGCACCACGCGGTCGTAGACGTTCATCACGAACAGCGGCGCGGCCATGGCGATGATGTTGATCAGGAAACTGGCGGCGATGGCGTCGGCATACAGCCAGCGCGAACGCTTGAGGGTGTCGCGAAACCACGAGCGCGCACGCGGGATCAGCGTGCCGTGGTTGACGTCGAATTTGTGCTGGGGCTGGGCGAAGAACACTTTGCCGGTGTAATCGTCGGCCAGCAGCTCGCGGCTGACCAGGGATTCGCCGCCGTCGCTTTCGCTGAGCAGCACCCGCGCGTCGTTCTCACCCTGCCAGCCGAGCAGGACGGCACTGCGGCCATCCTTGAGCAGCAACAGCGCCGGCATGGCAATCGCCGGAATCTCTTCGAGCTTGCGCTGCAGCACCCGCCCTTGCAGCCCAGCGCGCGCCGCTGCACGGGGTAGCAGCTCGACACTCAGGCGTTGTTTTGGCAGCGGCAGGCCGGTGGTCAGCATGGCCGCGCTGGCGGGTTTCTGATGCAGCATGCAGAGAGCGAGCAGACCATCCAGTAACGGATCGTCGTGCAACGCGCGTGGATCATGACTGAGATGAACTCGACTGACTTCTGATTCCACGCTCGACACTCTTTAGCAGTTGAAAAGGGACAACTCAATTCATCCCAGGCAGCTGGACCTTGGGCTTCACGTCGTTCTGCACAACGGATGCCAAGGGTGCGACCACTCCCTGGCTCTTGAGCAATTCGCCCATGGTCGCCTTGATTCGGTACTGAGTAAATAACTGAATGTTTTTGATTTCAGCCAGACGCCGCGAAGCGGTGAACAACTCGTTTTCGCTGTCGAGCAAATCCAGCAGGGTGCGTTCACCGAGGCTGAACTGACGCTGGTAAGCGGTGCGCACCGAGGTGCTGTGATCAACGTACTGCTGAGCGATCGGCACCTGGGCATTGGCGTTGTTCAGGGCGTTCCAGGCCAGGCCCAGTTCTTCGTTCAACTGACGCAGGGCGTTGTTGCGGATGTCCAGCGCCTGGTTCGACAGGTACGACTTCGATTCCAGATCTGCCTTGTTGCTGCCGCCCGAATACAGGTTGAAGCGCATGCGCAGCATGGCCTGCCATTCGTTGTTGTGACCGTTCTGGCCGTCGAGGTCGTTGTCGGCGGTGCGGCCCAGCTCGGCGTCGAAGCGCGGGTAGAAGGTCGACTTGGCGGTCTCGTACTGTTTCTCGGCAGCGGCGATATCGGATTCGGCCGAGCGCAGGATCGGGCTGTTTTCCAGCATCTGCTGGCGCGCTTCATTCAGGTTGGCCGGCATCATCGCCATGAACGGCGCCGGACGCTCCAGTTGATCGGGCATCTGGCCGACGGCGCTGAGGAAGTTGGTTTCCGAGTCGGCGAGGTTGGTCTGCTCGGTGATCAGGTTGTTGCGGGCCTGGGCCATCCGCGCTTCGGCCTGGTCAAGGTCGGCACCGCTGCCGACGCCGCGCTGGGTGCGCAGCTGGATCTGGTCGTAGATGCGCTGGTGGCTCTTGAGATTTTCTTCTGCCAGACGCACGAACTCGCGACGGGTCAGTACATCCAGGTAAACCTGGGCCACGGTCAGCGCGGTGCGTTCGGAAGTGCCGAGCAGGGAATACGCGCGGGAGTTGACGGTGGCTTGTTGACGCCCCACTTCGCTGGACGTCGCAAAACCGTCAAAAACCATTTGCGACAGACGTAAACTTGACTCACTGCGGTTCAGGGTTTCCCAGTGATTGCCGCCACCATTGGCACGGGTGGTGACGCTGTCGGTGCCTTCACGGCCATAACCGCCCAGCAGATCGACCTTGGGCAGGTATCCACCTTTTGCAGCCTTTAATTGATAATCCGCGGCCAGTCGGCTGTTGACCCCTGCCTGGATTTCCGGATGGACATCCAGCGCCTGCTGCATGGCTTCTGGTAAGGATTGTGCTTGTACGAAAGACGCGGCGAGAGCGAAGGGTAAAGCCTTGAACAAGTGCGAACGCATGGTAAAGATTTCCCAGAACTTCTTGTCTTGAATCACAGCAAAATATTGAGCTGCGTCGGAAGATGGCAACCGGAATGACCGTATGTCGGAAAGTTTAAAACCGGAACTGGATCACACGCTGAAGGGCAGGTCGCCGCATAAATATCAATGTGACATTACCGGGACGATTGTTTAGGATGGCACCCAGAAGGTCAATAGTTTGGCATAAAGTTAATCGCGAAAGAATCTAGCCAAAATATTGACGAATTGCAGCGTCAACTTTGTTCCACCTTTTTTAAAGTACGTCCAGACTGAATCGGCGCAGACAGCCATCAGGTCTATGGAAGTCAACTGAACGTGACACCCGGAGAGTCTTCAATGAGCAGTGTTGTGGCCATCGTCAAAAGCATTGTCGGTCAGGTTTTCGTGGTGTCCCCAGAGGGCGTCCGTCGCGTACTCGTTGAAGGCGACCGGCTGTTCGCCGGCGATCAGGTCGACACCGGCGTTTCCGGCGCCGTGTCCCTGGAACTGGCCGATGGCCGCACGATCGATCTGGGCCGTGACACTCAGTGGAGCGCCGACACTCCAGACTCCAGCACTGACCTGGCCGAAGCCACCGCGCAAGCCGCGCCGTCGGTAGAAGAGCTGCAACAAGCCATCGCCGCCGGTGTCGACCCGACTACCGCCCTTGAATCCACCGCAGCCGGCCCGAGCGCCGCTGGGACTGGCGGTGCCGCCGGTGGCAGCCACAGCTTCGTGATGCTCGATGCGACCGCTGGCCGCGTCGACCCGACCATTGGTTTCCCGACCGCAGGCATCAACGCTGCCGGCCAGGCTGCGCAGAACATCACCGGCGGCCAGACCACCGACACCACCGCCAACGCCCTGCGCGAATCGACCCTGAGCCTCAGCGCCACGCCGAGCATCACCGAAGCCGGCGGCGTTCTGGTGTACACCGCGACCCTGACACAGGCGCCGCTGACCGACCTGACCATCACCCTGTCCAACGGCGCGGTGATCGTGATTCCGGCCGGTTCCACCACCGGCACCGTCAACGTGCCCCTGGCGCCGAACGACACTGTTTATAACGACCCGACCCAGATCGACGTGACCGTCACCGGCACCACCGGCGGCAACGGCATCACCGTGACCCCGCCGACCACCCCGGCCACGACCCAGGTCACCGACACCATCGACACCACCACCGTCACCCTGACGGCCGGCCCAAGCGTGACCGAAGGCGGTCAGATCACCTACACCGCCACGCTGACCAACCCGGCGCAGACGCCGGTGACCGTCACGCTGTCCAACGGCTCGACCATCACCATCGGCGCCGGCCAGACCACCGGCACCGTCAACGTGCCGACCGCGCCGAATGACGTCTATAACAATGGCAGCACCGTCACCACCACCATCACGGGTGCCACGGGCGGCAACTTCGAAAACCTGGTGCCGAACCCGACACCGGCCGTCACCAACATTGTCGATTCGGTCGACACCACCAATCTGACCCTGACCGCCACCGGCACCGTGGTCGAAGGTGGCCAGATCACCTACACCGCCACGCTGACCAACCCGGCGCAGACCCCGGTGACCGTCACCCTGTCGAACGGCTCGACCATCACCATCGGCGCCGGCCAGACCACCGGCAGCGTCAACGTGCCGACCGCGCCGAATGACGTCTACAACAACGGCGGCACCGTCAGCACCACGATTACCGGTGCTACCGGCGGCAATTTCGAGAACCTGGTGCCGAACACGACGCCAGCGACCACCACCATCACCGACTCGATCGACACCACCAATCTGTCGCTGAGCGCTACCGGTTCCGTGGCCGAAGGTGGTTCGATCGTTTATACCGCGACCCTGACCAACCCGGCCGGCACCCCGGTGACCGTGACGTTGAGCAACGGCTCCGTCATCACCATCGAAGCTGGCAAAACCACTGGCACCGTGACCGTTCCGGCACCAGCCGATGACGTCTACAAAGACGCCGGCAAAGTCGAAGTCACCATCAAGGACGCCACCGGCGGCAACTTCGAGAACCTGGTGCCAAGCACTGTTCCCGCTGTCACCGAAGTGACTGACACCATCGACACGTCGACGGTCAAACTGACGGCTGATACTTCGGTTGCAGAAGGCGGCACCGTTACTTATACCGCTACCGTTGGCGCGCCAGTGACCGGTTCGCCTGTCACAGTTACCCTGTCCAACGGTCAGTCGATCACCATCGAAGTGGGCAAAACCACCGGCACCGTGACCACCACCGCGCCGAACGACGCATTGGCTGGCAACGCACCGCTGACCAACTCGATCACCGGCGTTTCCGGCGGTAATTACGAAAATCTGGTGGCCGATGAGACCCCGGTTTCGACCACGGTTACCGACGTTGCCGACACCACCAACCTGACCCTGAGCGCCACTGGCACCGTCGCCGAGGGTGGTTCGATTGTTTACACCGCGACCCTGACCAACCCTGCCGGCACCCCGGTGACCGTAACGTTGAGCAACGGCTCTGTCATCACCATCGAAGCGGGCAAAACCACCGGCACCGTGACCGTTCCGGCGCCAGCCGATGACGTCTACAAAGACGCCGGCAAAGTCGAAGTGACCATCAAGGACGCCACCGGCGGCAACTTCGAGAACCTGGTGCCGAGCACCGTTCCAGCCGTCACCGAAGTGACCGACACCATCGATACGTCGACCGTCAAACTGACGGCTGATACTTCGGTCGCCGAAGGCGGCACCGTGACCTATACCGCCACGGTTGGCGCACCGGTCACAGGCTCGCCAGTGACTGTCACTTTGGCCAACGGTCAATCGATCACCATCGAAGTCGGCAAAACCACCGGCACCGTCACCACGACTGCACCAAACGATGTGCTGAACGGACAGGCGCCGCTGACCAACTCGATCACGGGTGTTACCGGCGGCAACTACGAAAACCTCGTGGCCGACAAAACCCCGGTTTCCACCACCGTTACCGATACCGTCGACACCACCAACTTGACCCTGAGCGCCACTGGCACCGTCGCCGAGGGTGGTTCGATTGTTTACACCGCGACCCTGACTAATCCTGCCGGCACCCCGGTGACCGTGACGTTGAGCAACGGCTCCGTCATCACGATTGAAGCAGGTAAAACCACTGGCACCGTGACCGTTCCAGCCCCGGCCGATGACGTCTACAAGGATGCCGGCAAAGTCGAAGTGACCATCAAGGATGCGTCCGGTGGCAACTTCGAGAACCTGG
>NZ_NEII01000004.1:438949-467939 GCF_002112685.1 Pseudomonas sp. R15(2017)
ACCCTGACCAATCCTGCCGGCACCCCGGTGACCGTAACCTTGAGCAATGGCTCGGTCATCACCATCGACGCTGGTAAAACCACCGGCACCGTGACCGTTCCGGCGCCGGCCGATGACGTCTACAAAGACGCAGGCAAGGTTGAAGTCACGATCAAGGACGCGTCCGGTGGCAACTTTGAGAACCTGGTGCCAAGCACTGTTCCCGCTGTCACCGAAGTCACTGACACCATCGACACCACCACGGTGAAACTCACTGCGACCGAATCGGCGGCTGAGGGTGGCACTGTCACTTATACCGCTACCGTTGGCGCGCCAGTGACCGGCTCGCCTGTCACCGTAACCCTGTCCAACGGTCAGTCGATCACCATCGAAGTGGGCAAAACCACTGGCACCGTGACCACCACCGCGCCGAACGACGCACTCAACGGTCACGAACCGCTGATCAACTCGATCACCGGCGTTTCCGGCGGTAATTACGAAAATCTGGTGGCCGACAAGACTCCGGTTTCGACCACGGTTACCGACGTTGCCGACACCACCAACCTGACCCTGAGCGCCACTAGCACCGTCGCCGAGGGTGGTTCGATTGTTTACACCGCGACCCTGACCAATCCTGCCGGCACCCCGGTGACCGTAACCTTGAGCAATGGCTCGGTCATCACCATCGACGCTGGTAAAACCACCGGCACCGTGACCGTTCCAGCCCCGGCCGATGACGTCTACAAGGATGCCGGCAAAGTCGAAGTGACCATCAAGGATGCGTCCGGTGGCAACTTCGAGAACCTGGTGCCAAGCACCGTTCCGGCCGTCACCGAAGTCACCGACACCATCGATACCACCACGGTAAAACTCACTGCGACCGAATCGGCAGCTGAAGGTGACACTGTCACTTATACCGCTACCGTTGGCGCGCCAGTGACCGGTTCGCCTGTCACCGTGACCCTGGCCAACGGTCAGTCGATCACCATCGAAGTGGGCAAAACCACTGGCACCGTGACCACCACCGCGCCGAACGATGCGTTGACCGGCAATGCGCCACTGACTAACTCGATCACTGGTGTGAGCGGCGGCAATTACGAGAACCTCGTTGCCGACAAGACCCCGGTTTCGACTACGGTCACCGACACCGTCGACACCACCAACCTGTCGTTGACTGCGACCGGTACCGTGGCCGAGGGTGGTTCGATTGTTTACACCGCGACCCTGACCAACCCGGCGGGCACGCCGGTCACCGTGACGCTGTCGAACGGTGCCGTAATCACCATCGAAGCCGGTAAGACCACCGGCACCGTGAGCGTTCCAGCCCCCGCCGATGACGTTTATAAAGACGCGGGCAAGGTCGAAGTCACCATCAAGGATGCAACCGGCGGCAACTTCGAGAACCTGGTGCCAAGCACTGTTCCAGCTGTTACCGAAGTCACTGATACCATCGACACCACTACGGTCAAACTGACCGCGACCGAGTCGGCGGCTGAAGGCGGTACCGTCACTTACACCGCGACTGTCGGCGCTCCGGTAACCGGATCGCCTGTGACCGTAACCCTGTCCAACGGTCAGTCGATCACCATCGAAGTCGGCAAAACCACCGGCACCGTGACCACTACCGCGCCGAACGACGCACTCAACGGTCACGAACCGCTGATCAACTCGATCACCGGCGTGAGCGGCGGCAACTACGAAAATCTGGTGGCCGACAAGACCCCGGTCAGCACCACCGTGACCGACACCGTCGACACCACCAACCTGACTCTGAGCGCGACGCCGGAAGTCAACGAAGGTGGCCAGATCACCTACACCGCGACCCTGACCAACGCTGCCGGCACTCCGGTGACCGTAACGTTGAGCAACGGCGCCGTGATCACCATCGAGGCCGGTAAAACCTCCGGCACCGTGACCGTCGATGCACCAAAAGACGACGTCTACAAGGACGCCGGCAAAGTCGAGGCGACCATTTCGACCGCTACCGGCGGTGGGTTCGAGAACCTAGTGCCGAGCACTGTTCCGGCCGTGACCAACGTCACCGACACCATCGACACCACCACGGTGAAACTCACCGCGACTGAGTCGGCGGCTGAAGGCGGCACCGTTACTTACACCGCTACCGTCGGTGCGCCTGTCACCGGTTCGCCTGTGACCGTGACCCTGGCCAATGGTCAGTCGATCACCATCGAAGTCGGCAAAACCACTGGCACCGTCACCACCACTGCGCCAAACGATGCGCTCAACGGTCATGCGCCACTGACCAACTCGATCTCCGGCGTGAGCGGCGGTAACTACGAGAGTCTGGTGGCCGACAAGACGCCGGTCAGCACCACCGTGACCGACACCGTCGACACCACCAACCTGACCCTGAGCGCAACTGGCTCGGTAGCCGAGGGTGGTTCGATCGTTTACACCGCGACCCTGACCAATCCGGCCGGCACTCCGGTGACCGTGACCTTGTCGAACGGCGCCGTGATCACCATCGAGGCCGGCAAAACCACCGGCACCGTGACCGTCGACGCACCGAAAGACGACGTCTACAAAGATGCGGGCAAAGTCGAAGCAACCATTTCGACCGCCACCGGTGGCAACTTCGAGAACCTGGTTCCGAGCACCGTTCCAGCCGTAACAGAAGTCACCGACACCATCGACACGACGACCGTGAAGCTGACCGCTTCCGAAACGGCCGCTGAAGGTGGCACCGTTACTTACACTGCCACCGTTGGTGCTCCTGTGACTGGCTCGCCGGTCACCGTGACCCTGGCCAATGGTCAATCGATCACCATCGAGGTGGGCAAGACCACTGGCACCGTCACCACCACTGCGCCAAACGATGCGCTCAACGGTCATGCGCCACTGACCAACGCGATCACCGGCGTGAGCGGCGGTAACTACGAAAATCTCGTCGCTGACAAAACGCCGGTCAGCACCACCGTGACCGACACCGTCGACACCACCAATCTGTCGCTGACCGCGACCGACAGCGTGGCCGAAGGCGGCTCGATCGTTTACACCGCTACCCTGACC
Organism: Pseudomonas sp. R15(2017); assembly: GCF_002112685.1. NCBI lineage: Bacteria > Pseudomonadati > Pseudomonadota > Gammaproteobacteria > Pseudomonadales > Pseudomonadaceae > Pseudomonas > Pseudomonas sp. R15(2017). The sequence goes on from NZ_NEII01000004.1 coordinate 441,959, forward strand.
AACCCGGCTGGCACCCCGCTGACCGTGACCCTGTCGAACGGCGCCGTGATCACCATCGAGGCCGGTAAAACTACCGGCACGGTGACCGTTCCAGCACCTACCGATGACGTTTACAAAGATGCCGGCCAAGTCGAAGTCACCATCAAGGATGCAACCGGTGGCAACTTCGAGAACCTCGTTCCGAGCACCGTTCCAGCCGTAACAGAAGTCACCGACACCATCGACACCACCACGGTCAAACTGACCGCGACCGAGTCGGCGACTGAAGGCGGGAACGTTACGTACACCGCGACCGTGGGTGCACCTGTCACCGGCTCGCCAGTGACCGTCACCCTGTCGAACGGCCAGACCATCACCATCGAAGTGGGCAAAACCACTGGCACCGTGACCACCACCGCGCCGAACGATGCGCTGACCGGTCATGCTCCGCTGACCAACGCGATCACCAACGTGAGCGGTGGCAACTACGAAAATCTGGTCGCCGACAAAACTCCGGTCAGCACCACTGTGACCGACACCATCGACACCACCAACCTGTCGCTCAGCGCGACCGGCACCGTGGCTGAGGGTGGCCAGATCACCTATACCGCGACCCTGACCAACGCCGCTGGCTCGCCAGTGACCGTGACCTTGTCGAACGGCGCCGTGATCACCATCGAGGCCGGCAAAACCACCGGCACCGTGACCGTCGACGCACCGAAAGACGACGTCTACAAAGATGCGGGCAAAGTCGAAGCAACCATTTCGACCGCCACCGGTGGCAACTTCGAAAATCTGGTGCCGAGCACCGTTCCGGCCGTGACCGAAGTCACCGACACCATCGACACCACTACGGTGAAACTCACCGCCACCGAGTCGGCGGCTGAAGGCGGCACCGTTACTTACACCGCGACCGTGGGCGCACCTGTGACCGGTTCGCCCGTCACCGTGACGCTGTCCAACGGTCAGTCGATCACCATCGAAGTGGGCAAGACCACTGGCACCGTGACCACCACTGCGCCAAACGATGCGTTGAACGGCCACACGCCGCTGACCAACGCGATCACTGGCGTGAGCGGCGGTAACTACGAAAACCTCGTAGCTGACAAAACCCCGGTTTCGACCACCGTCACCGACACCGTCGACACCACCAATCTGTCGCTCAGCGCGACCGGCACCGTGGCCGAAGGCGGCTCGATCGTTTACACCGCTACCCTGACCAACCCGGCCGGCACCCCGCTGACCGTGACCCTGTCGAACGGCGCTGTCATCACCATCGAAGCTGGCAAAACCACCGGCACCGTGACCGTCGACGCACCGAAAGACGACGTCTACAAAGACGCCGGCAAAGTCGAAGCGACCATTTCGACCGCCACCGGTGGCAACTTCGAGAACCTGGTCCCGAGCACTGTTCCTGCCGTGACCCAGGTCACCGATACCATCGACACTACCACGGTGAAACTCACCGCCACCGAGTCGGCGGCTGAAGGCGGCACTGTCACTTACACCGCCACCGTGGGCGCTCCTGTGACTGGCTCGCCAGTGACCGTGAACCTGTCGAATGGCCAGAGCATCACCATCGAAGTGGGTAAAACCACCGGCACCGTGACGACCACGGCGCCTAACGATGCACTCAACGGCCACACGCCGCTGACCAACGCCATCACCAACGTGACGGGCGGCAACTACGAAAATCTGGTGGCCGACAAGACGCCGGTCAGCACTACCGTCACCGACACCGTCGACACCACCAACCTGTCGCTCAGCGCGACCGGCACCGTGGCCGAAGGTGGCTCGATCACTTACACCGCAACCCTGACCAACGCCGCTGGTTCGCCAGTGACCGTAACCTTGTCGAACGGCGCCGTGATCACCATCGAAGCCGGCAAAACCACCGGCACCGTGACCGTTCCTGCGCCAGCCGATGACGTCTACAAGGACGCCGGCAACGTGCAGGCCACGATCACCAATGCCACCGGTGGCAACTTCGAAAATCTGGTCCCGAGCACTGTTCCTGCCGTGACCCAGGTCACCGATACCATCGACACCACCACGGTGAAACTCACCGCCACCGAGTCGGCGGCTGAAGGCGGCACTGTCACTTACACCGCCACCGTGGGCGCTCCTGTGACTGGCTCGCCAGTGACCGTGAACCTGTCGAACGGCCAGAGCATTACCATCGAAGTCGGCAAGACCACCGGCACCGTGACCACCACCGCGCCTAACGACGTGCTGACCGGTCATGCACCGCTGACCAACGCCATCACCGGCGTGAGCGGTGGTAACTACGAAAATCTGGTGGCTGATAAAACCCCGGTTTCGACAACCGTCACCGACACGGTCGACACCACCAACCTGTCTCTGAGCGCTACCAACTCGGTCGCCGAGGGTGGCTCGATCACATACACCGCCACACTGACCAATGCCGCTGGCTCGCCAGTGACCGTGACCTTGTCGAACGGCGCCGTGATCACCATCGAGGCCGGTAAAACCACAGGCACCGTGACCGTTCCTGCTCCAGCCGACGACGTCTACAAGGACGCCGGCAACGTGCAGGCCACGATCACCAACGCCACGGGCGGCAATTTCGAAAACCTGGTGACCAGCACCACGCCAGCAGTGACCAGCGTTACTGACACCATCGACACCACCACCGTGAAGCTGACCGCAACCGCAACAGCGGCCGAGGGTGGCACCGTCACTTACACCGCTACCGTGGGTGCGCCGGTGACTGGCTCGCCGGTAACCGTGAATCTGGCCAACGGTCAGTCAATCACCATCGAAGTCGGCAAGACCACGGGCACCGTGACCACCACCGCGCCGAACGATGCGCTCAGCGGCCATGCGCCGCTGACCAACGCGATCACTGGCGTTACTGGCGGCAACTACGAAAACCTCGTGGCCGACAAGACACCGGTCAGCACCACCGTCACCGACACCATTGACATCACCAACCTGACGCTCAGCGCGACCGGCACCGTGGCCGAAGGTGGTTCGATCATCTACACCGCAACCCTGACCAACGCCGCTGGCTCGCCAGTGACCGTGACCCTGTCGAACGGCGCCGTGATCACCATCGAAGCCGGTAAAACCAGCGGCACCGTGACCGTTCCTGCGCCAGCCGACGACGTCTACAAGGACGCCGGCACTGTTCAGGCAACAATCAAGTCGGCCACCGGTGGCAACTTCGAAAACCTGGTGACCAGCAACACACCGGCCGTGACCAACGTCACTGACACCATCGACACCACCACCGTGAAGCTGACCGCGACCGCAACAGCGGCCGAGGGTGGCAACGTTGTCTACACCGCCACTGTCGGTGCGCCGGTGACTGGCTCGCCAGTGACCGTGACTCTGTCGAACGGTCAGTCGATCACCATCGAAGTCGGCAAAACCACCGGCACCGTGACCACTACCGCGCCGAACGACGCGTTGACCGGCCACGCTCCGCTGACCAACGCCATCACCAACGTCAGCGGCGGCAACTACGAAAACCTCGTGGCCGACAAGACACCGGTCAGCACCACCGTCACCGACACCATCGACACCACCAACCTGTCCTTGAGCGCCACCAACTCGGTCGCCGAAGGTGGCTCGATCACTTACACCGCAACCCTGACCAACGCCGCAGGCTCGCCAGTGACCGTGACCCTGAGCAACGGTTCGGTGATCACCATCGAAGCGGGCAAGACCACCGGCACCGTGACCGTTCCTGCGCCAGCTGACGACGTCTACAAAGACGCCGGCAACGTGCAGGCCACGATCACCAATGCCACGGGCGGCAATTTCGAAAACCTGGTGACCAGCAACACACCAGCCGTGACCAGCGTCACCGATACCATCGACACCACCACCGTCAGCATCACCGGCAGCACCTCGGTGACCGAAGGTCAGACCGCAACCTACACCGTCAGCCTGACCAACCCGGCGCAAACCGAAGTCACCCTGAAAATCGTCTACAGCGGCACCGCCGCCGACGGTTCGGACTTCACCGGGGTGTACACAGTGAAGATCCCGGCAGGTGCCAGCAGCGCGCAGTTCAACGTTGCGACCATCGATGACAAGATCACCGAAGGCACCGAGAACTTCGTGGTCAAGATCGATTCGGCCACCGGCGGCAACTTCGAGAACCTGGCAGTCAGCAGCACCAATGGCAGCGTCAGCACCTCGATCATCGACAACGATGCGCCACCGGTCATCGACCTCGACGCCAACAACTCCAGCGGTGCAACGGGGGCCGACTACAAGGTGACCTTCACCGAGAACACCCCGGGCGCGGGCGTGTCGATTGCCGACACCGACATCAAGATCACCGACCCGGACAGCACCATGCTGACCGGCGCCACCGTCGTGCTGACCAACCGTCAGGACGGCGATGCGCTGAATCTGGGCAACAGTGTCAACGGCATCACCATCAACGCCAACAGCACCAACGGCACCGTCACCCTGACCCTGTCGGGCAACGCGACGCTGGCCGATTACATGCAGGCCATCAAGAACATCAGCTTCACCAACAGCAGTGAAGACCCGAGCACCGTGCCACGGATCATTACCGTGACCGTGACCGATGGCGGCAACTACTCCAACACCGCGACCACCACGGTCAACGTGGTGGCGGTCAACGATGCGCCGGTCGCTGCACCGGTCAACGTCACCGGCACTGAAGACACCCCGCTGATCCTCGGCTGGTCGACCTTCGGCGTCAGCGATGTCGACAGCCCGGCCAGCAGCCTGGGCGTGAAAATCACCCAGCTGCCGGGCGAAGGCAAACTGCAGTATCTGGACGGCTCGACCTGGAAAGACGTCGCCAACAACCAGACTTTCAGCAAGGCCGATATCGACGCCGGCAAGCTGCGCTTCCTGCCGGATGCCAACGAGTCGGGTGTGAACGGTTACGGTGGCAATGGCGTTGGTAACAATCAGGCCGACTACGCGCAGATCAAATTCCAGCCAACCGACGGCCAGTTGCTGGGCAACACTGGCACCATCAAGATCGACATCACGCCGGTGGCGGATGCACCGACCCTGTCGGTGGCCGACAACAGCGTGAAGTCCACCGGGCTGATCAAGGAAGTCTGGACCGGTCTGTCGGGCCTGGGCACTGATGGCAGCGGCGCCAACTCGACCACCCTGAAAAACGTGATCGACGGCGCAGGCAAGCCGAACACCAGCGGTACCGTGAACAACGTGCAGTCCGACGGCAGCGTGACCGCCGGCACCGCGTCGAAAACCTCGGGCCTGATCTATCTGGAAGCCGGCAAGACCTACACCTTCAGCGGCACCGGTGATGACAGCCTGCTGGTGACCATCGGTGGCAAGAACGTGGCGTCCACGACGTGGGGCGCGGGCGGCAACCTCAACGGTTCGTTCACCCCGACCACCAGCGGCTACTACACCCTGGACATCTACCACCACAACCAGAGCGGCCCGGGCAGCTACGACGTCAACCTGTCGGTCAACGGCAGCACGCCGATCGACCTGAGCAGTGCCGGCGTGCCGATCTACACCGGCGTGCAGGATCTGGTGAATGCCGGCGTGACCGTCTCCGATCTGCACGGCAGCAACGGCGAAGGCTATTACGACGGCTACAAGCTCAACACCGGCGCCGAAGGCACCACGGTGAAACTGTCGTCGATCAGCACCGCGCTGACCGACACCGACGGCTCGGAAACCCTGAGCATCAAGATCAGCGGCGCACCGGTCGGTTCGGTGCTCAGCGATGGCGCAGGCCACAGCTTCACCGTGACCGCCACCAGCGGCGACGCCAACGTCACCGGCTGGAACCTCGGCACCCTGACCGTGACCCCGCCGACCTACTACAACGGCCAGTTCAACCTGACCGTGACCTCGACCTCAACCGAACAGGTTGGCGGCTCGGCCAGCACCACTGCAACCATCCCGGTCACCGTGGTGCCAGCGGTGTACAACGCGGTGGTCGCCACTTCGGCTGACGACACCGTCACCGGCACCGACGGCAACGACATCATCGTCGCCGACATCGGCGGCCTGACCGTGGTGCCGGGCACCAACTACAACATCGCGTTCATGGTCGACAGCTCGGGCAGCATGAGCGCCTCGTCGATCAACGCCGCCAAGGACTCGCTGACGTCGGTGTTCAACACCCTCAAGCAGAGCCTGGGCGGCAGCAACTCGGGGACGGTGAACATCTTCCTGGTGGACTTCGATACCCAGGTCAACAAGTCCGTATCGGTGAACCTCAACGACCCGAACGCACTGACCTTGCTCAAGGCCGTGCTGGACTCGATGTCGTCCGGTGGTGGCACCAACTACGAGGACGTGTTCAAGACCACCGCCAACTGGTTCCAGAGTGCCGAGGCCGTGGCCAACACCGGGGCGAAGAACCTCACGTACTTCATCACCGACGGCCAGCCGACCTACTACCAGAGCAACGAGTCGACCAACCCGACGCTCTACGGCAACAAAACCCTCGATAGCCTGATCACCACCAGCAACTATCAGTTGGGCAAAGCTGTCAGCCTCTACCCGGACAGCTCGCACCAGATCGACATCAGTGCCTCGGGCTACGTGACGGTCTGGACCAAGTCCGGCGGCAACTGGTCGTACCAGAACTTCGGCACCTTGCACGCCCAGGGTGACGGTACTTACGAGTTCTCGAGCCTGGCGGGCAACGGCAGCAGCACCACGACGACGACCACCGATAACGCCAGCAGCGGTTTCGCCTTGCTCAACGGTTTGTCGAACGTTGAAGCCATCGGCATCAACAGCGGTGTCAGCCTCAACGACCTGAAACCGTACGATTCGGACAAGACGCCACAGACCAACATCGATCCGAAGGACCTGGCCAACTCGATCATCGGTCACACCGAAGCGACGATGCCGGGCAACGACACCGTCAGCGGTGGCGACGGCAACGACATCCTGTTCGGCGACCTGGTGAGCTTCAACGGCATTGCCGGCGAGGGTTATCAGGCAATGCAGGCGTTCGTGGCCAAGGAAACCGGGGTCGACGTCAGCAAAGTCACCACCAGCAACGTGCACCAGTACATCACCGAGCACTATCAGGCGTTCGATGTGTCCGGTGCCCACGACGGCAACGACACGCTGCTGGGCGGCGCGGGCAATGACATCCTGTTCGGCTCGGGCGGCAACGACCTGCTCGACGGCGGCAAGGGCAATGACATCCTGCTCGGCGGCACGGGCAACGACACGCTGATCGGCGGTCAGGGCAACGACATCCTGATCGGTGGTTCCGGTGCGGACACCTTCGTCTGGAAGGCGGGCGACACCGGCAACGACGTGATCAAGGACTTCAAGGCCAGCGAAGGCGACCGCATCGACCTGCGCGACCTGTTGCAAGGCGAGACCGGCAGCACCATCGACAACTTCCTGAAGATCACCACGGTCGACGGCGTGTCGTCGCTGCAAGTCAGCTCTGGCGGCAAGTTCAACTCGGGCGATGCCGCGGCCGCGACACCGGACGTGACGATCAAACTGGAAGGCAACAACTGGTCGAGTGCCAACATTCACAACCTGATTGCCGGCAGCGATCCGACCATCAAGGTCGACCACAACAACAGCTGATGCGTGAACAACGGCCGCCCCACCGGGGCGGCCGTCACGTTTGCGGCACTTGAACCGGTGACGATTGCGTCGGCGCACCGCATACTCGCGTGCAGTTGGCTATGCTGCTGACAGCATGACGCTGGTCCATTTCCGAGGGATGCTCAATGTTTTACGTGCAACGCGATGCGCAGGGTCAGTTGATTCGCGTGGAAGCTGCGGCCTACGCCGAGGCCACGGAAACACTGCCGGCCGACCACCATGAAATCCAGGCCTGGTACGCCAACGAGGCCGTGGAGAACAGCCTCAAACAGCTCAAGCAGAGCGACCTGGAAATGATCCGGGTACTCGACGACCTGATTCAGGTACTGACCCAGAAAGGCGTGATCCGCGTCACCGACTTGCCTCCGGCGGCCCAGGCCAAGTTGATGGACCGGACCCAGGCGCGGGAAGCGCTGGGCGGGTTGAGCCAGTTGATTGATGAGGATGAGGGCGGGTTGATCTGATTTGCCTACAGTCGATCGTTCCCACGCTCTGCGTGGGAATGCCGCCCGTGACGCTCCGCGTCATATCGGTGTCTGACGCGACACCGACGGTGTGACTGGAACGCCGAGCGTCCCTTTATGCATTCCCACGCGGAGCGTGGGAACGATCAGTTTGGCGCTGCATTATTTCCAGGGCTTGGGCTCACCGAACAGCTGCCCCTGAACCCCATACAACCCCATCTCGCGAATCACCGACAATTCCCCTTCCGTCTCGACCCGCTCGGCAATCAACGGCAGATCGATGCTGTGCGCCGCACGCTGGATCGCTTCGATGAACAGGCGCTTGTCGCTTTCCTGATCGATCGCCCGGATGTAGCTGCCGTCGATCTTCAGGTACGCCAGCCCCAGCCGCGCCAGGTTGCCGATCATGCTGAAGCGCCCGCCGAAACGCTGCAGGCTCAGGGAGAATCCAAGCTCGCGCAGGCGGCGGGTCAACTGTTCCAGCACTGCTTGCTCCGGCAATTGTTCCTCGCCGATTTCCAGGGTCAGGCGCGCACCGAGGTTGGAATGCGCCCGCAGAATCTCGAACACTTTGTTCAATGCCTGCGGATCGGCCAGGGTCGCCGAGGACAGGTTCAGCGCCAGCGATTCTTCATGTCCGGCCATCTGCTCCAGCACCCGTTCGAGCATCAACCGATCCAGTCGCGCGGTCCAGCCGAAGCGCTCCAGCCACGGCAGGAAGCGCCCGGCGGGAATGGTCTGGCCCTGCTCGTCGAGCAAGCGCGACAGCACTTTGTAATGCAGCACCAGTTGCGTGTCCTGCGCCGCCACCACCGGCTGGAAGAACAGCTCGAAACGCCGCTGGTTCAGCGCCTGATCGAGCAAGCGATGCCAGGCGTGGTGATCGTCACCGACGTCTGCCACCAGGCTCTGATCGAGGCACGCCCAGTTCTGCTCGCCCTGCCCTTCGGCCTGGGCCAGCGCCTGATCGCCGAGGCTGAGGACCGCTTGCGGCGAATCGCCGTGAGCGAACGGTGCCAGGCCGATAGAAGCCACGGCGGCCACGTCGGTGGCACCTGTCGCGTGCAGGCTGCTCAGGGCGCTGTCGAGATTCTGCGCCAGTTGCAGCGCCTCTTCGCGGGTCAGCCCCGGCGCCAGCACGGCGAATTCACCACCACGGATACGGGTGACGAGGTTCTGGGTTTCCGGGTATTTGGCGCACTCGCGGGACAGCTGCTCGCCGACCGCTTTCAACAATTCATCGGTGCGCTGACCACCAAGGCGCTGGTTCAGACCAGCCAGATCCTTGACCCGCAACAGCAGCAGATAACCGGAACTGGCCTGCTCCGGATTGCTCACCCGCGCATTCAGTTGCATCTCGAAATAACGCCGGTTGGCCAACCCCGTGAGGTTGTCCTGATAGGACTCGGTGCGCAGTTTTTCACTGCGTTCGGCCTGCTCCTGGAAAAGCGCCTTGAGCTTCTCGACCATCTGGTTCATCGCCAGCACTACGCGGCGCAACTCAGGCGTGCGCGGCAGGTCCGGCAGGCTGAGGAATTCGCGGCGGGCGATGGCGTGGGATTGTTTGACCATGTAATCCAGCGGCTTCAATTGCCGACGCAACAACAACGCGCCCAGCACCGCACTCACCGCGCCGCAGACCAGCAGCCAGCCAAGGCTGCCGAGTGCGCTCTGCCAGAGCTTGGCCAGGGCGAACATCGGATGGCTGACCACCTCGACCCGCGCCGCCTGCTCCCAGCCACGGCTGACCAGCGCATCGCCACCGGCCGGCTCCAGGCCGATCAGCTTGACGAACCAGTCGGGCACGTTGGTGACCGCCGGAATGCCGTTGCGCTCGACGATGGTCTGGTCGGTCTTCAGGTCGACCACGCGGATGCTCGAGTAATAACCGCTGTCGAAGATTGAGCTGACCAGCAGCTCGACCATCGCCGGGTCATCGATGTTCGGCGTCAACGACAGCGCCAGCGCCGTGGCCGCATCCTGGGCGTGGGAGCGCAACTGGTTGACGTACTGGGTGCGCGAGCTCTCCAGACTGACCATGAAGCTGCCGGTGAAGGCGACCACCAGGAACAGACAGATAGCGATCAACAGCTGTTTGAACAAAGACATCTGAGCGCGTGCTCCTAGTTAGTCGTCTCGACCGGGAATCCTTCGGCCTGCATTTTCTTCAACACATCCTGCCAGCGTGACAGGCGTTTGGTGTCACCGACCTTCTTGTTGCCCTTGGCGCCCGGCAGGTACAGCCCTTCGGCATTGAAAGAGTAGACCGGCAGCAAATCGGTCCGCTCGGCGGCCGGCTTGATCGGGTCGATCAGGCTGTCGAGCACCAGCGGCATGGCGTCAGGGCTGGAATAGTAAGTCAGGACCATGTGCGCGCGGTTCTGGCGCAGCGCTTTTACGTAGGTGATGCGCAACTTGTCACTGGCCACACCGAGGTGGCGCAGGCTGAAATACTTGGCGATCGCATAGTCTTCGCAGTCACCGGCGCCTTTCCACAAGGCTTCGATGGGGGTTTCCCAATAATCAACCTCGTGCCACAGATCGATGTCTTCGACGTAGCGCATCTGTTTGTTGAAAAACAGGTTCACCACCTTGAGCTTTTCCATCTCGCTGACCTGCTTCTGCGTAGCCAGCAGATTCTGCCAGGCGTCGATCCGCTGTTGCCCGGCGCCCAACGGCCCGTATAGCGCCGTGGCTTTGCGGCTGATCGCGGAAAAATCCCAATCGGCATGCAGACCGCCCAGCATGATGCCGGCCAGCAGCAGCGCGCCGGCAAGCCAGCGCGCAATCCGTGGGATCGCGAAACGTACCGCCAATGCAAGGCATCCAGGGTAGAGAGGAAAGCGCTTGATGGTGAAGGTTAGCCCAGCAAAAAACAATGGCATCCTGAGATCATCGCTGGCGCGCTAAACTTCAGATGTGACAGGGTTCTTCTACACGGTTTGACAACCTGTAGAGCAATCACTAGTGTCCTTTGGATCCAAATCCGCAGTCATAGGGTGTGCAGTTGTGACCCAGAAGCCCAAGCCACTCCACAGCATCAAAGTCGACGGCCCGATTCCCGCGCATCTGGCGCGCTCGGTCATTGAAGAAACCCTGCGCGCCGCGATTCTCGACGGGCGCCTGCCCTGCGGCACCGCCGTGCGCCAGCAGGATCTGGCCGACCTGTTCGGTGTCAGCCGCATGCCGGTGCGCGAAGCCTTGCGTCAACTCGAGGCACAGGGCCTGCTCAACGTCACTGCCCACAAAGGCGCCGTGGTGGCGCCGCTGATTCAGGGTGACGCAACGGAAACCTACGAGCTGCGCATCCTGCTGGAGTCCGAAGCGCTGCGCCAGTCGATCCCGCTGCTGACCCCGGCCGACCACGAACGCGCCGCCAGCTTCATCGAAGAGCTGGAAAACGAACACGACTACACCGAAATCGGTCGGCTCAACCGTCTGTTTCACATGGCGCTCTACAGCAAGGCGCCCAATGGCCGGCTGTTGCGACTGGTGGAAGACGGCTTGAACGAAGAAGAGCGCTTCCTGCGCTTCAACCTCGAGGCCATGGGCCTGGGCAAAATTTCCCAGGACGATCACCGCGCGTTGTTGCAGGCCGTGAAAGAGCGTGACACCGCGCACGCCGTGACACTGCTGGAGCAGCACCTCAACCGCGGTGTCGAGGTCATCACCCGTTACCTCGCCAGCTCCGCCGGCCAAAGCCGCAAAGCGGCGCACTGAATCCTCCCTCCCGGGTGAGCCTCCACTCACCCGGCGAATAACCCGCTTACAAATCCCCCCTCCGCTCGCGGTCATTTGCCGTGGCACATCGACGCCTGCGCTCTAACCTCCCTTCTGCTTTGAACAGCCCGGAATTTGCACCGCAAGGAAGTCATTTTCGACGATAGCCGCGGCGCCGATTTACGCGCACCCTTGAATCGCCAACCCAATATAGAACGGGGACGCGCCGCCCCGGCAGCAGTCCCCGCACCAGGAACCTACGGAAGGAGCCTTGTCACGGGAACAGGAAGAAACGGCGTTCTTACAGCCCGACTTCATCCCCTCATATCAATTCGATTACTTAACTTGAAAGTTGCTTCGAGTGAGGCATTCACTCTTGTCGTTCAATTTTGGCCATTAAACGCCGAAAGGAGCAACTACGCCCAAATAAAACTTAACTTATAAGTTTTATCAGCCCCACTCATACTTCAAAAACAGCCAACTAAAAATAATTAAAAATAAACTTGTTAAGTTGTTTTGCGATGTATTAGTTTTTCTTCGTCGAGTTTGGATCCGAAATCACCAACCCGGCACAACCTTGCAGTACGGCCTCGTTTGTGACGGCTTTTACCGTCCTCCGCTGTCCCGGGCCCTTCAGACATTGCCTGTTTTCATCGAATCCGAATGAGGCTGTCGTTCGCCTGGAGAAACTTGTTCACCGTAGTTAGCAAATGGTTGAGAAATCCCTATTTCCCTATTAGCCAGAGTCTCGCAACCATGCCAACCAAAGAGCAACTTACACTCAAAAAATCCGAACTTAGCGTTCATCCAATCTTCTCTGAAATCGATTCACTGGCGACATTGCGCCGGTTCATGGAGTCCCATGTATTTGCCGTCTGGGACTTCATGTCACTGACCAAGCGTCTGCAGCAGGAACTGACCTGCACCCGTCTGCCGTGGTTGCCACCACGGGACCCGCACGCCGCACGACTGATCAACGAAATCGTGCTCGGGGAAGAATCTGACGATCGGCTGTCACACGGGCATTACAGTCACTTCGAACTGTACCTCGATGCGATGCGCGAAGTCGGTGCGGACACGACGGCGGTGGAGCGCTTCGTGACGCTGCAACAGGAAGGCGTGAGTTACGACGTCGCCCTGCAAAGCGTCGAGGTCGATCCGGCGGCGGCGCGGTTCGTCCGTGACACGTTGCACACCGCGCTGCATGCGCCGGGGCACAGCGTGGCTGCCGCCTTCCTGCACGGTCGCGAGAGCGTGATCCCGACCATGTTCCAGCGCATGCTCGATGCCTGGGGCATCGGCGTCGAACAGGCGCCGACCTTCCGCTACTACCTGGAGCGACACATCGAAGTCGACTCCGAAGACCACGGCCCTGCCGCAGAGCAACTGCTGGACCGACTGGTGGACGGCGATCCGCAGCGCGAAGTCGAGGTCTACGCCAGCGCCATCGCCGCCGTGGAAAGCCGCATCGCCCTGTGGGACGGCTTGCGCCTGAGCATGCGCGAACCGCTGGCGGAGGTGGCCCAATGAATGCCGCCGACTATCAGTCTTTCGCCGATGCCTGGGAAAGCCGCGCGACCATCCGCACCCGGCCGCGCCGCGTGCTGGAGGACGATGCGCGGCTGATCTATCCGCTCAGCCGCCAGCCGTTGGTGCTCAGCGAAACCTTCCTGCGCGAATGCCCGCAGCAGCGTGATTTCGCCCTCGTGCAGACGCTGTACAAATTCATCAACGACGTGGTGATTTTCGAGACCGAAATCGTCGACAAAACCGCCCGCAGCATCGCCAAGAACCGCTTCGCCGTTACCTTCCCGTTCGCCTGTCGTTACGACGCCATGACCGTGGTCGTGGACGAGGATTACCACGCGCTGGTGGCGATGGATTTCATGCAACAGACGGTGGCCATGACCGGCATCGAACCGATCGAGTTGCCGAATGAAATCGAACTGAGCCGGGCGATTCCGGCAGCCGTCGAACTGGCTCCGCCACACCTGCGCAGCGCCGTGGAACTGATCTGCGTGGCCATCGCCGAGAACACCGTGACTGGCGACGTCGCGGCGTTCGCCCGGGACGACACGGTCAAGCCGTCGATCAAGGGCTTGATGGCTGATCACTTGCTCGATGAGGGACGGCACTCGAGTTTCTGGGCGCGGATGGTGCGCATCTACTGGCACACCGCGAACGATGCGGATCGCGAATGCATCGCGCAGATCCTGCCGGTGTTCATCGGCCATTACCTGACCAACGACATCCAGAAGTCTTTCGACCTGCGCCTGATCGACGCCCTGCCGGTCAACGACGCAACCCGCTGCGCACTGAAAGACGAGATGGCCGGGCTGGCCTTCCCGATCAATCGCCACCACCCGCTGGTGGGCAACATCGTGCGGTTTTTTCACAACAGTTCGCTGCTCGACACACCGTGCGTGCAGCACGCCCTGCGCGATTACCTGGTTTGACAAGGAGGCTGACATGAGACGTCTCGACATTTTGCTGAGGGGCCGCAGCCAGGCCTTGACCGACCTGGCGCAGGAGCTGGAACAACACGGTCATTCATTGCTGACAGAGATTGCTATGTCGGTGGACCTGGTGATCGATGACGGCAGTCTTGCGCCGCAGGATCACGGCCCGACACCGCACCTGAACTTGCGTCTGGGTATCGGCGCAACGGGCGTCGGCGGTTTGCCGGTGCTTGATCTGCTGTGCCTGTGCAACACGACACTGCTGAGCCGCGTGCCCATCGCCGACGAACCGTCCGGTAACGGTCAGGCCCTGCGCCAGCGAACACTGGCGCAGGTGGTGGACGAAGTGGCGCTGCTGGTCAGTCGTTTTTCCCGCGATGCCGAGTATTTCCAGCACGCGACAGCGGCCCGTGCGCCGGACTTCGAGCAGGTGGAAAACCTGCTGTTTCTCGACGGCCTGGCTTACGTCCATCGCCTTAATGCCACGGCCAATCCGGGCTTGTTGCAACAGGCGCAGATCCCGGTGATCGAGCGGCTGCAACAGAGTCTGATCGAGCACGCTGAACGCCCGGCGCTGCACCTCGCCGAGCAGTCGATCAGCTACCGCCAGTTGCATGATCACAGCCGTGCAATCCAGCAACGCTTGCTGGCAATGCTGGAAACACAACCACAACCGTGGGTGGTGGGGATTTGCCTGCCGAAATGCGATGCGCTGTTTGCTTCGATCGTGGCAATTCTCGGCAGCGGCGCGGTGTATTTGCCGCTGGAACCGAGCCATCCGCTTCAGCGCCAGCAGTACATTCTGGAAAACGCCGGGGCTGTATTGTTGCTGCACGACGGCGAACACCCGCTGAGCGGTTCGATGCCGGGGCTGGATGTCTGCCGCATCGACCGTACTGACGCCGATCTATCGCAACCGTTGATGCTTCGCCGGCCCAGACTCGACGCGCCGTGCATGGCGCTCTACACCTCGGGCACTACCGGGCACCCGAAGGGTGTGCTGCTGAGTCAGGCGAACCTGGCCCACTTCACCGCGTGGTACGCCGACTATGTGCAGCTGCGGGCCGAGAGCCGGGTGCTGCAGTTCTCGTCGCTGAGTTTTGACTCGTCGCTGATCGACATTTTCCCGACCTTGCTCGAAGGCGCGGAACTGGTGGTGCCCGACGACAACCAGCGCCGCGATCCGCTGCAACTGGTGGCGCTGATTCGCCGTCGGCAACTGACCCACGCGTTCCTGCCGCCGGCGCTGTTGAGCATCCTGTCGTTGGAACAACTGCAAAGCGTCGGGCAAATCATGACTGGCGGCGACGTCTGCGAGCCGTTCGTGATCGAGCAACTGACGCGCCAAGGCAAGCTGCACAACCTCTACGGCCCGACCGAAGCCACGGTGCTGATCACCGCGCGGCAACTGCAACCGGGCGACGGCAATCGCACCCTCGGCGGGCCGATTGCCAACAGTCAGGTGCTGATCCTCGATGACGATCTGCAACCGGTGCCGGAGCAAACGGTGGGCGAATTGTTCATCGTCGGCCCGGGCGTGTGCCTGGGTTACCTGAACAATCCGCAGCAGACGGCGGAGCGCTATCTGCACCTGGAGCTGCCGGACGGCCAGCGTCTGCGCGCCTACCGCAGCGGCGACATGGCCAAGTGGGGCGAAGACGGCATCGAGCTGTGCGGGCGCCGCGACAATCAGGTGAAGATCCGCGGTTTCCGAGTCGAGCCGGAAGAGATCGAGCGGTGCCTGCGCGAGAGTCAGCTGTATCGGCAAATCGCCGTGGTGATCGACAGTCAGCGGCGAATTCTGGCGTTCCTTGCCCAGCCGCAATCGGATGCCGCGCGGGAGTCTTTGAAAGCTCACGCGCAGCAGTTTTTACCCGACTACATGCAACCGGTGGCATGGACGGAACTGCCGAACATGCCGTTCGCCGCCAATGGCAAAGTCGACCGCAAGGCCTTGCTGGAGCTGCCGATCAGCGTGCAGGACAGCGGCCCCAAATGCCTGCCGGCCAACGCCGACGAAGCGCTGCTGCTGGAGATCTGGGGTGAGTTGCTGGAGTTGCCGGCCAGCGACATTTCCACCGACGAAAGCTTCTTCAATCTCGGCGGGCACTCGATTCTGCTGTCGCGCATGCTCCTGCGTCTGCGGGAGGAATTCGGTCGCAGCATTTCGATCAACCGCTTCATCGAACTGCCGACCATCACCAAGCTCGCCACCCTGGTGCGCGGCACCGATGACAGCGCGGTGCTCAGCGCCCAGGCGATGGCCGACGCCGAGCGAGCGCTGGACATCGAGCCATTGCCGATCAGCCGCATGGGCGATGTGCACAAGGTGATCGTCACCGGCGCCAACAGTTTTGTCGGCGTGCACATCATCGAGGCGCTGCTGGGATGGGGCGCCAGCGAAGTGGCATGTCTGGTGCGCGACGGCGGCGGGCAAACCGCGGCGCAGCGCTTTGCCCAAGCGCTGCGAGAGAACCGGCTGGAGCATCTGGATTTGAGCCGGGTGCGGGTCTATTCGGCGGACATCAGCCGGCCGCAACTGGGCTTGGCCGATGACGATTTCGAGCGACTGGATCGCGAGTTCGGCGCGCTGGTGCACAACGCTGCCAACGTCAATCACGTGCTCGATTACGAGTCGTTGGCGGCGGACAACGTCGAGCCGATTTTCGAACTGCTGCGGCTGTGCGAAGGGCGCAGCAAGAAGGTGTTCAATTTCGTCTCGACGCTGTCGGCCTCCAGCACCGTCGACGACGCAGGCCGGGTGCTGGAACTACCCGCCGCACCGACGCCGCCGATCTACATCCGCAACGGCTACAACCTGTCGAAATGGGTCGGCGAACGCATCCTCGAACGGGCCCGGGAGCGTGGGGTGCGGGTCAATCTGTACCGGCCCGGCAACATCAGTTTCAACAGCCTCAGCGGCGTCTGCCAGCCGCACAAGAACCGTTTGATGCTGATGCTCAAGGGCTCGATCCAGCTCGGTCAGGTGCCGGCCTTCGCGCTGAATTTCGACCTGATGCCGGTGGACTTCCTCGCCCGCTTCATCGCCTTTCACGCCAGCCGTTACTCGGCCGAACGGGCGGTGTTCAACCTGCATAACCCGGAGCCTCTGAGCTGGGATGCCTACGTCGCGTCGTTCCGCGAAACCGGCAGCGAGTTTTCGCTGGTCAGCGTCGCCGACTGGCAACAGCAACTGGGCCGGGTCGATGCCGACAACGCGCTGTTCGGTGTGCTCGGTTTCTACCTCAACGGCTTTGAGGAAGACATCGGCGACATCTCCCTGATCGGCCACGCCAACGCCCAGGCCGGCGTGCAGCAGATGGGCGCGCACTACCCGGAAAAATCCCCGGCGCTGCTGCGTCGCGGCTGCGACTACCTGAAAGAAATCAACTTCATCTGACTCATCAACCAAGGAGCAACACCATGAGCAATCTTCAACCCGACACCCTGATCAAAAACCCTCACGGCTGCCACGTCGTGTCTTCGGTGGAAGTACCGGTGGACGCCAATGAGGTGTGGTCGGTAGTGGGCAAGTTCGACGGTTTCGACCGTTTCATTCCGGCCCTGTCGCACATCGAAATGACCGGCGAAGGCGTGTCTTCGCTGCGCAAGAAGTTCTTCAAGGATGGCAACGTCGTGGTCGAGCAACTCAACTCCCGGGATGACCAGGCGCTGAGCATGACCTGGACCACGATCTACAACACGCTGGGCGTGGCCAATCTGTGGGCGGCGATGAATGTGGAATCGCTGGGCGCGGGCAAGTCGCGGGCGACCTGGACGATCATTGCCGAGCCAGCAAGCGGTGGGCCCGAGGCACTGCCGGGGTTCAAGGATTTCGTGCAGGGCTTTGCCGATGATGCGATGGGCAATGTGCTGAAGCTGTTTGTGTAAGGCTTCAGTTCTGCGGTGATTGAGCCACCGCTATCGCTGGCAAGCCAGCTCCCACAGGTTCCCGGTCGGTCACAAATGTTGTGTGCGCCAGAAATCCTGTGTGAGCGGGCTTGCCCGCGATGAACGATAACGCGGTCTGACTTGGTGTCAGATCTTGAAGCTGTCGACCAGCTGTTTCAAACGGTTGGCCTGCTGCGACAACGCATCGCAATCCTTCAACGTTTCATTGAGGTTGGCCACGCTCTGCTGGTTCAGCAGGTTGATCTGATTGACGTCGACGTTGAGGGTTTCCACCACGGCGGTCTGCTCTTCGGTAGCGGCGGCCACCGACTGGTTCATGCCATCGATTTCGCCGATGCGCTGGGTCACGCTGACCAGTCGCAGACCGGCCTGGTTCGCCACTTCAACGGTTTCCTCGCTGGACGCCTGACTGGCGTTCATGGTGGTCACCGCTTCGCGGGAGCCGACCTGCAGCGAAGTGATCATCTTGTGGATCTCTTCCGCCGATTCCTGAGTACGGTGAGCGAGGTTACGCACCTCGTCCGCCACCACCGCAAAACCGCGTCCGGCTTCACCGGCACGGGCCGCTTCGATGGCTGCGTTGAGCGCCAGCAGGTTGGTCTGTTGGGAGATGCCTTTGATCACGTCGAGAATGTGGCCGATGTTGTCGGTGCTGGCATTCAGGGTTTCGATCTGGGTGCACGACAGGCTGATCTTCTGCGACAGCTCGGTCATGGCCTGAATCGTCTGCTCGACCACCTGACGACCGTCATCGGCCTGCTCGCTCGCGCCGCTGGCGTGTTGCGAAGCATCGGCGGCGTTGCGGGCGATTTCCTGAGTGGCGGCACCCAGTTGATTGATCGCCGCAGCCACGCTGTTGGTGCGTGCGCTTTGCTCGTCGGAGCCGATGATCGAGGCGTTGGACGATGCCATCACCCGTTGCGACAGGTCGTGTACGTGGCGAGTCGCGGAAGACACTTCGGAAATCGAAGCGTGAATCCGCTCCACGAACTGGTTGAACGAACTGCCCAGCTCGCCGAACTCGTCCTTGCTTTCCACTACCAGACGACGGGTCAGGTCACCTTCACCCTGGGCGATGTCCTGCATCGCGCGGCCCATGGTGATCAGCGGACGCATCAGCACGGTGATCAGCAGGCTCAGGAACACCGCAATCGCGCCCACCGCGACGAACATCGCAATCACTGCCGAGGTACGGAACTGGCTGAGTGCGGCGTAGGCCTTGTCGCGGTCGATCGACAGACCGATGTACCACTCGGCATTCGGCAGACCGGCAACCGGGGTGAACGACAGGATGCGTTCCTGGCCGTTGAGCACCACGTTTTGATTGCCCTTCTCGATGCGCACACCGGCGTTCGGGTAGATGTCCTTGAGGTTCTTCATCACCTGGTCTTTGTCCGGGCTGACGATTACCTGACCGTCACCGCTGACCAGGAACGCGTGGCCCAGGCCACCGAAGTCCACCGAGTTGATGATCTTTACCAGGGTTTCCAGGCTCAGGTCACCGCCCACTACGCCGAGCAGTTCGTCGTTCTTTTTCACCGGCATGGCGATGGTCACCACCAGACCGCCAACGGCAGCCATGTATGGCGGGGTCAGCATGGTCTGGTCAGCGGCCACGGCCTGCTTGTACCACGGGCGCTGACGCGGGTCGTAGCCATCCGGCATCTTCGCGTCAGGGCGCTGGGTGAACACACCGTTGGCCTGGCCGACGTAGGTGAACTGGAAGTTCGAGGTGAAGGCCGGTTGATCGACCAGGCCCGGGAAGTCGGCGTTCTTGCCTTGATGAGCGACGTTTTGTGCGAGGTTTTCCAGTACCAGAATTCGCCCGCTCATCCAGTTCTGCACACTGCTCGCGGTCAGGTCGCCGGCCTGTTGGACGGAGGACTGGAGGTTCTGGCGAATCGTATTTCGCTGCAGATAGTCGTTGTACAAAGTGAACAGCGCGAACGCCAGGACCACAACGCCCGAGGCGGCCAGCAGGATTTTATGGCTGAACTTGAGATTCATTTCATGGGACTTCTTATGCGAAAAGTGGGGATGCGTTCCGGATGCAACATTCCATGTACAGCGCAGGCAGCGTTCTGACGACTGCTCTACTTTGGTGCACGCATGTCTCACCAGTCTGTCGGCACGCTTAGGAGAAAACTTAGGGCTTTGTGGGAAATGGACGACATTTCTGCCAGATTCCCGCCGAACGGCGTGCCAGAGCGTTCGCCTGTCAATTTTTGATGACTGTTTTGCAGCGCCGGTTGCAAATTCTGTAACCCTTGATGACAATGCGACTAATTATCATTTGTGACGTTCGGGCTGTCGCATTCATGTCCTCACCTGAGTTTGCAGTACAGGCGCTTTACAGTAGTCATCACGGTTGGCTCAACGGCTGGCTGCGCGCGCGGCTGGGCAATGCCGCCGATGCGGCGGATCTGGCTCAGGACACCTTCGTGCGCCTGCTGCAGCGCACCGAGCGTCTGGAACTCAAGGCACCTCGCGCATTCTTGCGCACGATTGCTCGGGGTTTGGTGATCGATCATTGGCGCCGTGAAGAAATTGAACGCGCCTATCTGGAAACCATCGCCCATTTACCTGAAGCCGAAACCCCGAGTGCTGAATCCCGCGCATTGGTGATCGAACTGCTCGAAGGCATTGCCCGCATGCTTGAAGGCTTGAAGCCGAAAGTGCGTCAGGCATTTCTGCTGGCGCAGTGCGAAGGTTTGACCCACAAGCAAATTGCCGCGCAGATGGGCCTGTCCTTGCGCTCGGTGGAACGCTACGTCGCCGATGCGCTGTATCACTGCTACGTGCTGCGGTACGAAAACTGATGCCGGTGGATAACCTCTCGCTTGGCCGACGCGCCGAGCCACCGCAGCAAGTCGTCCGACAGGCCATTCACTGGCTCCTGCGCCTGCGTAATAACAACGGCAACCCGCGCCTGAATCGCCAGTGCGAACAATGGCGCGCCGAGCACCATGATCACGAACTGGCATGGCAACGGGTGCAGTCTCTGCAAGCTGAACTGACTCACAATCTGCGCGCCGTGCCCGGTGCGCAGGTGGCATTCAACACGCTGGAAAACAGTGCGCAGGGGCTGGGGCGACGTCAGGCCTTGAAGCTATTGTCCGGCGCGCTGTTGATGGGCTCGGCGGGATGGCTGGCCAAAGACACGTCCGCCTGGCAACAGTGGAGCGCCGACTACGCCACCGCCACCGGCGAACGCCGTGGCTTCCAGTTGCCGGACGGCACGCGGATCGAACTCAACACCGCCAGCAGCGTGGATCTCGATTACACCGCGCAACAACGGCTGATCAGGCTGACCCGTGGCGAAATCATCGTCACCTGTGGCGGTGCCGATGAAGGTGCGCCGATTGAGCGACCGCTGCGGGTGCAGAGTCGTCATGGCAGTTACGAGCCGTTCAAGGCGCGATTCATTCTGCGCCAGGAAGATGGATGCACGCGCCTGAGCGTCACCAGTGGCCGGGTCGCGATTCACTCCGCCGGCAACTCGACAGAGGCCATCGCCGGTCAGAGCTATCTGATCGATCACCATCAAGTTCGCCCGGCGCCACCGTTGGACATGGACGCCGGTGCCTGGGTCGACGGTCTGATCGTGACCCGCAACATGCGGCTGGGCGACTTCCTCAGCGAAGTCGGCCGGTATCGTCAGGGGTTTCTGAGCTGTGCGTCGGACATTGCGGATCTGCGCCTCTCCGGTGTGTTCCGTCTTGAGAACACCGACAAGCTGCTGGCGATTCTGCCCCAGACCCTGCCGGTGCAATTGCGCTACCGCACTCGTTGGTGGGTGACGCTGGAGTCTGTGGCCTGAAATTATTTTGGCGGGTTTTCGTGGCAAGTCCGGCTTAGTCAGTAAGCACTTCAACTCAGCCTTCGCGACTGCCTACGGAAACCTACAATGACTGCGCGCGTTACCTGTAAGAACCCTCTGAATTTCTCTGCCGAATCCGGCCTGTTGCGCCACGCCGTTCGGGCGGCGCTGTTTTCTACTGCACTGGGCGTTGGCGTGTTGCCGAGCCTGAGCATGGCGGCCAATGCCAGCGAGGTCAGCAGCCACCGCTACAACATCGCCGCCGGGCCATTGGGCGAGGCGCTGAACCAGTTCGCGCGTGAGGCGGGCATCACCTTGTCGATGACCCCACAGCAGACTCAAGGCCGACAATCACCCGGCGTGCAGGGCGAGTATTCGACCGATCAGGCGCTGAGACATCTGCTCGGCGGTTCGGGTCTGGAGGCGGTCAGCCAGGACGGCAGCAGCTATGTGTTGCGCACCGTCGCGGAAACCGAAGCGCTGGCCCTGCCGACCACCGACATCAAAGGCTTCGCCCTCGGCAACGCGCTGGGCAGCATGGATGGCTACAACGCGACGCACAGCCAGATCGCCACCAAGACCAGTACCGCGTTGCTGGAAACCTCACAAAGTGTGTCCGTGGTCACCCGCGAGCAAATGGATGACCAAGGCTCGCAAACCGTGTCCCAGACCATGCGTTATACCCCCGGCGTACTGACCAACCCTTACGGAGCCACGCACCGTTACGACTACGTGGCAATGCGCGGCTTCAACGACGGTTCGGTGGATAACATTTACCTCGACGGCCTCAAGTCGATGGGCGACAGCGGCACCTACAGCACGATGCAGGTCGATCCGTATTTCCTCGAACGCGTTGATATTCTGAAGGGCCCGTCGTCGGTACTCTACGGCCGTAGCTCGCCGGGCGGTCTGGTGGCGCTGACCAGCAAGAAGCCGCTGTACGAAGCCTATCACCAGGTACAAGCCACGGTGGGTACTCAGGGCCAACGTGGTGTCGGTTTTGACTTCAGCGGACCGGTCGATGACGACAAGCGCATCGCCTATCGTCTGATCGGTTTGACGGATCAGTCCGACACGCAATTCGACCACAACAAGGAAAAGCGCTTCGCCCTCGCACCGACCGTCAGCATCGATTTCAGCGAAGACACCTCGCTGACGCTGCAAGCGTATCTGCAGCATGACCCGGATGGCGGCTACCACGGTGGCGTGCCGGCCGACGGCACGATTCATCAGCGCAACGGCAATCGCATCTCGCCGCACTTCTTCGAAGGCGAGCCGGGCATCGATGGCTACTCCCGTGATCAGCAGTCGTTCGGTTACCAGTTCGAACACCGCTTCAACGACGTCTTCACCGCGCGGCAGAATTTCCGCTACCTCGACTCCAAAGTGAACATGGATCAGGTTTATGCCTATGGCTGGACGTCGCCGACCAGCAACGAACTGAATCGCTACTACACCGGCGGTGACGAGCGCCTGCACGCGTTCATCGTCGACAACATGCTCCAGGCGGAATTTTTCACCGGCGTGACCAAGCACACTGTGCTGATGGGGGCGGATTACCAGCGACGCAAAACCGTGGTCGACTGGACCAGTGGCGGCCTGGCGCCGATCAATGCGTTCAACCCGGTGTATGGCAATTCGGCTATTACGCCATACGGCGAGACCAGCTATCTGCGGCGCCTGGAGCAGACCGGCGTTTACCTGCAAGACCTGATCGAGATGGACAAGTGGCGCTTCTCGCTGGGGCTGCGCCAGGACTGGGTGGAAACCTCCGATGAAAACCGTATCGCCGAAGCGGGCCGTCCGGTCGGCACCGAGATCAACGATCGACGCACCAAGCTCACCGGTCGCGCCGGCGCACTGTATCTGTTCGATAACGGCCTCGCGCCGTACGTCAGCTATTCCGAGTCGTTCAATCCGAATTCCTACGCGGACAGCGCCGGCAATCCTCTCGCACCGACTGACGGTACACAGTGGGAAGCAGGCCTGAAGTATCAGCCGCCGGGTACCGAGAATCTGTTCACCGCGTCCTTGTTCCACATTGATCAGGAGAACCTGGCGACCAAACTGCCGCAGGAAAACTTCTATCGCGCTGTAGGCGCTGTCCGTTCTCAGGGTCTGGAACTGGAAGCGCACATGCAGTTGACCGACAACCTGAAAGTCCTCGGCAGCTACACCTTCACCGACATTGAATACTCGAAGTCGATGACCAGCACCTTGAGCACACCGACCAATGTGATCGAGAACAAAGGCAACTCGCCAACCCAGGCACCGCGGCACATGGCATCGCTGTGGGCCGACTACAAATTCGACAGCGCGGCACTCGATGGTCTGCGACTGGGCGGTGGTGTGCGTTATGTCGGCTATAGCTGGGCGGATGCAGAGAACACCATGAAGGTGCCGTCCTACACATTGTTCGACGCATCGATCGGTTATGACCTCGGCAAGGTCGGTCTGAAGGGTGTCGACGTACGCCTGAATGCGAACAATCTGACCAACGAATCCTACGTGGCCTCCTGCGCCAGTCTGGACTTCTGCTACATGGGCGAAGAGCGCAACGTCGCCGCTACGGTCAGTTACCAGTTCTAAGCCTTTGTCTTGTGCATAAAAAAGCCAGCCCCTGAAATCAGGGGCTGGCTTTGTCGTATCTGAGGGGAAAGTTTCCATGCGTTCGTTTCTGGTTTTGTTGCACCGGTATATCGGGTTGGCCACGGCGGTTTTTCTGCTGCTGGCCGGGATCACCGGGAGCATTCTGGCGTTCAATCATGAGCTGGATGAGTGGTTGAATCCGGAGTTTTACGCGGCGTCGGCCGAGGGAGAACTTCTACCGCCCGGTGAGCTGGTCGATACGGTGCAATCGGTACATCCGAAGTTGCAAGTCTGGTACATGGAATACCCGAACGAGGAAGGCCACACGGCAATGCTTGCGACGGTTCCACGTAAAGATCCGGCGACGGGCGAACCGTTTAAAGAACGCAATCAGGTGTTCTACCTCGACCCGGTCAGTGGCGAACAGAAAGGCCAGCGTTACTGGGGCGAGTGCTGTTTCCAGCGTGAGAATTTCGTCCCGTTCATTCTTGAGTTTCACTACAACCTGACACTGCCCGGTAACTGGGGTTTGCTGTTGATGGGGTTGGTGGCCATCGCCTGGGTAATCGATTGCTTCATCGCCCTCTGGCTGACGTTGCCGCGGGGTAAACCGTTCTGGAAGAAGTGGTGGAGCGCCTGGAAGATCAAGGGCGGGCATACCTATCGACTCAACTTCGATCTGCATCGGGCAGGGGGTTTGTGGCTGTGGTTGTTATTGCTGCCGATCGCCGTCAGCAGCGTGGCGATGAACCTGCCGAGCCAGGTTTTCAAACCGGTGGTGTCGTTGTTTTCCCCGATTGAACCGAGCGTGTATGAAGCCCGAGGGCGAATGCCTGCCGAAGAGCTGGGGATCACCCGATTGAGTTATCAACAGGCGTACGAAAGAGCACAGCAGGAGGGAAAAAGGTTGGGGCTGACAGCAGCGATCGGCGAGTTGTATTACAGCTTTGAGTATAACTTCTACGGTGCGGGGTTCGGACAGCATGACACGGAGGCCCACGGCAAATCCTGGTTGTTCTTCCACGGTACGGACGGACGATTATTGGGGCAGGAGATTGCAGGAGAAGGGACGTTGGGAGAGCGGTTTTATCGGTTGCAGTTGCCGATACATGGGGGGCGGATCATAGGCTTCACCGGACAAGTGATGATCGCGATGTTGGGTGTTCTGATTGCGGGATTGTCGGGGACTGGCGTCTACATCTGGTGGCGCAAGTGGCAGGCTCGTCAGAGCAGCAAGGCACGCAGAGCGGTTTGAAGACAGATTTCCGGTGTCCCTTGAAACGACAAAACCCCTGTCTGCGTTAGCAGACAGGGGTTTCGGAATTCAATCTTGACGATGACCTACTCTCACATGGGGAAACCCCACACTACCATCGGCGATGCATCGTTTCACTTCTGAGTTCGGGATGGGATCAGGTGGTTCCAACGCTCTATGGTCGTCAAGAAATTCGGGT